>NZ_JANGBP010000001.1:0-418396 GCF_024462535.1 Adlercreutzia sp. DFI.6.23
CCTTGTCTTCTGGCGTATTGGCGTACACCAGTGTAGGGCCAGCAGCGTCGCAATGGCTGTTTTTGCTTGACTGGAATTTGGCTGAACTAGTTTGACTTTAGGTGGCTATTCTCGCCCGACGCTAACACTGTGCCACGAACAATGATCTTCCGTCTACCGGTGACGTGGATTTGAAGGCATTGGCAAAGGAGATTGACCGCTTGGCGTCCATCGAAGAAATTCGAGCTCAGCTTTTCAACTATATTCAAGCTGTCGATCGCATCGACTACGAGCTGGGTTACAGCGTCTTCGCTGAAGACAGCTTGCTTGACTACGGTTCGTATTACTATGATATTTTCCCCAACATGACGGGTCGTCAGTTCATCGATAGCTGCTTGGGCGATCATCTTAACGGTTGCAAGTGGACTCATCACATGTACTCTGCCATGCGAATCGATGTGAACGTCGACAATGGGACGGCTGGTTCCAGCACCTATGGGCACATCAATCAAATTTTTTCGCCCGATGGCAAAGCACAGGCAACTGCCGTAAAAGACGCAAACCCAAATCCTGGTGATGTCTTGGCTCACCAACGAGTACGTTACAACGATCTTTGGGAGAGGCGCGATGGGAAGTGGGTCATCGTTAAGCGTACGGTGTCCTACGATATCCCCTATAACGAGACCATTGAAGCCAAGGCGGGCGTGAACGCGGAGAATTCCTATCGCGGAGATGAGTACAAAAAGGATCCGTCCTACGAAGCGTTTGCTTACGGTGCTTAAATAGTTTTAACACTCATATGGTCTGGGATGTTAAGCTTTAACGAGCCGGCATCAATGGAAGGTCCGTCCTTGTGCGGGCCTTCCATCGTATTGGCTGGTGGCTAAAAGCCACTCGTTTCTGAATGAGCGCTCGAGGTGTCACGACGCGAGGAGGGGCTGTGGACATTCAGCAGATCAAGTACTTTTCTCGAGTTTATGAGATGCGCAGTTTCACGCAGGCGGCCGACTCGCTGTTCATTTCGCGGCAGGCATTGCGCAAGTCGGTGGCGCGGCTCGCCCAGGAAATGGGGGAGCCGCTGTTCGAGAACCGGGGTAACGTGCTCTTCCCCACGTCGGCGGCCGATCTGCTGTTCAGCGCCTCGCGTCCGGTGTTGAGTGCGTTCGCGCAAATGGAGGCCGAGTTGAACCTCGGCAAGCTAAAGAGCCAAGGGATCGTGCGTTTTGGGCAATCGGTGGAGGCAAGCGACGTTATGACCTCGGGCGAGATGAGACAGGTCATCGACTTTTCCTCGACAGGCGAGCTCGTGACCAAGGGAATGCGCTTCACCGAAGCAAACTGCGTGGAGCTGCGCCAACAAATCCTTGAGGGCGATCTTGATTATGCGAGTCTTATCGCCACCGTGGTGAACGAGTCCCTCTTTGATTACGACACGGCCATTGGGGGACGCATCCACATCGCCGTCCGTACTGATGATCCCCTTGCTGAGAAAAGCTTCATACGCCTCGAGGATTTGGAAGGACGTCCCTTCACCTCTCAAGGAGCTGGATTCGATGTGCACGATCGCCTGGTGGAGGCGACCGAAGAGCGCGGTGTCAAGCTTAACATTGTGTGCACGCGTTCGGGTTTGCACAATCGGCTCGAAATGGTGCAAACCGGGGTGACGCTCACCTATGCCTACCGCGATCTGAGGTTTCCCCGCGTTGCACCAGACGTGGTGTGCATTCCCCTTGAAGAGTCTCCCATGAAATGGTTCTACTGCACCATTGCGAAGAAGGGGCTCGGCGATCCCTATTTGCTGCGGTTTTTCAGCGGCAAAGAAGATTTCGTCCTCTGGAAGGACTGACAGCGGTTCGTCTCCATATCTAAGCGAACTTCTTCGTAAACCAAAAGCTCCCGGCGAACAACTCAAAGATTCTCCCCTTGGGCCTCGCGCGATTTCAGAATGAGGCCATAAGATGCCCGTCAATAACGTCGGCGGGCACACGAGACGAGGAAAGGGGACATCTTGGAGTCTGTTCAGAACACGACGGGAACTCTGACGCGAAGAGGGTTCCTCAAGACCACGGCCACGGCCGCGCTCGTTGCGGGCAGCGCCTCGGCTGCGGGATTCGCGGCGCTGACGCCCAAGACGGCATCGGCCCAAAGCGACGAGAAGATCTGTACGACCTACTGCAACGCCTGCATGGGGTGCCCGTTGGAGGCAGTAGTGCGCGACGGCAACGTGGTGCTGACGCGCGCCAAGGAGATCGAGGGCGCGCCTATCGACCAGAAGCGCATGTGCGCTCGCGGCGCCTCCATCCCCACGCTCATCGTGCAGGAGAAGCGCATCCAGTACCCCATGAAGCGCGCCGAGGGCACCGAGCGTGGCGCCGGTCAGTGGGAGCGTATCAGCTGGGATGAGGCCATCGACACCATCTGCGCGAAGATCAAGGAGTACCAGGCGGAATTCGGCTTGGGCAGTGTGTGCTCCTTCACCTACGGCACCACCGAGCCTCGCAACATGTACAATCTCAACCGTTTGGAGAACGTGGCCCAGTTCTCGCACCAGAACCGAACCACCGACTTCGCGCTCACGCAGGGTACCATGTACACGGCGGGCGGCTTCTACTATCAGGGCGGCGCCGACATGGATCTCGTCTCCCAAATGAGCACCTTTGTCGTGTGGGGCCATAACCCCATCGTGTCCTGGCCTAACGCCTGGCACTACATCGCCGACGCGATTGAGAACAACGATTGCAAGCTCATCGTCGTCGACCCCAACAAGAACACCATCGGACAGAAGGCCGACTTGTTCGTGTCGCTGCAGCCCGGCACCGACGCCGCGCTCGCTCTCGGTTTGGCGAAGATCATCGAGGAAGAGGGCAAGACGGATGATGCCTTCATGCAGCAGAAGTCCTGCGCTCCGTTCCTCGTGAAGGAGTCCGACGGCCGCTTCCTGCGCAAGAGCGACTTGGAAGAGGGCGTTGCGGCCGACGCCGACGACTTCGCCGTATGGGACGAGGCCACGAATGCCATGGGCTACGCCTCCACGGCGCAGAACCCCGTGCTGCGCAAGAAGGGCATCGAGGTCGCCGGCCAGCGTTGCAATACGGCCTACAGTCTGCTCATCGACCGCATCAGCGAGTATCCCATCGAGATGGTATCCGAGGTGACCACCGTTCCCGAGGAAGCCATTCGCACCTTCGCCGACCTGCTTTGCCGCCCTGGCATGGCCGACATCTTCCAAGGCTATGGCATCGACCATTACGGGCACGGTTTCAATACCATTGCGGCAGTGAGTGTTTTGCGTATTATGCGCGGTATGGTGCCTGAGCCCCGTATGAGTTACCCGCTTAATTCCAGCGGCTTCGATGAGACGGAAACCGAGCATCCCGCTATCGTCCAGTCGCTGGGTACCTTTATGTTCAACGACCTGCTCGACACGGGAAAATACACATTCCCGGGCGTGACCGCGCACATGGGCGAGCAGGTGATGGAGCTTCCCGATGTCACGGTAGAGCAACCGCTCAAGATGCTCATCTCTTTCGGTGCGAACATCGTGAACTCAGCTCCCGACCGTAACAAGACCATCGAGGCGTACAAGAAGTTCGATTTCCTTGTGACTGCCAACATCGAGTGGTGCGATACGGCCGACATTTCCGATATCGTGCTGCCGGCGGCCACCATTCAGGAAGTGGGCGGCCCCATTGGCATGAACGGCTGTCTGGTTTGGGCCGATAAGGCCGTCGAGCCGAAGTTCGAGGCCAAGTCCGACTACGACATGGCGAACCTCATCGGCCGTGGGCTCGGCTTGGACGAGTGGTTCCAAGAGGAGTTCGACGAGGGCATGAAGCACGTGGTGAACACGGCCATGAGCGCCGCCATGGGCATCGATGCCGACAAGCTGAAGGAAGCCGGCGTGATGTACGTGGGCGCTGTTCCCATGCCGGCCTACATGACCATGACGGGCAAGCTGCAGTTCTATCAGGAGAACCCTGGCCCCATCGAGAACTACGGCCAGCCCATGGACCCCGCGAGCATCGCGCTGCCCCATTGGGAGCCGCCCATGGAGGCGTGGCCCGTCACAGCCGGTGGCTTCGATGCCAACCCCCTGGCCGAGAAGTACCCGCTCATCGTGACCGCCGGCACCCGTCGCTTCCGCGTGCACTCCTACTACGGCCAGAACCCGCTGCTGCGCGAGATGGAGATCAACGAGCCCTGTGTGCGCATCAATCCCGTGGATGCCGAGGCCCGCGGCATCGAGGACGGCAGCTACGTGCGCCTGTTCAACGACCGCGGCCATGCGGTGGCCAAGGCCACCTTCAGCGCCGGTATTCGCCCGGGCTGTCTGGATATCGACCGCGGCTGGCAGCGCTCCCAGTACCTAAGCGGCTGCAATAACGACCTGACGAGCAAGCAGATTGTGGACTGGACCTGCCCCACCTACGCCTACCACGATTGCCTCGTGGAAATTGAGCCGTGGGACGGCGTGGTGGCGGAATCTCAGGAATAAGAGGAGGAGGAACCCATGAGATACGGAATGGTCATCGACCTTAAGCGCTGCTCTGGCTGCAAGACCTGCTCGGTCGTGTGCAAAGTGGCCAACAACATCCCCAACGACATTATCTGGAACCGCGTGCTCACCGAGGGCGGCAACGCGCCTGACACGGCCGGGGGCACCTGGGACAATCCCGAGATGCAGCACTGGCCCGTGGCCTGCCAGCACTGCGAGAACCCTGCCTGCACCAAGGTGTGCCCGGTGGGCGCCACGTGGAAGGACGAGCAGACGGGCATCGTGCGCCAGGACTACGACAAGTGCATCGGCTGCCGCATGTGCCTGGCCGCCTGCCCCTACACCGGCGTCCGCTCGTTCAACTGGGAGGAGCCGGCCTACTACGCCGACTTCGCCCTGGGCGACGCCGATGCCGCCAAGCACGAGAAGCACACCGTGGAGAAGTGCATCTTCTGCACCCAGCGCGTGGCCCGCGGCGAGCAGCCGGCCTGTGTGGCCGATTGCATCGGCCGCGCTCGCCACTTCGGCGATCTGGATGACCCGAACTCCGAGGTGTCCAAGCTTTTGGCCAGCCGCGAGTACACGCAGCTGCACACCGAATTCGGCACCAAGCCCTCTGTCTACTATCTCGTTTAGGAAGGGAGATACGCTATGAACGATGCGAAAGGAAGCATGGCGGCCCATCGCGGGTTGACCGTGGGGATCATCGCTTGCGCGGTGGTGGCTGTCATCGGCGTTGCCCTGTGGATGGTGCAGCTTTCGGGCGGCATGATTCAGACCGGCATGCGCAACCTCGATTCCTGGGGCTTCTACATCACCCTGTTCATGTTCTTCGTGGGCCTGTCCGCCGGCGGCCTCATCATCAGCTCCATCCCCAACGCCTTCGGCATGAAGGGCTTCGGGGACATCTCGCGCGTGGCCATCTGGACGAGCATCTGCTGCACCTGCGTGGCCATCGGCTTTGTGGTGGTGGATCTGGGCGGCCCCTTACGCCTGTGGGAGCTGTTCGTCTATTCCAACCTCTCATCGCCGCTCATGTGGGACATCATCGTGCTTTCCACCTACCTCATTCTCTCCATCGTGTACCTGTGGGCCTATCGGCGCGAAGATACGGGGAAGATGTCGCACACCGCCATCCGCGTCATCTCCATCATTGCTCTGGTGGTGGCGGTGGGCGTGCACACGGTGACGGCTTGGATCTTCTCGTTGTCGGCGGCCTACGAGTTCTGGCACACCGCCCTGATGGGCCCGTGGTTCGTGGCCTCAGCGCTGGATTGCGGCACGGCGCTCGTGCTCATCGTGGTCATCGCCCTGCAGAAGGCCGGGCGTCTTACCATCGAACGCTCCTCCATGGTGAACCTGGCGAAGATGCTCGCGGTGTTCACTTGCGTCGATCTGTATTTCTTCGCCTGCGATCTGCTGACGAGCGGTTTCCCCGGCGGCGAGGGTGCCAATGTGGTGGCGGTGCTGGTCACCGGCCCCTTGGCGCCGTTCTTCTGGACGCAGATCGCCTGCATGGTGCTGGCCTGCGTCATCCTGTTCGTGCCGCGGCTGCGCACCAAGGGCGGCGTGGTTCTCGCCTCGGCGCTCGTGATCGCCGGTGTGTTCTGCAAGCGTTGCGAGATCTTGGTGGGCGGTTTCCAGATTCCCAATATCGAGTTCGCCGACGTGGCCAACCAGATGACTATCACGAACTGGGAGTCCGGCATGTCGCTGTTCGGCTATCAGGGCCTCGTGTACTGGCCGACGCCCCTGGAGTTCGGCGTGGCGGCCGGTGTCGTGGCCCTCGGCGGCTTCCTGCTGCTACTGGGTCTGAAGTACCTCCCCCTGCACCTTAAGGAGAAGACCGCCTAATCGGCTGCTCCGGTACAAGATAGCTCTCTCTTCGAAGAGCCGCAGGCCCCGCAGCTTGCGGCTCTTTTGTTGGGAAGGAAAGGAAGAGGAAAGGGTACGCGGTGAATTTGAGTTCGAAAGAAGCTAAGCGGTCGCGGGGGCAAAGGTCGGCGAGAAAGAGGCTGCTGGCCGCTGCGGTCGTAGGTGCCGTCGTGGTCGGTGCGGTGGGGGTGGGGTTTGCGGTTGCGCCGGATTCGGGGCTGCATCCCCTGACGGCTGACGTTGCTTGTCCGGTAGCGGGTTGCACGAACGGTGCGTGCCACGGATACGACGCCGTTCCCGAGCCCGACGGGCACAGCGAGATGCGCTGCCCCGAGGCTGGCTGCACATCGGTCGAGTGTCATGGGTGGGAGACGCTCGCGAGGCGCTACCACCAGGCCTCCGACATGTCTTTGAATCTGTGGATACTCATGCCCATAGTGCTGGTGCTGGGCCTTTGGGTGGTATCGCGTCGTTTGTCGAAAGGGGAGCGGCATGCGGGCGCCTAAGGTCATTTTCGATATTGTGTTGCTGGCTCTCTATTTGGTGGCGGCGAACCCGGCGTTGACGGGAGTGCCCTTTCACGAATATCTTGGGGCGGGCATCTTCGTGCTCATGGTTGCCCATGTTGTGGCGAGCGGTGAAGGCCTGGGCGGCCGCGGTCGTTGGGCGCAGCGCGTGCTCAACGGGGCGTTGCTGGTCGCGCTCGCGTTCTGCGTCGTATCGGGAGCTATGGTGTCGGGGACGCTGCTGCCTTCTTTGGGCTTCTATGCGACGGGCTACTATTTCTGGGGCCCATTGCATGCCCTATCCGCCAAGGTGCTGCTCGCTGCCCTGCTCGTCCATATTGTCTTGCGCACGCCGGCTGCCGCATCGGTACTCCGTAGAGAGCTGGCGAGAGAAAACGAGAGGTAGGTATGCTGGCGAGCGCTCGCTCCTTCGCTCTCTCGCTCTTCAGCTCCTTAGCCTTCCAACTCCCTCGCAAGGTAGCGACCGGTGAGGCTCATCTGGTTGGCGGCCACTTGGGCCGGAGTGCCCTCGGCGACGATGCGGCCGCCGGTCTCGCCACCGCCGGGCCCCATGTCGATGACGTAGTCGGCGTTGGCGATCATGTCCAGGTCGTGCTCGATGACCACGACGGTGGCGCCGTGCTCGATGAGCTTCTGCAGCACGCCGATGAGCGTTTCCACGTCCAGCGGATGCAGCCCGATGGTGGGCTCGTCGAAGATGAAGAGGGTGTCGTCCTGGCTGCGGCGCATCTCGCTGGCGAGCTTCAGGCGTTGGGCTTCGCCGCCGGAAAGCGCTGGCGTGGCCTCGCCCAAAGTGAGGTAGCCCAAGCCCAAATCGTGCAGGATCTGCAACTTGTCCCACACCTTCTTCAGGTGGGCGAGCGCGGAAAGCGCCTGGTCAACGGTGAGAGTGAGCACCTCGGGAAGCGATAAAGTGTGCACGCTTTCGAAATCGCCGGCGTGAGATCCTTCGACTCGCTTCGCCTGCTCAGGATGACATGATGAGCCTCCGTAGGGGGCGACCTCGGTCGCCCCTTGCCCGGAAGCACGGTGACTCGCAGTTGGGAGGGCGGACCAAGATCCGTCCCTACGAAGAGTCATGTCCGAAGCTGTCTCTGTTTCATGGGCCGCGTTGCGCTCCATTTCGGCGTTGGCGGACAGTTCGACGTCGCCTTCGATGGCCATTTGGATGGCGTAGGCCTCCCGCCCGTAGCGGCTGCCGCGGCAGTCGGGGCAGGGGATGTCCACGTCGGGGAGGAACTGCACGTCCAGGGAGATCTGCCCCGTGCCGTCGCAGGTGGGGCAGCGCAAAGATCCGGTGTTGTAGGAGAACGCCCCGGCTTTCAGCCCCTGCTCCTTGGCGTCCGGCAGGGCGGCGAAGGCGCGGCGCAAATCGTCCAGCACGCCGGAGTAGGTGCCCACGGTGGAGCGCACGTTCACGCCGATGGGCGTGGCATCCACCAGGTCGACCCGCGCGATGCCCGGCGCGTCCACGGACAGCACATGCCCTGGCAGTGTCGTGCCGGCCAGTGACGCCTTCAGCCCGGCGACGAGGCTTTCCAGCACGAGAGTCGTCTTGCCCGAGCCGGATACGCCGGTCACGCAGGTCAGACGCCCTTTCGGAATGCGCGCTTCCAACGGATGCACGGTGTGGATGGCGTCGGTCTCCAATGCGATGGCCCCTTCGTCGAAAAGATGCTCGGGCGCGACGGGCGTGCGCACCCGCACCTTCGCCGTTCCCGCCAAAAACGGCCCGATGCGGCTGGCTGGGTTCGCTTCCACGTTGGCCACCGACCCCTGGGCGATGACGCGGCCGCCGTCGGCGCCCGAACCGGGGCCGATCTCGATGAGGTGATTCGCGTGGCGCAACACGGCCACGTCGTGATCCACCATCACCACGGAGTTGCCGTCGGCCAGAAGGTCGTCCATGACCCCGAGCAGCCCCTCGATGTTCGCCGGGTGCAGCCCGATAGAGGGCTCGTCCAGCACGTAAAGGACGCCGGTGGTGCGGCTGCGCACGGCGCGCGTGAGAGCCACGCGCTGGCGTTCGCCGTTCGAAAGCGTCTCGCTGGCGCGATCGAGGGTGAGGTATCCCAGCCCCAGCTGCTCCAGCCTTTGTATGGGCTCGGTCGTCTCGCTCGTGATGGAGTCGCACATCGGGCGCATTTCCGCCGGCAGCCACGGGGCCACGGTGGGAATCCAGTCGCGCAGCTCGTCCAGCGACAAGGCCGTCACCTGGGCGAGGTTGCGCCCGTCGATGGTGGACGTGCGCGCCTTCTCGGACAGCCGCGTGCCGTGGCAGTCGGGGCACACCGACTCGCACAGGAACTTCGCCACGCGCGCCATGCCCTTCTCGTCCTTCGCCTTTGCCAGCGCGTTTCTCACGGTATTCACGGCGCTGTAGTAGGTGAAGTCCAGCTCGGTGGCATGGTCTTTGTTCTTGGGAACATACAGAATGTGGCGCTTTTCCATGGGGCCGTGCAGTACGATGTCCTTCTCGGCATCGGTCAGATCCTTGTAGGGCACGTCGGTGCGCACGCCCATCTCGCGGGCCACCTGGGGCATGAGCGACCACATGAGGTTGCGCCAGGGGGCCACGGCGCCCTCTTCCAGGGTAAGGTTGGGATCGGCGATGAGCGTGGACTCGTCGATGTCGCGCACAACGCCGGTGCCGCCGCAGGTGGGGCAGGCGCCGCCGCTGTTGAAGGCGAGATCCTCGGCGGAGGGGCCGTAGAATTCCACGCCGCAGGTGGAGCAGGTGATGGGCAGATCGGCCGCCACGTTCAGGGTCGGCGCGTTCACATGCCCGTTGGGACACACGTGGCAGCCGAGGCGCGAGAACATGAGACGCAGGTAGTTCAAAAGCTCCGTGGAGGTGCCGAAGGTGGAATGGACGCCGGGAATGCCGGGCCGCTGGCGCAGGGCGAGGGCGGCAGGCACGTGCAGCACCTCGTCCACGGTAGCGCGTCCGGCCTGGGAAATGCGCCGGCGCGTGTAGGTGGAAAGCGCCTCCAGGTAGCGGCGGCTGCCCTCGGCGTATAGAACGCCCAGCGCAAGCGAGCTTTTGCCCGAGCCGGAGACGCCCGCAATGCCCACGAGCTGCCGCAGCGGCACGTCCAGCGAGAGGTTCTTCAAGTTGTGCACCCGCGCCCCCCGCACCTCGATGGCAGTGGGCTCGGTGAAGGCGAGAGGTGTGGGGGTTTCGATGTGTTCCATGGAGGCTCGATTCTCGCGCGATATGCAAAGCGCCCCGCGGCGGGGCGGGGCGCTTTCGAATTCTGGAGCCAACGAGCGGATTCGAACCGCTGACCTACGCATTACGAGAGGCAAAAGACCAGATCAGATAGGGTTTCTCGTATCCATCTGCGCTCGCACAGCGCCCTATCGTGGTCGTTTAGGGTCATTCGCGTTCTTTCGTGTTCGTGCGCGTTGGCACACGATTGGCACACGCCCGGAGGCTCCAGAACTTGAAAGCTGAAGGGATGATACCAGATGATGGACAGGGAAGACGAGCTTACTTTACAGATGGAAAAGGCCGCAAGCTCTATGGCTGTGGTGGAGGCAGTGCTCAGGGGTATTGCCGACTGCTGCGAAACTTCCGGCAATGGCGCCCAGGGCGGCAGGGGTACTAGTGATGAGCTGTTCGGGTGCGCGTATGTGCTCGAAGGAGTACGGGACAACCTGCGGGCCGCGATGCTCGGGAAAGGAGAGTAGCCATGGCGACGATGCGCGAGAACGATTTGGAGAACATGGCCATTGCCGCCCGGTGCGTCGTGGCCTCTACCGCCGTGGCGCTGGCCGACCTCGCGGAGGTTCGGGCGCTCCAGGACGTGCAGAGCCACGTTGGCGGCATGATGGCCGACGAGGTGCTGTGGGGCTGCATCGAGAACCTTAGGGGGCTGAATGCGAGGCTTCTTGCTGAATCCGAGAAAGGGGGCGAATAGCCTATGGTTGCGACTAAGGAAGGACTCTACACCTGCGAGGATTTCGCCGACGATCTCCTAGCTGAGCTGTAGGGCGCCACCTACCCAGAACCTCACCATAGCGAAGGCCCGCCAGATCGGCGGGCCTTCCTGCATTACGCGGCGCCTTTTTCATGGGCTTGACATAGTTGCTCCATCTCCCGCACCTTGCGTGCCGCGCGCTCCTTGCGCTTCTGGGCCGATTTGCGGGCCCGGTATTCCTTTCCCGCCTCCCAGTCGCTCAGGTCGGCCAAATAGGCCGTAGCGGCTGCGACGGCCTCCCTCGGGGGCATTCCCGACGTGTCCGGGGCGAGCGGCGGGGCGTCCCGCACCCTGCCGCCCCGCTTGGACTCGAACCTCGCGTAAGTCTCGCGCTGCTCCAGGGGAAGGCGCTCCATGAGCGCGGCGGTCTTCGCCTCGATGCGCTGGAGGTAGTGGCGCGAGCGGCACTTGTCGCAGCGGCCCGACTTGTCCACCCTCCGCGCCCAGCTCGCGCACTCGTCGCACCAGAAGAGCGGCGTCCCCACGTACACGAACGGCACCCCCAGGCGGGCGCACTCCCCGGCCACGTCCCGCGCGTCGCGGCGAAGGTGGCGGGCGAGGTCGGAGAGCGGCACCGTCCCGGCGTAGTCCCTCACGAACAGCGTTTCATCGAGCGTCCAATCTCTGAACATGGCGCGTACCTCCATCTGTGATAGCATTCCGGCTGCGCAGCGGGAGCCGCCCGAAGGGGGCGGCTCCTTTGGTGTCCGGGGAGGGGCCACCTTGGCGAAACCTTAGCGAAGTGCGGGGGCGAACCTTGCCAAAACCTTGTCTGCCCGGAGGGGCGGGCCTGGGCAAAACCTGGGCAAGGCAAAGAGGGCGAGCCTTGGGCAAACCTTGGGTGGTTCCCTCGGCTTACTTTGCGCCGTACCGCTCTATGGCGCCCTCGGCCTCCTCCATGGTCTTAGACCAGCCGCCGCCGGGGATGAAGCCGAACTCGGGTTCGCCGCTCACTTGGCCGTCCTGCTGAACGGTGCGGTAGTTTATGACGCGCTGCTGGCGCGTCTCCTCCCACTTGTCGATGCTGGCCAGCAGGTCGGGGAGGGCCGGGGGAGCCGTGACCTTCGCGGAGATGATGCCCTCGCGCTTGGCCAGCTCCGCCACGTTCGCCTCCGCTGCCGCGTTCCCGGCGACGGCGACGGCGGCGGTCACTATGTCCGACTCGGTGAGGGTCGAGCGCAGGGAGAGCGTCTGGAGGTAGGCGAGCTGGCCCTGGGAGGGGGCGGCTGCCAGCGCCTTCTCCACGTCGCGCCGGAGGTCGGCGAACAGCGGCGCCTCCTTCGCCAGGCACCGCTCCTTCGCCGCCGTCGATGCGGCGATGTACTCAGATGTGGCCTCGTGGTCGCGCTTTGCCTTGAGGTCGGGGAGGAACTGGCGGTTGTCCTCCAGCTTCCCCAGGTACGCGCTGTAGAGGGCATCGACAGTGCCCTTCATCTCGTTCTCAACGGCTTCCAGGCTGTTCTGGTAAGTGCCCATTCGGGCTCCTTTCTCTCGTGGTGGCTTCCTCGCCGCCTACTCACTAGCAAGGTTGACTCGGTGGTATCGGTTCCCTCCCCTTCACTGCAGGGCTTCGGAACTCTGGTTAATGCCCTCTGGTTTATTCTGGTTAGGGAAAGAGTTCCCAGGAAAATTGAACAAAGTGTGGGGGCAAAAGTGGCAAAGTGTGGGGGCATTTCGCAAAACTGTGGGGGTATTTGCCCCCACGCTTCCTATAGGAACTGTGAGGGCACGCCTACGGCGGCGGGTCGGGCTCCTCGGGCGGTAGCGGCATGACGGCGTAGACGCTCGCGTGGCCCTTCTCGCCCTTGGCTGCAAGCTCCAGAAGACCGATTTCCTGAAGTTGTCGGATGGCTCTCGATGCGCGTTGGTCGTGGCCTCCGAGGACGGAAGCGGCCCAGTCGCGCGAGAACTGCACAACCTGAACATCTGAGGCGGTGAGGTCGAACCGTCCAGAGGCCACGAGGTAGTCATGAAGCGCCGTCAGCTCCTTACCGTGGAGGCTGTCGCCACCCTTGACGATGCCCACGACCTCGGGCCACAGGTGGGGCCACGTGGCGTTCCTCCGCCCGTTCATAGCGGCCATTATCGCTATGCGCTCGGTGTCGGGGCGTATCATCCCGTACGGCGGTCTCGGCGGCATCGGCTAGCCCTCGATCTCGTCCACCATCGAGCGGCGCAGCCTCATGTATGGGCGCACCTCGGGGTGGTCGTCAGCGATGCGGCGGGCGAGCGCCGGGGCTATCACGTTGTTGATTCGGGTGCCCCGCCCCCGGCGGTCGGTGAAGTCCTTGCTCCGGGCCTCCTCCAGAAGGAGGCGCACCGAGAAGCGGCGCTCGGCCCCCGCCTCCTCAAGGGCGCGGCGCTCGATGTAGCATAGGGCGTCGGGGTTGGCGTCCATCCAGTCGGCGCACTTGGCCGCAAGATCGGCCCCGCGTGCCGCGCGGTACTCGCCCTGCATCGCCGTTGCCATGGCCAAGTCGCGCTCGATCTCGGCGCGGGTGCGCCGTGCATGTGCCCGTGCATCTGCTGGCGCATATGCTGCTGCAAATGCTGTCGGTGTCCCTGGTTGGGCTTCGGTTGCGCTTCGGTTGGCGTTCGGCTGGCCTCCGGCTGTGCTACTATGGCAATGCCCGATCTGGGCGGGGCTGGCCGCTGTGCTCGCCAAAGTGTCGCGGTCGGCCCCTTCTCTACCTTTCACGCTTGCCCCTCTCCACGAACTCGGCGAAGTCGGCCTTCGCCACGTACCAGAACGCCCCGATCTTGAAGGCGTTGGGAATCTCGCCCGACCTCATCAGCTTGCGCACCGTCTTCGCGCTCTGGCGGATGATCTCGGCCATATCGTCAGGTGTCAGAAGGTCGGGGTAGCCCTCGAACATCGCCGCCGTTTGCGGGGCGCTGGGCGCCTCCACGATCTTGCAGCCCGGCGGCAGCTGCACTACCGGGGCGCTCATGCGGCTTCCACCTCTTCGAACAGCTCCATAGGGTCGCCTTCCCAGCCCAGGGCGTCGGCGATGTTCTGGGCCTGGGAGCGGTACATAAGCGCCTGCTTTTCTGCACGCGATATCGTGCTGGCGTCAACGCCGCTTTCTCGGCTGAGCGCCCGCTGGGAAAGCCCCTTTTCCTTTCGTAGCATGGTCAATCGTTGCATTTTGCTTCCTCCAATCATTAGGGGTTGACCTCCTATGATTGATAATGGTAATGTACGTGTACACTCAAAATCAACCTAAATAAGTAAAATTTACTTGAAAGGAGTGCTAGGATGAGTTCCACCCTGTTTAACTGGTCTTTGTACGGGGCAATGGTTCACCACTTGCGCAAGCGCAAGGGCATTAAAAACATCGCGGATTTTTCTCGGACGATTTACCGCTTTACTCATTGCGAGGTCAACAAGGATGTTCTCGCGCGCATTGAGCAGGGGCGCCAAGTTCCAACAGCAACGCAGTTCATGGCAATAAACCTATTTCTTTTCGGGAAAATCTGGGCGGATGATTATCCGGAATTTTCCGCTTGCGTTGGCTCTTCCTGGCGATTCTATAACGAGGAAAAGCGAAAGGTGCTGCTTGACCCCTCTCGGTCTTCCTGGTGGCGCGGTTCCCCCGAAAGAGTATCCGACGATGGAAGAAAATTCGTTATTGATATAGATAGCCGAGTTTTCCCCTTGATTTACGACCTTGACCGATTCGTCCCGCTGGAACGTCCGGAGATCGTGAGGGCTTCCAATGAGTTCGGAGCTTATACCTGCGAGCTGTACGGCTGCGCTGATGACGGGCTTTTTGTGGGCCGCATTCTTGAAAGCGACGAATACGAAGAGGCCAAACCCGCCCATTAGGGCGTTTGGGATAGATGCGGGCGCAGAGCAGATAAAGGAGGTGAATCGATATGGCGAAAGGCGATGGCGGCCTTCAGGAACTCCGCCGCGGCGTTTGGCGCGTGTCGGTGTCGGCCGGGAACAACCCCGCGACGGGCAAGCGCCAGCGAGTTACGCGCGTCGTGCACGGCACGAAGGCGGAGGCTCGCAAAGTTCGCGACGATATACGACGGGGACTCGACAACGGTTTGAGGCCGGACGGCGGGAAGGTGCGCTTCCTGGAGTTCGTGGCCACGTTCAGCCAGGCGCGGCGCAACGCCGGGAGGGCATCGGAAGACCGCATAGCGAAGGACGAGAAGAGCCTGAAGCTGTGCGGCGAGCTTCTGGGCGACCCGCCGCTGTGCAAGGTGGACGCCAGGGCGATAGAGGCCCTCTACCCTGCCATACGCGAGCGGCGCGAGGCCCAGGGGTTCCGGTGCGGGAGCACCACCCTTCACGGTTACCACGTGCTGCTGAAGTCGTTCTTCCAGAAGGCCGTGGACTACGACCTCATAGGCCGCAACCCGTGCAACCGGGTGGAGGCCCCGAAGGCCGACAAGCCGCAGCGGCGGGCGCTGTCCCTCGATGAGGTGCGGCGGCTGCTGGCGGCGGTCGATGCCGAGGAGAGGAAGGCGCTGGATGCCCTCGCGGCCAAGGAACGGCGCCAGGCGGCGTGGGGCGTCGCGGAGGATCGCGGCTATCTGCTGGGAATGCGCGAGGTGTGCCACGTGCTGGCCGTGAGGCTGGGCATCGCCACGGGCATGCGGCTCGGCGAGGTGCTGGGGCTCACGTGGGGCGCGGTCGATTTCGGCCACGGCCTGGTATCGGTGGTGCGGACGCTCAAGGCCGACGGCACGCTGAAGGAGCCGAAGACCGAGGCCGGGAGGCGCGTCGTGGCCGTCGATGCGGTCACTATGGCGCACCTCAAGGCGTGGAAGGCCCTCCAGGCCGAGGCGCTGGACACGCTGTGCATAGACGTGGGGGAGGCTTCCCCGGTGCTGTGCTCGGCGACGGGCGGCTTCCTCGGCACCGCGAACTTCGAGCGGTGGTGGAGGTCGTTCCGCACCGGCGCGGGCTTTCCCGATCTGCGATACCACGAATTGAGGCACACCCAGGCTACCCAGCTTCTCGCCCAGGGCGTGGACGTGAAGACGGTTCAGGCGAGGCTCGGCCACTCCGACGCTTCGCTGACGCTGAACTGGTACGCCCACGCGGTGCCGGAGAACGACCGCGCCGCCGCCGACAGGCTAGGCGAGCTGTTCCGCGAGGAACCCAAGCCGTGCCGCATCGTGGAGCTTAAAAGCGCCTAATCGGGCCTATTGGCACACGATTGGCACACACGGCAAGTTTTTGGACGTTGAAAAGAGAACAGGTCAGCAAGCTTTTCACCTGCTGACCTGCGGAAGTTCTGGAGCCAACGAGCGGATTCGAACCGCTGACCTACGCATTACGAGTGCGTTGCTCTACCAGCTGAGCCACGTTGGCGAGAGTGCTTCTTGCGAAGCGGCTGTTTAGTATAGCGAACTGGGCGATGCTGCGCAAGCATTTGGAGCTGCGAATTCCTCTTTCGCGCACAACGGTGAAGGTGAATTGTGCCGAATTGTGCCGAATTGTGCCGCCTTCGGGAGTGGCGGCCTTCAATGGCCCTTCGGCACTTCAACATTTCGGCTGAATCTGGAAAGGCCGTGGGTTGAGGCGGGGGAGGGCGCTCCAACGCTATACTGGTCGCCATCGAAAAAACGGGGAGTGTGGCTTGAAACTCGCGGTGTGGTAGCACAGTCAAGCCGCTTAGGGTGACCTTGAGCGCGGCCGCCTCCTCTTAAGAGCAACGAGGTGCATTCATGAGCTTGAGGTTTTCGCTTGCGAAGGCGGCCGGCGCCGTTTCAACCTGGGGGCTGCGTCATGTGGCGAGGCGGCCTGCGGCTAATCTGCCGGGGAAGATCGCGCTCGCCATTGATCCGTCGCTGCTCGACGAGCTGCGCGGCAAGTGCGCGCAAGGCTCGGTCATCACCGTGGGCACCAACGGGAAGACCTCGACGAACAACCTGCTTGCCGACGCCTTCGAAGCTGCCGGGTGCACTATCATCTGCAATCGCACAGGGGCGAATCTGGCTGCGGGCATCACCTCGGCGCTTCTGCAGCAGCCGGCTGCCCAGTGGGGCGTTTTCGAATGCGACGAGCTGTGGCTCGCCCACGTGCTGCCCCGCCTGCGCTCGAACTATGTGCTGCTGCTGAATCTGTTCCGCGACCAGCTCGACCGCTGCGGCGAAATCGACCGCATCCAAACGTCCATTGCGGGGGCGTTGGCCGCCTCGCCGGACACCGTGCTCGTGTACAATGCCGACGACCCGCTGTGCGCCCGCATTGCCGACGAGGTGCCCAACCGCACGGTCGCCTATGGCCTGGACGAGTCCATGGGCCTGGCCCAGAACACCGTGACCGACGCCCAGATGTGCCAGAAATGCGACGGCATGGTGCGCTACCATTACCGCCAGTACGGCCAGCTCGGCGACTACTTCTGCGACCAATGCGACTTCGCGCGCCCGACATTGGACTTCGCCGGCCGCGACATCGCCATCGGCCCCGCTGGCGTGACCATGGAGGTCTGCGGGCCTGCCGGCTGCGAATCGGTGCACACGCCGCAGCCGACGCCCTACGCCGCCTACAATCTCGTGGCCTCTTATGCCCTTTGCCGCGAGGCGGGCATTCCCACGGCCGATTTCCAGCGGGCCCAGGATGCTTTCAACCCGCGCAACGGGCGCCTGCAGCGTTACCGCCTCGGCGGTCGCGACGTGCTGCTGAATCTGGCGAAGAACCCCACGGGCTTCAATCAGAATTTGAAGATCGTAGAAGCTGACCAGGGTCCCAAGATGGTGGCCTTCTTCATCAACGACCAGGTGGCCGACGGCCATGATATCTCGTGGATTTGGGATATCGATTTCGAAGAGCTTGCCGGACAGCCGGGCACGGTGGTGTTCGCTGGCGGCTCCCGTGCCCACGACCTGGCGGTGCGTTTGAAGTACGCCGGCATCGAGGCGGCGGTGATCGAGAACATCGAAGACGCCTTCTCCCGCCTGGGGGCGCTTGTGGCCGCGGGCACCCTGCCGGCCGACGCCGCCGTCTACGCCATCGCGAACTACACGGCCCTCCCCCAGGTGCACGCCGCCCTGAACGCCATGGAAGCCGCCGAACCCGCTGTCGCCCCCGCCCCGACGCCGGCCCCGATCGCCGAGGCCGCCGGCGCGAGTGCCGCTCCCACCTCGTGTCATCCTGAGCGCAGCGCCGAAGGCGCGGAGCCGAAGGATCCCGCAACCTCCGAGCCTTCCGCAACTCCCGCCTCTCTCGCATCTGAGGAATCCCCTGAGCCCCCCGTCATCATCGCCCATATGCTGCCCGACCTGCTGAACCTCTATGGCGACGGTGGCAACGTGCGCATCTTGGAACAGCGCCTGCGCTGGCGTGGCATCCCCGTGGAAGTGCGCCGCATCCAGCACGGAGAGGCGGTGGACTTCTCCCAGGTCGACCTCGTTTTCATGGGCGGCGGCCCCGACCGCGAGCAGAAGCTTGCCAGCGAGCAGCTGCTGGCGATGCGCGACGAGCTGGCCGTCTATGTGGAAGGAGACGGCCCGCTGCTCGCCATCTGCGGCGGCTACCAGATTCTCGGCCGCCAGTGGCTGTGGGGCGACGAGCTCGTGCCCGGCCTCGGCCTCATCGACATGGAGACGCGCCGCCCCGGCACGTCCGCCGACCGCCTCATCGACAACATGGTGCTGGAATCCCCCCTGGCCGCCCATCCTGTGGTGGGCTACGAGAACCACGCCGGCCGCACTTACCTGGGCGAAGGCGTGGAAGGCTTCGGCCGCGTCGTGTCCTCCTGCGGCCACGGCAACAACGATGACGATCGCGTGGAGGGCGCGCGCTACAAGAACGTTGTGGGCACCTATTCCCACGGGCCGCTGCTTTCTAAGAATCCGGAAGTGGCCGACTGGCTGCTCGCCCGCGCTCTCGAACGCCGTGCGGGGCGCACCGGAACCCCGGCCGCCGATCTCGCTCCTCTTGATGATGGCGCCGAGCTCGCCGCCAACGCCTCCATGGTCAAGCGCCTGTCGTAGGAGACGCTTCAATGCTGACGCTCCTGCTCGGCGCATCCGTGGCGAAGTTGTGGGCAATCTGCCGTTCTCCTATGGCTTTTCACTGGTAATGGGGCCCATTTTGTTGCGCCGTTCGGCAATTCTTTGCCAAAATGTTACTTCGAATTGAGCAATTCTTGGTTTTGCGGTGCTGCACGGCTTGCGGTTCTGCTCGCCAAGGAACACGAACCACGAAAGCGAGACCTTCCAGGATGGCCGAAACTCCAGGCAAGAACAACCCTCGTGCCCAACACGCATCCCAGCCCGTGGGAAAGTCGAACAATCCGAGGCATTCGCAGCCCGTCGGCGCCAACAACCCCCGGAACTCCCAGCCCCTTGGGAAGGCGACCAACAATCCGCGCCATTCCCAGCCGGTAGGGTCGAACAACCCCCGCCATTCGCAGCCCGTCGGCTCGAACAACCCGCGGCACTCCCAGCCGCTGCCCAAGCAGCCCGCCCTTGAAGGCATGGCGGCCAATGCCGTGCCGGCGCTACCGCCCATGGCCGAGCCCAACCCCTATTCCCGCGGAGCCACCGGCGACGACTACGCCAAGGACCGTCGCCGCAAGAAACGCCGCCGCATTCTGCTGGGCGTGCTGGCCTTCGTGCTCGTGGGCGTGCTCGGCGCCACCGGGGCCGCTTGGGCCTACATCTCCGGTATCGAGCAGGAGATGAACGAGGACATCACCCCCGAGGTCGTGGAAGCCTTGGAGGCGCCGGCCGAGTACGACGGCGGCACCTTCTACATGCTGCTCATGGGCACCGACAAGTCGGCTGCTCGCGAGCAATCGACCCAGTATGCTGGCGATACCTTCCGCTCCGACTCCATGATCCTCACCCGGGTCGATCCACAGAACAAGAAGGTCACCATGGTGTCGATGCACCGCGACACTGAGATCGAGATCGAGGGCTACGGCCTGCAGAAGCTGAACGCCTCCTACGCCATCGGCGGCCCGGCGCTCGCCATCAAGACGGTCTCCCAGATGGCCGGCGTGCCCATCTCCCACTACGCCGAGATCAACTTCGACGGCTTCGAGGATGTCGTCGATGCCCTGGGCGGCGTGGAAGTGGACGTGCCCATGGAGATCAACGACGACGAGGCCGGCGGACATGTGGATGCGGGCGAGCAGACGCTTTCCGGCGAAGAGGCGCTCATCCTGTGCCGTTCGCGCCACTCCTATGACGAGTACGGCGACGGCGACCGCTACCGCGCGGCCAACCAGCGCTTGGTGCTCGGCGCCATCGCCAAGAAGATCCTCTCGGCCGACCCCGCCACCATGGCCAACACCATTAGCGCGCTTTCCCAGTACATCACCACCGACTTCAAGGTGGGCGACATCGTGGCGCTGGCCACCTCCATGCAGGGCATCGACCCGTCTAAGGACATTTATTCGGCCATGGAGCCCACCATCAGCGAGTACAAGAACGACACCTGGTACGAGCAGCTGGACGTGGCCGCGTGGAACACCATGATGGGCCGCGTGCGCGAGGGCCTGCCCCCCACCGAGGTCGATGAGGTGGACGAGTTGAACGGCACCGTGCTCGCTAGCGTTGGCGACGGCAAGGCGGCCGCCAGCGACAGCGAGGGCGTTCAGGGCGTAAACGGCACGCAGCGCCAGACCTTCGGCGAGACGCGCACCGGTATCGTCACCATCAAGAACGGCAACGGCATCAACGGCGTGGGCGCCGAGGCGCTCGAGCGCATCAAACCGCTCGGGTATACCGCCGACGCCTCCAACGCAAACAGCTTCAGCTACGAGGAGACCGTGGTCGTCTTCGATACGCCCGATCAGCGCGTTTACGCCGAGGAGCTCATCGACGCCCTCGGCTGCGGCCGCGCCGTGCAGAACACCGACGGCGAGTACGTCTACGACGGCGACTTCCTCATCCTGATCGGTAGTGATTGGCACTAGGAAGCCGTGCATCTCATCAACCGAAAGGGCCCCGCATTGGGGCCCTTTTGCGAACAAAGGAGTCCCATGCGATTTGTTTCGTGGAATGTGAACGGCATTCGTGCTGTGCTGAAGAAGAACTTCCTGGAAGTGTTCGACGCCTTTAACGCGGACATCTTCGCCATTCAGGAGACGAAGTGCCAAGTGGGCCAGGTGGAGTTGGATCTGCCAGGCTACCACCAATACTGGAGCGCCGCCGAGAAGAAGGGCTACTCGGGCACGGCGGTGTTCACCCGCGAGGAGCCGCTGCGGGTGTTGCACGGTTTGGGCAACGAGTACCTGGATGCCGAGGGACGCATCGTGGCCTGCGAGTTCCCCCAGTTCTGGTTCGTGAACGTGTACACGCCGAACTCCCAGATGGAGCTCGCGCGCATCGATCACCGTATGGAATGGGACGATGCCTTCCGCGATTTCTGCAAGGGGCTTGAGGCCGGCGTGCTGCCCGACGGCGCCTCCAGCGACCCGAAGCCGGTGGTGATGTGCGGCGACTTCAACGTGGCCCACGAGGAGATCGACCTGAAGAACCCGGGCCCCAACCGCGGGGCATCGGGCTTCTCCGACGAGGAGCGCGGGAAGTTCACCGAGCTGGTGGACGCCGGTTTCACCGACACCTTCCGCCTGCTGCATCCGGACGAGACGGGCCGCTATAGTTGGTGGAGCTACCGGTTCCGCGCCCGGTCGACGAATGCGGGATGGCGCATCGACTACTTCCTCGTGAGCGATGCGCTGCGCGATCATGTGGTGGCCGCCAGCATCTACGACGACGTGGAAGGCTCCGACCACTGCCCGGTCGGCCTGGAGCTGGATATATAAATGCTGAAGATAACCGTCGTTGCCGTGGGCAAGCTGAAGGAGAAGTTCTGGGTGGCGGCCTGCGACGAATACTTGAAGCGGCTGCGCCCCTACGCGAAGGTGACCGTGGCGGAGATTCCCGATGTCGACCCGGCCCGCGCCGGCGGCGTGGAGACGGCCCTCGAGCGCGAGGGCGCAGGCATTCTGGCGGCGGTGCCGGAGGGGGCGCACGTCATCCTCATGGCCATCGAGGGAAAGCAGCGCTCGAGTGTCGACTTCTCCCGCCACCTGGACGATTTGGCCCTGCGCGGCGCAAGCGAGCTTGCCTTCGTCATCGGCGGTTCCGACGGCGTGAGCGATGCGGTGCGGGCACGCGCCGACGAGACGTTCTCTTTCGGCCCCATCACCCTGCCCCACAACTTGGCCCGCGTCGTGCTGCTCGAGCAGCTCTACCGCGCCTTCAAAATCTCCCGCGGCGAGCCCTATCACAAGTAATAGAAAGCGCGCCGAAAGCCATCGTTCAAGACGGCTTTCGGCGCGCGTGAAGCGACTTTCGCCTACGATCTATTTCTTCACGATCTCGATGGTCACTTCGGCCGGGGCGGGCAGCTCGGCGGTGCAGTGGGGGCAGCGGGTGGCGCCCACGTTGATCTCCTCCAAGCAGAAGGGGCAGGTGGGGGCATGCTCGATGACTTCCTCGCCCTTGGCGTTTTTCAAGAAGGGCAGCTTCGCCGTGCCGTCCTTCATCTTGTTGAAGGCCTTCACGATCATGAACACGACCCACGCCACAATGAGGAAGTTGATGATGGCGCTGATGAACGCGCCGAAATCGATACCGTTCTCGGTGCCGGCGACGGGGATGGTGAGGCCCGCGACATCGGTGCCGTTGCCCCCGGTGATGAGTTTGATGAGCGGGTTGATGATGTCGTCGGTCAGCGACGTGACGATGGCGGTGAACGCCGCGCCGATGATGATGCCGACGGCCATGTCGATCACGTTGCCGCGGTTGATGAACTCTTTGAACTCGGCCAGGAGGCTTTTCATGGTCGATCCCTTCTTGCGTGAAACCTTCTGCCAAGGTATTATGCCGCTCTTTTGCCGTGTGTCCATAGCGTCGTGATAACATGGCGCCAACCGTTTACAAGGAGTTACGACAACCGTGGATACAGCGAAAATCGAAGCAGGCGTCCGTCTGATTTTGGAAGGCGTCGGGGAAGATCCCGAGCGCGAGGGGCTGCGGGAGACGCCGGCGCGCGTGGCCCGTATGTACGAGGAAGTGCTGGGCGGCCTGGAAGAGGATCCGTCGCGGCATTTCGACGTGACCTTCGACGAGGGCCACGAGGAAATCGTGCTGGTGGGCGACATCCCCTTCTTCAGCATGTGCGAGCATCATCTGGCGCCGTTTTTCGGGAAGGCGCACGTGGCCTACATTCCCGGCGAGGACGGCCGCATCTGCGGCATCTCGAAGCTGGCACGGCTTGTGGACGGCTTCGCCAAGCGCCCCCAGGTGCAGGAGCGCCTGACCGGGCAGATCGCCGACACGCTGGTGGAAGCGCTGCATCCCGCCGGCGTCATCGTGGTGCTGGAGGCCGAGCATATGTGCATGTCCATGCGCGGCGTGAAGAAGCCGGGCGCAAAAACGACCACGCGGGCCGTGCGCGGCTGCTTCGAAACCGACGCCGACGCGCGTTCCGAGGCGCTGTCGCTGATTTTCCGCCACTAAAGCGATGCCCGTTTCGCTGCGGGCGAGCATGAAGCATCTGCCCGCGCCAGCCTAAGCGGGCGCAAGCGAGTTGAAGGATTCCGTCCCCACTAGAAAGAAGGTTTCCCATGAAGTGCGTCATCTCCGTCCTCGGCAAGGACCGCTCCGGCGTGGTGGCTGCCATCGCCACGACGCTGGCCGACTGCGGCGCCAACATCGATGACATCTCCCAGACGATTCTCGGCGAGGGCCGCATGTTCTCCATGACCATGATGGTGACGCTGGATCCTGCCGTCGCCGACTTCAACACCGTGCAGGAGCGCCTGGCCGCCGACGGCGAACGCCTGTCCATGCAGGTTCTCATCCAACGCGAGGACGTCTTCCAAGCGATGTATGAGATTTAGGCAACACCGCGCTTAGCCCCCGATGCCTTTTGCGCGTCAGGGAAAGGGCGTGGTTGGTGGCATTCCCGCTTGACTGATCGAGTAGAATGAAAGTCCAATGAAAGGAGGAGCTTTATGGCGCATGTCGTCGACGTGGCAGCGTATATTCTCGAGTGTCTCGGAAGTGTTTCAACCATGAAGCTCCAGAAGCTGACTTTTTATAGCCAGGCGTATTATCTGGTTGAGCATGGAACACCGCTTTTCCCCGAAGAGTTTGAGGCATGGGCAAATGGGCCCGTGGCTCCAGATTTGTTCAAGAGGCATAAAGGCGAATTCGTAGTTTCGCGCGGCTTTTTCGGTCCTTTGTTGGAGCACGCTCTTACAGAATACGAATACGCGGCGATCGACCATGTCGTTGGTTGCCTGAAGAACTGGACGGGAGCCAGTCTCAGCGAATTGACTCATAGCGAAGCTCCGTGGCTTAATGCTCGCAGTGGGCTAGCGCCCAATGCGCGATCGAAAAGGCCCATTGCTATCGGTTGCATGAAGGCCTATTACGAAACGAGGCCGGCTGGCAACCCGGTGTTCGCATGAGCGCAAATTGGATTTCGAAAACCAAGGTAGGAAAAGCGGGGGAGGCATTGACTTCCCCGCTTTCTTCTTCCGAGGATCGTGCGACTGCGCTCGAGGTTGTGAATTACTGGAGAGGGATTCACGCCGAGGCGCTCCAGCGAGCCTTCGGGGATATAGAGGGCCTGAACGCGGTCGGCTCCGACGTGCTTATTGCGGGGCGAATCAAGAAGCTGCCGACGATTGTCGATAAGCTCGGAAGGCCGGACGCTCCCTCCGATCTTCAGACGATGTACGACATTGCGGGATGCCGACTGGTGGTGCCCGATCTAGCGACACTTGAGCGTGTCTATAGCGAGATCGCTTGCCTGCCTGCATTCGATGCTCCGAAAACGAAGCGCCATGATTACATTGCATACCCTCGTCCGAGTGGCTATCGCGGAAAACATGCGATCTTGCATTATTGCGATCTGAAATGCGGCCATAAGCTGTTTGTTGAGGTTCAGCTGCGGACGGTGCTTCAACATGCTTGGGCAACGGCAGTGGAGATGCACGATGTGGCTGTGAAAAGTCGGTTGAAATTCAATGAGATCGATAACCCTGCTGGACGGTTTTTCAAGAAGGCGGCTGTGCTTATTGCCCAACTAGAAGAACAGGGAGAAATTGACGCGAGCGCTATTCGAGGTCTCGCCGACGGGAGGCCGGAGTTGTCTTATGCCATTGAGGCAAAGGAAACGCTTAAAGCCGCCAGTAACGCCGTCTACTTTCTCTCCGACGATGCGAATAGGGATGTCGCCGACTACTATCTCGTTGACCTCGTCGCGGACGAGCAAACGCTCGAGCTTACACCGCTTGATTCCATAGCGGCCCTTTCTCGATATTTCGAAGAGGAGGGCGCCGACCGCGACGGTAGCCGTGATCTGGTCCTTACAAAAGGAGCTTCCAAGGAAAACCTCGCGAAGCTGTATCCCAATTACTTTGGCGATATTTCCGAGTTCCTCAAACTCATCGAAAAGCATTTGGACGCGTTTGCGTAAGAAAGGCAGGAAGATGGCCGCGTCGACTTCGCCCGCATGCGGCCGCTCGTCTACGATTCCACCCGCCGCATCTACCGCGTGGTAGGCGAAGAGGTCGGCGGCGCCTGGGAAGCCTGCAAAGCGCTGATGTAGGACGGCAGTTTATGGGAAACTATATTGCTGCGCGAATGAGAAACAGCGAAACGGGCGCTCCGTTCAACGATGGGGCGCCTTTGTATTCATGGCCGCATAGGGTCTTAAGATTGCCTCGCTCTCTGCGCGCTGTTAATTATGGGTGCTGCTCATGCGCTGGTAGAAATCCTTGGGGATGCGGCGGTGGCCGAAGTCCCTGACTCGATGCTGCCTTCGGTGCCTCGGAATATGATGCGGCAGGTGGCGCGGGCGCCTTGGGCGACGCGGGGCTGGTAATGGTATGACGACCAAGTGTCGAACTCGTACTTGAGCATGCTGGCACTAACGCGCTCGGCGATAAGCGCCGTAAGGGCGCGGCAGGTGTTCGCGACGGCCGCTTCGAAATCATCGTCCTCGGGGAAGGCGTAGGCGAGAAGATAGACGTCTTCAACGAGGGAATCGGGATCCATAGAGAGCCCTTCAACATCAGTGATTGCGTCAACCGCCGCTCTCAGGCGTGCGTCATCAACGGCCATCGATGATCTCCCTCAACGCATCTTTGCGTCGATTGAAGGAGGCGAGTGCCTCCTTTTTAAGCTTGCTGTTCGTTGCGGGCTTGTCGGTAGCGCGCGCTTAAATGGGTATGTAAATGTGTAATTAACTGGTTGGCATTGATTTGGGAACGGGTAGGTTTTGGTTGGTTCTTCGGGGCGCCCCGTTTTTCGAGCATCATGGGCTTGCTTGGCGGATTGCTGTCGGTTAAGCGTTAGAATAGTCGGCAATCAGTGGTGGCTCCGAAGGCGACAGGGACGGAAGATGACCCGAATCTACACGTGCAATGTGCCCATTGAGGCGGATGTGGTGGATGCGTTCTGCTGGCTGCAGAAAGGATTCACCGACCAGTTCGTCTACTACGACAAGCAGAACCCGACCCGCTATATGGGACTCGGCCGCTGCATCGCGCTGCCCAGTTTGCGCGATGTGGAATACGAGTACGGCGAGGGCAGCTCGCTGCGTGAGGTTGCGACTGGTGCGGCTGCTAGTGAGGTCGCCGGTGGGGCTGGCGCCGGCCAGCCGCCGGTGTTCTTCTCGTTCAACCGCTTCGACGCCACCAATCCCGCGCCGGCCGACGAGTTGATGGCCTCCTTCCCGCGGCTGCGGTTCATGCTGCCGGAAATCGTGCTCATCGAGAACGAACGCGGGCGGTTTCTCCAGGTAAACTCGCTCGGTCCGGTGTATCCCGGTCGCGTGGCTCGCTTCACGCGCATGGTGGCCGCTGCACCGCCCCGCCAACGCGCGGTCATTCCATTTTCCCTCGAGCCCGATTCTCGCGAGGCCTGGGACGAGGCCATGGGTGCGGCGCTTGCGGCCATTGGGGAGGGCCGGGTGTCGAAGGTGGTGCTCTCGCGTCGGTTGCGCCTTGTGGCTGAGCATCCTTTCTCGTCGAAGGATCTGCTCGTGAACCTCATCGACGGCGACGCCCGGGGCACGGTGCTTCTGTACCGCTACGCCGACGTCTTCTTCTGCGGCTGCACGCCGGAGCTGCTCGTGCGCAAACGCGGCGATGCTGTGGCGTCGATGTGCCTTGCGGGAACGTGCCCGACGGGGGCCACCTCGGCGGAATCGGATGCGCTGGCGGAGGCGCTCATGGCTGACGGGAAGAACCGCGCCGAGCACGATTATGTGGTGCAGCTCATCCGCAGCGTGCTCGACCGTGTTTGCTACGACGTGGATGTGCCCGCAGTGCCCGAGATCATGCGGCTTGCCCACGTGCAGCACCTGTTCACGCCGGCCCGCGCCCGTGTGCTCGCTGGCATCACGCTGGCCGACCTCATGGAGGACCTGCATCCCACCCCCGCCGTGGCTGGCACGCCGGTGGGGGAGGCGAAGATGCTGCTGCGGGCCATCGAGCCCTACAACCGCGGACTCTATGCGGGAGCCTGCGGTTTCGTGGACGGCGCCGGCGACGGCGAGTTTTCCGTGGCCCTGCGCACCGGCGTTTTCGACGGCGAGATGGGCTATGTCTACGGCGGCTGCGGCATCGTCGGCGAGAGCGATGCGGACGCCGAGTACGAGGAAATTGACTTGAAGCTGCGCACCATCCTTTCCGCTTTCGGCGCGTAGCCTCTTGTCGCGCGGCTCTCCGGGGGCGTTTCGTGCGCTATCATGGACGGACGAAATTCGCGAAAGGAAGTGGCGATGCCCATAACGACGACTCATCAGCAGGATACCGCGCTGTTCGTGGCGGCGTTTTTCGACGAGATGGTGCGCTGGGGCGTGTGCGAGGTGGTGGTGAGCCCCGGTTCGCGGTCGACGGCCTTGGCCATGGCGGCCTACGAACTGGAGCAGCGCCGACCCCAGGATCTGCGAGTTTACGTGGATATCGACGAGCGCGGGGCGGCTTTTCTCGGTTTGGGCCTTGCGAAGGCGAGCGGTCGCCCCGTGGCGCTCGTGTGCACCTCGGGCACGGCCTTGGCGAACTACTACCCGGCGGTTATCGAGGCGGAAACGTCCCGGGTGCCGCTCATCGTTCTGTCTGGCGACCGGCCCCCGCAGCTGCAGGGCCTCGGCGCGCCGCAAACCACCGACCAGCTGAAGGCCTACGGCAATCACGTGCGTTCCTTCCGCGCGATGCCCACCCCGCGCGGCCGCGACCGCGACATTGCCTTTGCCCGCCAGGCGGCCCGCGAGGCGGTGCTCGCCGCGCTTGGCCCGACGGCTACGCTGGCTCCCTACCGCGAGTCGGCGCCGGCAAAGGAGGGGTTGCGCGAGTCCGCGACGACCGGTGCGCTGGAAGGGACGGATTCTGCGATCGCGGCGGCTTCCCTCGGCAAGCATGCTGCTGTTTCAGCTGGCTCCGGAGCCGCCGCGCTGCCGATGGATCCTGCTGCCACCGTTGCGCTGCCGATGGATCCTGCTGCCACCGTCGCGATGCCGGCGAATTCCGCGATCGCTGGCGCTCCCGCCGATGCTCCCGCGCGGGATGCTGCTGGCGACTTTGCGGCCGCAGTCGCTGAAGAGGCCGATTCTTCCCAGCCGATCTTCTACAACGAGGCCGGCGACATTGTGAACTACAACCCAAACCTGCAGGTGGCTTCCCGTGCCTGCATGCACCTGGCCGGCCCCGTGCACGTGAACTTCCCCTTCGATGCCCCGCTCAAGCCCGATTTCGCCGGCGCCGATTTGCAGGCCATGCAGCGTGCCGCCCACGACTGCTTCGCTCTGGGCGCTCGCAACGCCAGTATCGCCGCGAAGGACGGCACCCTTCTCGATTTGGGCCCGCTCGTTGGCCCCGCAGGCACATTGCCCCAGGCCAGCATCGAGTCCATCGAGCGCCTTCTGTGGAAGCGGCCGTGTCTCGTGCTCGCCGGCGAAGGCTCCTGCGAAACCGTGGCCGAAGCGGAGGAGATTCTCGCCTGGGCCCGCAAGCTGTCCTTGCCCGTGCTCGCCGATCCGCTGTCGGGCCTGCGCTCCATCGACGACCCGCTCATCATCGACAACTACGACAACCTCTGCGCGCGCGCCGATTGTCCCGTGCCCGAGGTGGTCATCCGCTTCGGTCGCTATCCTGCCTCGAAGAGCGCAACCGCCCTGCTTGAGAGGACGCGCCCCGTCTCCCTGGCCGTCGACATCGCTGAGACCCGCGACTTCAACGCGGCCACAGACGTGTTCGTGGGCACGACGCCCCTCGGGTTCGTGCGAAGCCCCTGGCGTGCCGAGGGTCGCAAGGCTCAGCGCCGCTTTGCTGATGCCTGGGTCGCCCTCAACGACGAGGCGCGCCTGCGCATTCTCGCCGTGGAATGGGACGGCGTGGCCACCCACGATTCCGAGGCCACGGAAGGCGCCTACGTGCGCTCGCTTCTCGAGCTGGCGCCGGAAGGCTCGTGCCTCTTTTCGGCGAATTCCATGAGCATCCGTGCCGTGGACACCTTCTACGTAAAGGACGGAAAGCCCCTGGCTGTGATGGCCAATCGTGGACAGAACGGCATCGATGGCGTGGTTTCCACGGCGGTAGGCGCGGCGCAGCACTTCGCCCAGACGACGTTTCTTACCGGCGACTTCACGCTGCTGCACGACCTTTCCGGTTTGGCGCTCCAGCGCGAGATGCTGCTCCAGCGCCGCGGATCCGCAGAGACGCCGTCGCTGGTCATCGTTCTTCTGAACAACAACGGCGGCGCCATCTTCGACATGCTGCCCCAGGCCTCCGCCGACCCGTACTTCGAGCGGCTGTTCCTCGCGCCCCAGGACGTGCGCTTCACCGAAGCCGCCGCCGCCTTCGGCATCCCCTCGGCCAGCGTGCACACGGTCGGCGCCTTCCGCAGCGCCTACGAGCAGTTCCTCGGCACGCCGGGCATAAGCCTCATCGAGGTCGCCCTGCCCCTACGCGGCGTCCGCGACCGCTACGCCCCCTATCAGCGCTAACGCTTATGGGTTCGGGTGAGTTGTGCGATGGCGGGACGATTACGGAGGGACGCGGTGGAACCGTGGTGAGATCTGCCGGTGAAGGGATGGCCCCCTGCATCCTTCTGCACGGGTTCGCTCAAACGCCTGTGTCGTGGGATGCGGTAGCGCAGCGGCTGCAGGCGGCCGGTCACCGCGCCTATGCACCCGATTTGTACGAGTGCAAGGGCGACCTCAAGCTGCCAAGCGTTGAGGAAGTTTTGGAAGGTACGGAGGCGGGGGAAGACGGGGAAGACGGGGAAGACGGGGAAGACGGGGAGGGCGCGGAAGGCGACGCGAATGCCAAAAACGTCTCTGGGGCGGTGCGCGACCCGCTGACCTCCCTCGATGCGGCGTGTGATCGGGTGGCGGCCATCGTGCGTTTGGTCGCGCAGGTCGATGCCGCGCCCGTGCTCGTTGGCTATTCCATGGGCGGCCGCATCGCCGCTGAAACCGTGGTGCGCTATCCCAATCTGCCGCTGGCCGGGCTTGTTTTAGAAAGCGCGGGGCTCGGGCCTGCCGACGAAGCCGCTCGGGCCGCCTTAGCCGAGCGCAATGGCGCCTGGGCTCAGCGGCTTCGCGATGAGGGCGTTGCGGCCTTCATGGACTGGTGGGAAACGCTGCCGTTGTTCGCCAGCCAGCAGGCGCTTCCCGCGGAAGCGCGCGCCGCCATTCGAGCCGAGCGCACCTCCCGCGATGCAGAGCCTTTGACCCGCTCTCTGGAAGCCTGGGGCGCTCACCATCAAGCTGCCGAAGCGGTTACGCTTGGCGTCCTTGCCGACCTGGCCAACCGCGGCGTTCCGGTGCTCTACGTTGCCGGCGTTCTTGATGAGAAGTACTCCGCGGTAGCCGCCCGCGTCCGCGCTGCCGGCCTTCCCACAGAGCTCGTCCCCGATGCTGGCCACAACGCGCACCTCGAAGCCTCTTCCAATTTTGCGGGAATCGTTGAAGGCGTTCTCGCTGAAGATGTTCTTGATGGAGATGCCTTGGCGCGAAATGTGGCTTCAAAATCACGAAAGATCGGATACGGGGCCTAAAAGAGACCTTCCCGCGGCCTTTTTGGCTTAGAAATCACGAAAGATCGGGCGAAGAGCGCCAAAAAGGCCTCTCAGTAATACAAAAGCGCTCGTTTTCCCAGGTGGCGTATTACAAAAAAGTCTCTACTACTCCGATCGCGCCGATTTTTCGTGATTTTCAAGCCAAAAAGGAACTCGAAGTCGCGAAAGGGACTTAATGTCATCACGGCTTCCTGATATCTTCTAAGCCATGGCCGCGACAGTCGTGGCTGCAGCACCTTCTCGCCGGCTTTTCCAAATTATGACTCACAAACACACTTTATTATGCTAAAGTGTCGGCCATGATTTTCGTTCAGGGACATAAAGGTGGCATGGATGCGGCGGCGCTCGCTGTGGCAAGCCAGCACATCGCCCAGCAGTCGCGCGATGCGGTGGCCTGCGCCCTCATGAGCGCGCATAAGGCTGCCCAGTGTTGCACCGACGCGGTCGAGTGTGCGCTGGCCAGTGCGCACAAGGCGGCTCAGTGTATCGCCGAGGCGGCCCGCGCTGTTGCCAGCCAGCATGAAGCCCAGCAGTCCCTGCGCGAGGTCTCCCCACAATTTGAGTTCCGATACCAATAGCACACGGGTTTTCGCCCGTGGCTATTTTTTTGTAGCCCCGGGCGAAAAGTCGTGTGCGCCATCGGACGTATCCGCACACTGGAAGGAAAGAAGAGGGAAATGATCGCGAAAGTTCTTTTGGTAATCGCCTTCGTGGCCGTGGCCGTGGCGGTGGGCATCTACTGCCGTCGGCACACGGGCACCGTGGATGGCTTCATCCTGGGTGGCCGCAACGTCGGTCCGTGGATGAGCGCCTTCGCCTATGGTACGAGCTATTTCTCGGCCGTGGTGTTCGTCGGCTATGCGGGCCAGTTCGGCTTCAAGTACGGCATCTCGGCCACGTGGGCCGGCATCGGCAACGCCATTATCGGCTCGCTGCTCGCCTGGTGGGTCTTAGGCCCCCGTACCCGCGAGATGACCCATCGTCTGCAGGCATCCACCATGCCGGAGTTCTTCGGCAAGCGCTACGATTCCCGCGCCCTGCGCATCGCGGCGGCGGCCATCATCTTCGTGTTCCTCATCCCGTATACCGCCAGCGTCTACAATGGCCTGTCGCGCCTGTTCGGCATGGCCTTCGCGCTGCCCTACGATGTGTGCGTCATCGGCATGGCGGTGGTCACTTGCGTTTACGTGGTGCTTGGCGGGTACATGGCTACGGTTATGAACGACTTCATTCAGGGCATCGTTATGCTGCTCGGCATTATCGCTGTCATCGTGGCGGTCATCCTGAACAACGGCGGCTTCTCCGAGGCCATCATCTCGCTGTCGCAGATCCCCGCCGAGGGTTCGGCCATGCAGGGCCCCTTCGTCAGCTTCTTCGGGCCCGATTTGTTCAACCTGCTCGGCGTTGTCGTCCTCACGTCGCTGGGCACCTGGGGCCTGCCGCAGATGGTGCAGAAGTTCTACGCCATCAAGACCGGCCCGGCCATCAAGCAGGGTGCCATCATCTCCACCATCTTCGCCTTCGTGGTGGCCGGCGGCTCCTATTTCCTCGGCGGCTTCGGTCGCCTCTACGAGGGCCAGATCGAGTACGCCGCCAACGGCACGCCCATCTACGACTCCATCATCCCGACGATGCTGTCCACCTTGCCCGACGTGCTCATCGGCCTGGTGATTGTGCTCGTGCTGTCGGCCTCCATGTCGACGCTCTCGTCGCTGGTGCTCACGTCATCTTCTACGCTGACCATCGACTTTATCAACGGCAATATCATCAAGAACATGTCCGAGAAGAAGCAGCTCATCTGGATGCGCGGGTTGCTCGTGGGGTTCATCGCCATCTCCGCACTCATCGCGTTGTTCCAGTATCATTCCTCGGTGGTGTTCATCGCCCAGCTCATGGGCTACTCTTGGGGTGCGCTGGCCGGTTCGTTCCTCGGTCCCTTCCTGTGGGGCCTGTATTCCGGGCGCATTTCGAAGGCGAGCGTGTGGTGCTCGTTCGTCGTGGGTGTGGGACTGACCGCCGTGAACATGGGCCTGGCCCTTTCCGGCGGCACGCCGCTCATCGCGAGCCCCATCAACTGCGGCGCGCTGTGCATGATCATCTCGCTGGTCATTGTGCCGGCGGTGAGCTTGTTCACGCCGGCGGTGCCCTTCCAAATTAAGCCGCCGACGCCCGAAAGCGCCATCGACCGCGAGTACGACCGCGAGCTCGCTCAGGAGGAGCTGGAAAGCGCCACGGCAAGCGCTGCCGCCGACGCGTAAGAGCGAAGAGCCACAACTGAAGAAGAGAAACCCGGAAAGTCCCGTGTGATCGCGGGACTTTCTGTGACTAACTCGGATATACTTATGCTGTTCTGTCACCAGAAGGCCGGGGGCAGGGCACCGGCGTCAACCGTATTTCGTCGCACAGCGCAGAGGCGCGCGCATCGAGAGCGCTCGCGGTGCTCGCATCGCGCATTCGCGCACCGAGCGCGCCGGCGTCGCGCGTTCGCGGGTGTCATGCCCTCGGCCTCTTGAGGAAGGAAGGTCATGGAAGGGTTCGAACTCATTGCCACGGGCCTGTGGTCCATTGTGCCGCCGATTTTGGCACTGGTCCTGGCGCTCATCACCAAGGAGGTGTATTCGTCGCTGACCATCGGTGTGTTCACGGGCATGATCATCTACCAGTTCACACTGAACGGCGTCGGTGGCGAGCAGCTCGTTGCCTCGTTCACCATGGTGCCCCAAATGATGGCCGAGCAAATAGCCGGCAACGGGGCGCTGCTGTTGTTCCTTGCGCTTCTGGGAGCGCTTACCGTGGTCATCGCCACGGCCGGCGGCTCCCGCGCCTATGCGGAGTGGGTCACCACCCATGTGAAGAACGCCCGTGCCGCCTCGATCCTCACGGCGCTGCTCGGCATCATCATCTTCGTGGACGACTACTTCAACTGCCTCACTGTGGGCGCCGTCATGCGCCCGGTGACGGACAAGTTCCGCGTCAGCCACGAGAAGCTCGCCTGGATCATCGACTCCACGGCGGCCCCGGTCTGCATTATCGCGCCGGTATCCTCGTGGGCGGTGGCCGTGGGCGGCTACATGGGCGAGGACGGCTTCAACACCTTCGTGGCCTCCATCCCCTACAACTTCTACGCGCTGCTCACCATCTTCTTCGTGTTCTTCATGCTGTTCCTTCAGAAGGACTTCGGCCCTATGGCCGCGGCTCAGGCCGATGCCGAGGGCCGCATTCCGGCGGAGGGCTCGGCGCTTGAGGCGGTGTCCCTCGCTCGCATCGCCGACAAGGCCCAGGTCGATTTGGAAGGCGCGCCGAACATTCCCACCGTGGTGACCGAGGAGGGCGACATCGACGATGCCGCCGCCGGGGCCATCGAGGAGTACAAGGGCCTGAACATTTCCGATCGCGGCACCATTTGGGATCTCATCGTGCCCATCCTGGTGCTCATCGTGTTCTCTATCCTGGGCATGATGTACATGGGCGGCTTCTTCAGCGGCGTCGATTTCGCCACGGCGGTCGGCGAGAACCCGGTCATGGGCCTGTGCATCGGCGCGGTGGTGGCGCTGTGCGTGGCGGCGGCCATGTTCCTGCCGCGCAAGCTCATGAACCTGGGCGGTTTCGTGGAGGCGATGTCGGAAGGCGTGCGCTCCATGATCGGCGCCATCATGATCCTCGTGCTGGCCTGGTCGCTCGGCGGCTGCTGCCGCTATCTTCTGGGTACCGGCGAGTTCGTGTCCGGCTTTTTGAACGGGCTGGGCGTGGGGCTCGACCTTCTGCCGGCGATCATCTTCCTGGTGGCGGCGTTCATAGGGTTCGCCATGGGCACGAGCTGGGGCACCATCGCGCTCATTCTGCCGATCATCATCGGCGTGTTCGATGCCGCTGACCCGCTGTTCCTCGTGGCCGTGGGCTCGGCGCTGGCCGGTGCGGTTTACGGCGATCATATCTCGCCTATCTCCGACACGACGATTCTGTCCTCGGCCGGTGCGAAGTGCAACCACCTGCGCCACGTGGCCACGCAGATTCCCTACGCGACCCTGGTTATGATCGTGTGCTTCGTGGGCTATGTCATCGCTGGCTTCACGAAGAGCCCCTGGATCTCGCTGGCGCTGGGCGTAGTGCTCATCGTAATCGCCGTGCTGGTGCTCGTGCGCATGGAGGCGTCGAAGAAGGCGAAGGCATAGCGAAGACGGCCGACCGTGCAGCTGCGCCTATGAAGGTGGCTGCGGGATGGCGCCCAGGCGATGCGATCACAGGTGCGGTCGCATCGCCTGGGCGCATACTTACTAGAGCAGAAAGGGCCTTGTTTTTCGTCGTTTTTTGCGTTTGTTAGCGCTATGAGCACGTTGGTCCAAGAGCTAAGAAAGGGGATATGCAATATTTCATAAGAGAATAAATGAAATAGTATATATCAAATTTCCAATGATCTGAATGTGGCCTTAGCGTGCAGGAACAGAGACACTTCCGATGCTAACAAACGCAATTTTTGCCAAATTATCGGTAGAGAAATCGTCTGGCGAATGGCATGGGGAGGGCTCCACCATGGAGCCCTCCTTGTTCTGATGCAATTATGGAATGCGGCAGACCGTCCGCCGTTCGGTCGCTTACGCCGCGGCAGCAGCTTCGGCGAGCAGGCGCTGGCTCTCGGCGATGAGGCGCCCGGCCAGAAGTTCCTTGCCCATGGACTCATCCTGGGACGCGTCCAGCAGCATCTGAAGCGTGATGCTGTCGAAGTAGGCGTCGTAGCCGGTGAGAATCAGATCGTACGCTTGCTTGATGCCTTGCACCATGGACGCATCGGCGCGATCCTTGCGACGGGTGCGCGTCGTGTCCTTGGCGTCGTCGTCCAGCGCGTTCACCACTTGCAGTAGGGTGATCTTCGAGGGGTCGTTGGCCAAACGATAGCCGCCGTGCTTGCCGGGCCTCGCCTCGATGATGCCGGCATTGCGCAAAAGCTGCGCGAGCTGAATGAGGTAGTCGCGGGGGATCGACATGTCCTGGGCGATATCCTTCGACGAGCAGGTGTGCCCCTGCGCGGCCAGGTACAAGACGGCGCGCAGTCCATAATCTGTTGATGCTTTGAATTGCACTGCAGCCTCCTAACGTGTAAACGCCTACGGGTCTGCAGCTTGCGCTCCATCGACGCGAACGAACGGCCCGTGCCGACGTTGCGTCACCCGCAGGTGTGTCGGGAGCGGTCCTTTTTTGTTCCCGGCACTTAGCAGTATGCGAGCCGCAAAACGCAAATACAAGGGATGTACCAAACGATGAGCGCACCGATTCGCTTACGTAAACACCCTGTTGAATTCAGTAATCGATGAGCGTTTAAGTGGGGAAGGGGAGCGCAAGGAAGCCGGCAAGAGAGGCGCGGCGGGCGGATGGAGCGGACGGAGCGGACGGCTATGCGAGCCCCAGCACCTGCATCACGAGCAGCGCCACGGTGAGCGCCGCCACCACACCGACGGTGGCCCACAGAAGCACCTTCGACACGCGTCCGCTTCGGTAGTCGCCCATGATGTACTTGTCCGCCGAGATGATGGCCATGAGCGCCAGCAGAATGGGCAAAATGACGCCGTTGACGAACTGGGCCGTCAGCATCATGCCCAACAGGTTCACATCGGGAATGAGCACCACGATGGCCGAGAACGCGATCACGAAGGTGAAGATGGATTTGAACGTGGGGGCCTCGCGCCACTTGAAGGAGACGCCCGCCTCCCAGCCGAAGGCCTCGCAGATGACAAACGCGGTCGTCAGCGGCAGCACGCAGGCAGCTAAAAACGACGCCGCGATGAGCCCCACGGCGAAGAGCGCCTCGGCATAGGGGCCGGCGAAGGGGGCGAGAGCCGCGGCGGCATCGGCCGCCGAGTCAATGGTGATGCCGGCGGGGAAGAGCACCGCACCTGTGGTCACGATGATGAACCAGGCCACCACGCAGGCGGCGATGGTGCCGGAGACGGCGTCGGCTTTCTGCGAGAAGAGGTCTTTAGGGGTGAGGCCCTTCTCTACCACGTTGCTCTGTGAGAAGAACATCATCCAAGGCGCGATGGTGGTGCCGATCATGGCGATGACGAGCGAGATGAAGCTCACGTCGCCGACAAAGGTGGGCACCACGGTGTCATGCAGCGCCTCGCCCCAGTTCGGTTGCGCGAGGAACGCCGCCACCACATAGGTGAGAAACACCAGCGACAGCCCGAGGAACACCCGCTGCACGCGCTTGTAGGAGCCGCCCACCACGAGCAGCCACACGCCCAAGGCCGCCACGGGTACCGAGATGTACTTCGACACGCCGAACATCTCCATGCCCGAGGCGATGCCGGCGAATTCGGAGAACGTCGTGGCCACGTTGCCCACCAGAAGCGCCAGCATGGCGAAGGCGGCGATGCGGATGCCGAAGCGCTCGCGGATGAGCGCGGCGAAGCCCTTGCCCGTGACGGCGCCCATGCGGCCGGCCGTGGTCTCCACGACGGCGAGCAGCACGCACATGATGGGGATGACCCACAGGGTGCCGAAGCCGAAGTTCGCGCCGGCCGTGGAATAGGTGGAGATGCCGCCGGCGTCGTTGCCGGCCATGGCGGTCACGACGCCGGGGCCCATGGCCGCCAGCACCAGCAGTAGCTTCGACGGCTTTTTCGTCGCGGCGGGGCCGATCTGCTCGCCGGCGGGAATGCCCGTATCGGCGATCTCCTCGGCTGCCTGGTGCCGCGCGCTCTCTTCGGCGCCCAGGCGCCCGGCGGCCGTTGTGCGCATGTCCTTCGCGTTCATGGCAGCCTCCTAGTAGTGCAGGCCGCCGAGATGCAGCGAGCCCGCCAGTTGCAGCAAAATCAGCGAGTAAAGGAACAGGCCCATGAGAGACGCGACGGTAATGCCGGCAATCGACAGCACATTCATCTTCGTCTTGTCGCCCGCCACATCGTCCTCGATGGCGTCCCAGGCGTCGTCGGTGGTGACGATGCCGAGCAGGGTGCCGTGCTCGTCCACCACGGGCATGGCCGGGATGTCGTACTTGAAGATGTCGGCGGCCACGTCCTCCTCTTCCTCGGAGGGAAGGCAGCTGATGATGTCGTCGTACATGATGTCGCCCATGAGGCGGTCGGCGTTGTACAGAACGAGCGTGCGCAGGGAGTTCACGCCGAGCAGCTTGCCGTACTCGTCGGTGATGTACACGTAGTGCACCGTCGGATGATCCTCGGGCAGCGCGCGCAGCACTTCGATGGTGTCAGCCACGGTGGCCGTCTTCGGCACGGAGACGAACTGGGTGGTCATCATGCCGCCGGCGGTGCCGTCCTTGTAACCGAGCAGGCGGCGGATTTCCGCGGCGTCTTCCACGCCCATGAGGCGCAAAAGGGTCTCGGCCTTCTCGTAGGGAAGGTCGCGCACGATGTCGGCGGCGTCGTCCGGATCCATGTTGCCGATGAGCTCGGCGGCCCGCGCGTCGGGCAAGTCGTCGATGAACTCGGCCTGGTACTCGTCTTCCATCTCGGAGATGGCCTCGGTGGCGCGGCTGTCGTCCAAATGGGCGAACACACTGGCGCGCTGCTGGGGGTCCAGCTGCTCCAGGATGTCGGCTACGTCGGCGGGGTGCAGCTCGTCCAAGCGGCGGTGGGTCACCGACAGCTGCACTTCGGACAGGTCGCGGTCGAGCAGATCCATGTAGTTCCAGGCGATGAGCTGCTCGTCCACCTTCTTGTGGAAGAGCTTCGCCACGTTCACGACGGCCTTTTCCAGCAGCGGATGCAGCCCGCGCAGGATGCCACGCACGCCCACCTCGGCACCGAGCAGGCGCAACTGCGTGCCGGATTGCGAGAGCTTAAGGTCGTTCACGCGCACGACCTTAAGGCCCTGGGTGTCGACGATCTGGCGGTCCATAAGGTCGCGGGCCAGCAGCACCTCGTCTGGCTGCAGGTAGCTGAAGCGGATGTCGTGGGCGTCCACCGACAGCGTGATGCCGTCGTCGTCGAAGGTGTCGACGTACTTGCGCCACGAGATCATGAACGGCACGCGCCCGGGCCCCTGGAAGGCCAGGCTCGTGATGCGCGGAAAGACCTCGCCCGTGGAAATGGCCAGGTCGGATATGGTGCCGAGTCGCTCGCCTTGGGCGTCGACCACGGGCTCGCCGATCATTTGAGAAAGATAGAGCATGTGCGTTCCTCCGTGCGGTGGGCATCAGTGCATCGGGGCGGGGCAGCGTGCGCGGGTCGCTGACGGTGCGAACGTAAGCGCAGTGGCGCCCAAGGCGATGGTTGATGCTCGGCAGTCGTCCCTTCCGACGACCGCGCGGAGGCGAGAAGCCGGAAGTCTACATACTGTGAGGTTTCGATTTTCGAACCTTCAAGTACGTTCCTTTCCTTGGCCTGACAAAAAAAGAACCGCTCGAGGCGGCTTCTATTCTGTTCTGAACGATCTAAAATGGTGCGCCGTGAGGGATTCGAACCCCCGACGTACTGATTCGTAGTCAGTCCCTCTATCCAGCTGAGGTAACGGCGCACTTCCGAACAGCAACGACTATTTAACCATGGCCCCAAAGCCTTGTCAACGAGAATTTTCAACTTTTTTGAAAATGCGCCGTTCGCCGCGCGGGGCGGCGGCGGAGCGTACCCCCGCCTGTAGGGGGCGCGGCAGGCGTTAGAATAGTCCGATACCCGTGTAGCGACCATTTTCCGGGAGGGTGCCCCATGGCCATGGAAATAGATGAAGCCATCATCCGCGTGGACAACCATGCCGAAATCGACGAGGTCGAGCCCATCGAGATCAGCGACGACGAGGCTCGCCGCGTGCGCCTGTACGAGAACTTCTACCAGGTGAACGCCATCGATCCGGCGTTGTATGCCGCCCACGATGTGAAGCGCGGCCTGCGCAACGCCGACGGCACGGGCGTGCTCGCGGGCATGACCAACATCTCCAACGTTCACGGCTATGTGATGTCCGACGGCGAGAAGATGCCGGCCGAGGGCTCCCTGCGCCTGCGCGGCTACGACCTGTACGACCTTCTGGGCGATTTGGATCCGACGCGCCGCTTCGCTTTCGAAGAGGTGGCCTATCTGCTGCTCATGGGAGAGCTGCCGACGCAGGAGCGTCTCAACCGGTTCGTGGAAGTGATCGATTCCCAGCGCGAGCTGCCCGACGGATTCACGGCCAGCACTCTTATGGTGGATACCTCGCCCGATCTCATGAACATGATGGCTCGTTCCATCCTGCGCCTGTACGCGGCCGACGAGTCCGCCGAGGACCGCTCTCCCGAGCACGAGATTCACACGGCGCTCTCGCTCATCAGCCGCCTGCCGCGCATCATGGTGCTGGCCTACTACGCCAAGCAGGCCGCCTTCAACCACGAATCCATGATCATGCACCGCTTCGTGCCCGGACAGTCCACGGCCGAGACCATCCTTTCCATGCTGCGCCCCGACCGCTCGTTCACACCGGAAGAGGCCCGCATGCTCGACATCATGCTGTGCCTGCACGCCGAGCACGGCGGCGGCAACAACTCGTCGTTCACGACCCATGTGCTGTCCTCGGCGGACACTGACCCCTATTCCACCTACGCGGCGGCTTTCGGTTCGCTGAAGGGACATCGCCACGGCGGCGCGAACCATCAGGTGCGCGCCATGCAGGCGGAAATCAAGGAGAACGTGAAGAATTGGGAAGATGACGACGAGGTGGCCGCCTACCTGGCGAAGATCGTGAACAAGCAGGCCTATGACGGCACGGGGCTCGTCTACGGCATGGGACACGCGGTGTACACTTTGAGTGACCCGCGCGCCGTCATCGGCAAGCGCTTCGCCGAGCAGCTGGCCGCCGGCACGGAATACGAGGCTGAGCTGAACCTGCTGAAATCCATCGAGCGTTTGACGCCCGAGGTCTTCGCCCGCGAGAAGGGCTCCACCAAGGAGCTGTGCGCGAACGTGGACATGTACTCGGGCTTCATCTACTCCATGATGGGCATCCCCGAGGATCTGTTCACGCCGCTGTTCGCCTGCGCTCGCATGGCCGGCTGGGCAGCGCACCGCTTCGAGGAAATCGCCGCCGGCAAGCGCATCATCCGCCCCGCCTACAAAAACACCATCCGCGGCACCAAGCCCTACGTCCCGATCGAGCGGCGGTAGGGATCGGAGCCGGCAAGGCTGGTATACCCGGTGACAGAACGCCCGGTTTTGCGCCGGTCGAGCGGTGATGGGGGTCGGACACGGCAGCACTGCTAGCCTGGTGACAAAACATCCCTGTTTCGTGCGCGTTTTTGGATTTATATAGGCATCGGTCTTCCGTTTCGTAGCGCGCGCCAACTCGTCACGCAAAGCATGATGGGTCTGACCAGGCAAAATGCAAATGTGGCATTCCCGCATCTCCTGACTAGGATCTTAGCAGGCTTTCTGAATGTCTATATAAGTCCATAAATGTGCACAGGAGGGTCTTGTTTTGTCACCGACAAGGGTCGAGATTTGAAAAAGGCCCGAGCGAGTCGGGCCTTGGAGGTTCTGGCGGAGGCGGTAGGATTTGAACCCACGGTACCTTTCGGCACGACAGTTTTCAAGACTGCTTCCTTAAGCCACTCGGACACGCCTCCGCATCATCGGGCTGTCGCCGCTGTGCGGCGAACGCGACGCACAGGATACCACATTCCGCTGCGATTATGGGGAATCGCCTGCTTTGCCGCGTTGCGCGGCGGTTGTTTGCGCGGCACCGCTTATAATTCCCTCCATGAACGAACATCGCACACCCGAAGAGCAACAGGCGCTGGACGCGCAGTATATGGCGCTGGCCTTGGAAGAGGCGCGGGCTGCGGGCGCGGCGGGGGAGGTGCCCATCGGGGCTGTCGTGGTGTACGAGCCCATCGACCGCGGCACGCGACGACCGTTGGCCGAACCGCGCGTCATCGCTCGGGGCCGCAATCGCCGCGAGGCCGACCGCGACCCGGCGGGGCATGCGGAGTTCCTCGCCATGAAGGAGGCGGCCCGCGTGCTGGACGCCTGGCGTCTAACCGATTGCACCGTCTACGTCACGCTGGAACCCTGCATCATGTGCGCCGGTCTCATGCACCAGGCGCGCATTGCCCGCTGCGTGTACGGTGCGCCCGACCAGAAGGCGGGTGCGGTGGGCACGCTGTACGACATTCACGCCGATGGGCGCCTGAACCACCAGTTCGAAGTGACCGGTGGCGTGCGGGAGGAAGAGTGCGTGGCCCTGCTGCGCGGCTTCTTCCGCGCCCGGCGCAAGAAGCCGATGTCAAATCTTGGATGAGGTGTGGCCGGTCTTTCTCGCCTACGAGTCAACCCATTTATCTCTCCGTCGCAAATGTATCTAAAATTTGAGCGCAAATCTCTCCAACAGAATATCGCAAATCAGTGTAAAATACGATGTAGATAATGAAATCGGATAAGCTCTGAGAAGGGAGTAAGCGACAGTGCAGTATCGCAATCGCATTGCCGATCGAGAGCTTGAGTTTCGTCTGGAATCTTTCGGTGCAACGCTTATTGTGGGCCCTAAGGGCTGCGGTAAAACTACCACAGCGAAGCAGAAAGCCGCCAGTGTCGTGGAGCTGCAAGATGAGGATAAGCGCGACAATTACCTTGCTGTAGCGGCAACGCAGCCTTCGCGGCTGCTGGAGGGCCCGAAGCCGAGGCTCTTCGACGAGTGGCAAGATGCGCCGAAACTATGGGGCGCTGTTCGCAAGTCGGTGGATGATGAGCAAAAGAACGGGCTCTATATTCTTACTGGATCGACGTCGCAAGAGGTGGACACCCCGCATACGGGTACTTTACGCATCTCAACGTTGAAGATGCAGCCGATGAGCCTTTTCGAGAGCGGCGAGTCAGAGGGCTCCGTATCTCTTAAAGCGCTCTTTGATGATTCGACGAGTTATGACGGCTGCACCTCGAAGCTTTCCATCGATGAGTTGATCGTGGCGATATGCCGAGGAGGATGGCCGCACGCCATCAACAACACCTCCTTGCGTTCGCAGCTAGCAGTGGCCAAGGATCTCTTTCGCCAAACATGCTTTGTTGATATGTCTGACATAGATGGACAAAAGAGAAATCCGCGCTGGGCTGAAGCGATTCTGCGCTCCTACGCACGCAATCTATGCACTTTAGCAGAGACGAAGACGATCTACCGCGACGTGCGAGCAACGACGGAGCTGTCTGAGTCGACGTTCTACGATTATCTTGAAGCGCTCGAAAAACTCTACATTGTTGAGGACGTTCTTGCCTGGTGCCCGGCCATTAGATCCAAAACGGCAATACGGGCTTCGAGAAAGCGAAACATGGTAGACCCGTCAGTTGCCGTCGCCGCGCTTGGACTGAGTCCAGCGTATTTCAACGAGGATTTCAAAACGTTAGGCTTCCTCTTTGAGTCGCTCTGCATGAGGGATCTGAAGGCATATTCCTCGGCGCTCGGGGGCGAGTTGTCGTACTATCGCGACCGGTACGGATTGGAGGCCGATGCGGTGCTCCATCTTGACGATGGGCGGTATGCGCTTGTTGAATTCAAGCTGGGCGAAAGTGAAATTGATGAAGGCGCAAAGCATCTTCTTGAAATTGAGCGGCTTGTTTCCGAGCGCAACAAAAAGGAGGAGCAAGTTCCATTACGTCTTCCCGACGTGAAGCTCGTTATCACCGCCACCGAGTACGGCTATCGTCGTGAAGATGGTGTCTGCGTGGTGCCCATTGGATGCTTGAGACCATAGGTTTCCAGTTTTGGTCAACTGGATTTCTGACCTGTCTCTATTCCTGGCGGAGATTTGAAAGAGCGCTGGTGACTCTCTCAGGCGTCGCTTTCCCATTCGCTATAATTTTTCCCACGAACGAATGACGAACGCCTAGGGAGCGGCAAGCGGCCGACTACGGAAAGGAACGCGAATGACCGAGAACGCCCAGCGCAATCGCGAGGCGGAAGTGAACCTGCTGGCGGCGGCCCGGGAGGCCCAGTGGTCGGCGGCTGCTTTCATGGGGCCGAACACGATGAAGCTGGTGTCGCCGGCGAAGGTGAATCTGCTTTTGGCCATTGGGGCGCGCCGCGAGGACGGCTACCACGATGCCGACACCATCATGCACGCGCTCGCGCTGCATGATACGTTGTACCTGTGCGCAGAAGATATCTCGGCCGATGAGCTGGCGAAGCGCACCGCCGAAGGGGCGTCCCGCGAGGACGTTGCCGTGGGCGGCCCGGCGGACAACCTTGTCATGACCATCGACTTGGCCGACCGCACGGGCCAAGACCTCGCTGTGCCGGCGGCCGACAACCTCGCCTTCAAAGCTGCTGATCGCCTGTCCCGGGCGGTGGGCCGCGATCTTCCCGAGGCCATCCAGCTGCGCATCGAAAAGCACATCCCGGCCCAGGGCGGCTTGGGCGGCGGCTCGTCGAACGCGGCGGCGGTGCTCGTGGGCCTCGCGAAGGCGTGGGGCCTTGCGGCCGATGACGAGCGCGTGGCCGACGTTGCCCGGTCGCTTGGGGCTGACGTGGCGTTTTTCCTCCACGGGGGTTGTGCCTTGCTCGGCGGTGTGGGCGAGGTTTTGCAACGCCGTCTGGAAACGTCGCGGCGCTCCGTGGTGCTGGTGAAACCAGCAGAGGGCGTCTGCACCGCCGAGGCCTATAAGCGCTTTGACGCTGCGCCGCGCCCCGTGCCCCAAGACGTGCTCGTTTGCGACCTCGCCGCTACTCGCGCCGACGACGTGGTTCTCGCCAACAACCTCGCGCCGGCGGCCGAGGCCCTGTTGCCCGAGCTGCCCTCCATTCGCGAATGGCTCGCGGAACAGGCGGGCAGCGAAAGCGTGCTCCTCTCGGGCAGCGGTTCGGCCACTTTCGCGCTGGTGGACACGTTTGCCGGGGCCAGCCGCATCGCCACGGCTGCCACGGCTCACGGCTGGTGGGCGCGCCCGACGAGCCTCTCCGGCTTGCGCGCCGCCGTCGTTCCAGGGCGGTAATCATGGGTTTTCTCGCTCGCCTGTCCCGCGTCGTCCCTTTGCTCATCGTCATGGCGGTGGCGGCGGGGCTCATCTACGTGGTGGTCACGTACCGCCATTCTCCGGCTCGCGCCAAAGAGGTGCTCATCAAAATCTTCACCTGGTTCAACGGCGTCGTCGTCGGCTTTTTCGCCCTGGTGTCGGTGTACGCCTTTTTCGACGATGCTCCGGCGGTGCTCGACCTCTCGCTCAGCTTCATGATCGTGGGTCTTGTCGGCCTCCTCATCACCCGCATCGCCAACTGGCGCTTTCTCAAGCACAACCCCAACTACCGCAAAAAGCGCCTCGCCGCCACCACCCGCCGTCGCTGGCCATGGGGGAAATAAAAAACTCCCTGTAGGGAGTTCGAGAAAAGGCAAAGTGGCGGAGGAGTAGGGATTCGAACCCTAGATGCCCTTGTGGGGCATACTCACTTAGCAGGCGAGCACCTTCGGCCTCTCGGTCACTCCTCCGCGTAACAATGCATCTTACCCGAGCGCTCCGGTTTCTGCAATGAAAATATTCCTCGTTGCTCAAAGAATCCTGCTGATTTGCGCAGGTTCGCGCAGGTTTGCGCACATTGGCGCGTCCTTTTGCGGCTTTTCGAAAGGGCCTCAAAAGAGTCGATGCTGTGAAAGCGCTCAAGGCTCATCGAGCTTACTCTGTGTTGTTGCCAGTATAATGGGGCGAGACGTTTCCGCTGAAGGCGGTCTGGTCAGCCAAAATGCCGACTATGCGCCAGTATCTGCAGTGTCGAACCGTGGAAAGAGTATCGTGCACGGCAAAGAGGGAGCAAATGAGGGATCGCATCAAAACGTACGTGGGGGTTCTTCGAGATAACACTGCCATTGTCGCCTCGGTCGCACTGTTCTTTCTCTGGCTGGGGATTACCTTTCAGGTGCCTGACTTCGCTGTCGACGGGACTTTTGAACCCGGCCTCGTGGCCCCTTGGATCGTTGTCGCTTTCTGCTACGCCCTGGGGTACCTCGTTGCCGTTCTGTGGTACCGCAAAATCGCGTCTCTTTTTCTGCGGAGAAGATTCCTCGTTCTTGTGTGCCTTGTTATGGCAGCAGGTGTAACGATAGATATCGCATCTTCGTGGAACACCGATTTCTTTGGATCTGTTTCCAGGGTCGCCTACGTCGGGTCGATTCTGATGTGTCTCGGCACAACCCTGATTGTGGTCATGACGGCTTCGATTGTCGCTCAAATCGGTGCGCGAAACACTTTGCTTGTTTCTGTTGCCGGAATGCTTGTCGCGGCAACGCTTATGGTTGCCTTGGGCTTTATGGGAGTATGGGGCAAAGACATTGCTCGCCTTTTTGTTCCGCTGGCGATGATCCCCGTTAACTTGCTGGTTTTCAAAGGGATGCCTCTGAGGCAGGTCTTTATGCGCGGGCTTAATAAAAATACCGCATGGCCGCACAAGCTTTTAGCAACATCAGCGCTGCATGGGGCTGTTTTCGGGTTTTATATCGTTGCTTATTCGGCGCTTGGCGTCGAAGGCTCGCACATTGCCTTTAACGGGGTGTGCTACGGAATAGCGGCGGTCGTCCTAGGCGTCATGATGGTGGCTGCGCAAACGGACTTCAACCACCTCATTTACCACCGGGCATTTCCTGCCATGGCTTTCGGGATGCTTCTCATTTGCGTTTGCGCCGAAGCGTCCGTTTTGGGCGTAGGTATTGTTGCGGCTGGCTATGCGTTCCTCCATCTTATTATGTGCGGAGTCTGCTCGTATCTCTCGAAGCAGTTCGATTTGCCGGCGCCGTGGGTCATTTCGCTGACGACGTTGTTTTTCGTAGGGGGCCAGGTGATAGGTGCTGGGGCAACGACGCTATCCCTTTGGCTGGAGGCGCCGATCGGCGATGTTGCCGCCTGTGCCATCTTTGTGCTTCTCATTGGATCTCTCGGTCTTTCGGGGATCAGAAACGTACGGTTTGGCTGGGGCGTCGTTCGTCCCAGCACCGATACGAGTACGGCCACGCCCCAGGAATTTGCCGTGCAATATCTGGCATTGGACGCGGGCCTCACATCGCGGGAGATGGAGATAGCGCTTTGCCTTGCTGAAGGCAAAAAGCGGAAGCAAATCGCTGACGAGCTTTGCGTATCCGACCAAACGGTGAAAACTCATGTGAGTCACATCTATACGAAGCTCGGTATTCACTCAAAGGAAGAGCTGATCGAACTCGTTCGCGAAAGGGCCTCTTCTTTCGAAGAGTAAAGGCCCGCGACCAGGCCGTGGGAGGGAAGGGCTCGGTCGCGGGCGAGAGGGGAGGGCGATTTGCCGTCGGGTGCTTATCGGGCGGCTAGCTGTTGATGTACTTGGCCGCTTGCTGCGCCGCAACGCGTCCGGAGTTCACTTGATGGCCGAAGGCGGTACCCGGAATGTTGATGGTGTACACGCTCGCGTAGTGGTTGTTGCCCTCGTTGCCAATAGCGTACAGGCCGGGGATGGGCTGCTTGTCGATGTCCCAAACGCGCTGGAACTTATCCACTTTCAAACCGCCCGTGGCGAAGTAGAACACATAACTCATGCGGCCGATGTAGAACGGGGGCTGCTCTACGGGAATCAGGAGGGAGGGATCTTTGAGGAAGTCCTTATCGGCTCCCGCCTTGCAGCTTTCGTTATAGCGGGCCACGGCGTTTTTGAAGTTCTCCGGATCCATGTCGAAATGCTGGGCGAGGTCGGCCAGATCGTTGGAAGAGTAGAGGCTGTATCCGTTGTCGGATGTTATGGACTCTTCGAACATGGCCTGCGCCTCGGGCGTCGTGCCGAAGAACGTGTCGTAAATGTTCTGGTCGAAGACGCAGTAGGTCGCCGCATTGCGCTTTGTGGCGATACTGGCCGAGGAGGGAGCCATTACCGAAGTGGTGTCCTCACGCACGAATCGATCACCGGTCTCGTTGACCCACATAATGGGGCCGCCCGTTGCGATACCGCCCAACCCGTTGATAGGGTTGTACGGATCGGCCTTGTAATCAGTGACGGGGAAGGCGGGGATAGTGGGGCAAATACTCTGCGAAGCGTTGGCAAGGTCGTCGATTGCCCCAACCGCAGTAGCCATATTGAATCCATCGCCCGTTCCATTCAGGCCCAGGCAAACCATGTCGTCGGTGTTCCACCCTTGGCGCTTGATGATGTCGGGGTTGCCGCAAAAACCACCCGTAGCCAAGATGACGGCTTTCGCATTGATGAGAATTTCACCATCTTGACCAATGGCGTACAAGCCGCAAACCGCGCCGCTATCATCTAGTATGAGTTCATTCGCTGTCGTATTGTAGCGAACCTCTACCCCCAGTTCCTCGGCCCGCTTAGTCATCTGGGGCACGTAGCCCTTGGAGCAGCTGCCTTCCTTGAACCAATGGAAGGTATGCAGAAGGCCCGTGTAATAGTTATCCACCGTTCCGTTGTACTCCACCCCCTGCTCCAGGCACCAGTCGATGTTGGCCGCCGAGCTTTCGCAGAATTCGACCCACTCGGCGCCGTTGGGCCGGTACTGCAGCATCTCCATCTGAGCGGCAATGACTTCAGCGGGAGTGATCTCTTCGATCCCTGCGGCTTTCTGCATGGAAGAATTGATGGCGAACATGCCCTCGACGCCCAGGGCGTTTCCGCCTGATTCGGCGTTCTTCTCGATGACCAGGCAGTTGGTGTCGTCGAGTGCCGCTTGAACAGCGCAAGCAAGCCCCGAGCCGCCGAGGCCGACGATGAGGAGGTCGGTGTCGATGGTCTCGACGACTTCCTTCGGCGCAGTTCCTGTTTCGGCGACCTCCTTTGCGGGTTCTGCCTGGGGCGCGCATCCGCTCAGGGCCATGACCCCCAGCGCGCTTGCTGCGGCAGCTCCCGAGAGAAACGATCGGCGAGAAAGATTGATGGAACGCATGCTGAACCCTCCTAAAGTTAGCGTGGTAGGCAGCCGTTGTCGTGCGCTGCCTCGAACGATGCAAGATGGTAGGAGGCGCCACGGCCTCGCGAATCGCCCACCGAGATTGAATTCCCCGAAATTTGGCGACTCACCCACAACTCACCCACGGATTAACTGGGGATGTCGGGGGTTCGCGCGGGCGGTTTTTGGTAATCTACGCAATAAGGAACCGCACATTGCCAGGGAAAGGAAACGCGCATGATCGGTCGCTACACTCGTCCGGAAATGGGTCGCATCTGGGAACTTGAGAACAAATTCGCCATTTGGAAGGAGATCGAGGTTCTGGCCTGCGAGGCCCAGGCCGAGCTCGGCCTGGCGGGCATCACGCGCGAGGAGGCCCAGTGGATCCGCGATCACGCCGACTTCACCGTTGAGGAGATCGACGAGATTGAGAAAGTGACGAATCACGACGTCATCGCATTCACCACCTGCATGGCCAACTACATCGACGCCGACATCCCCGAGGGCGCCGACAAGCCCAGCCGCTGGGTGCACTACGGCATGACCTCCTCCGACCTGGGCGACACGGCCCTGTCCTATCAGGTCACGCAGGCTTGCGACATCATCATCGACGACATCAAGCGTCTCGGCGAGACCTGCAAGCGCCGCGCCTTCGAGTTTCAGAACACCCTGTGCGTCGGTCGCACCCACGGCATTCACGCCGAGCCCATGACCTTCGGCATGAAGTTCGGCAGCTGGGCCTGGGCCTTGAAGCGCGCCCTCACCCGCATGGAGGAGGCCCGCGCTGTGGCCGCCACCGGCGCTATTTCCGGCGCGGTGGGCACCTACTCTTCCATCGATCCCTTTGTGGAAACCTACGTCTGCGAGAAGCTGGGCCTTACTCCCGATCCGCTGTCCACCCAGGTGCTTGCTCGCGACCGCCACGCCCAGGTGATGGCCGCGCTGGCCGTGACCGCCTCCACGCTTGAGTCCATCGCCATGCAGGTGCGCCTGCTGCAACAGTCCGACGTCATCGAGGCGGAAGAGCCGTTCACCAAGGGGCAGAAGGGCTCCTCGGCCATGCCCCACAAGCGCAACCCCATCACGGCCGAGCGCGTTTGCGGCCTCGCCCGCGTGGTGAAGGCGAACGCCCAGGTGGCCTTCGACAATGTGGCCTTGTGGTTCGAGCGCGACATCTCGCACTCCGGCGCCGAGCGCGTGGTGCTGGCCGACAGTTTCACGGCGCTCGATTACATGTTCGGGAAGATGCAGTGGATGCTCGACGGCCTGCAGACCTACCCGGCCAAGATGGAGCACAACCTGTGGCGCACGAAGGGCCTCATCTTCTCCAGCAAGGTGCTGCTGGCGCTCGTGGACGCGGGCATCTCCCGCGAGGACGCCTACGTTATCGTGCAGCGCAACGCCATGAAGGTGTGGGAGGACATCCAGAACGCCGTGGACGGCCCCACCTACCGCGAGCGCTTGGAAGCTGACGACGAGGCCATGGCCCTGCTTAGCCAGGAGAAGCTGGACGAGATCTTCGACCCCTGGGACTTCCTCACCCGCAAAGACGTGGTGTTCGACCGCCTGCAGGAGCTGGAGTTCTAGTCGGGTATCGGCATACCTATATGGAAGGCCCCTGGCGCTGATTGTGCTAGGGGCCTTCTTTGTACGAACAAATGCTGAAAGAGGCGTCTACTGCGCAGCGGGGGCAGCGGTGTTGCCGGTGAGCATGTCGATGCCCTGGGCGATTACTGAGGCATCCATGGCGCCCATGTAGGCGCCGATGATGTTGCCCTCGGCGTTGATCAGGTAGGTCTGCGGGATAGAGCTCACTCCGAAGGCCGTGGCCGCCGAGTTGTTGGCGTCGAAGTAGCACGGGAACGTGTAGTTGTTCTCGGCGAGGAAGGCCTTGGCGGACTGCTCGGTCTCGCCGTTCATGTCGGTCATGTTCACGATGACGAACTCGACGTCGTTGCCGTGTTCTTCCCAGGCAGACTGGATGTCGGGCATCTCGCTGGCGCAGGGGCCGCACCAGCTAACCCAGAAGTTCAGCAGCACCGGCTTGCCCTTGAAGTCGGCCAGGGTGAGGGTCGCTCCATCCGCGTCGGTCATGGTGAAGTCCGGGGCCGGGGTGGTGGCTGCGTTGGCGCCGTTGCCGTCACCGGTATCGTCGGAAACGTCGGCGTCGGCGGTGGCATCTACCTCGGTTTCTTGGACGGCATCGGTGCCGGTAACTTCTATCTGCTTGTCATCGACCGTCGGCGCCAGGACGCTGTAGGCCACGCCCGCGCCGATGAGCAGCACGGCAAAGACGACGGCGGCCACAATGACGCCGACGTGTTTCTTGCGGTCGGCCTTCTCTCCTTCGGGGGTGGCAGCGTTGGCTTTCTCCTCTGCTTCCAAAGCCGCCAAGCGCTCGCCGATGACCTCGCCTCGCTGCTCGGCTGCCGAAGATTCAGTTGCCGCGGGGGTCGCGCTTGCCGTTGCCGGAGCGCCCTTCGTCGTTGCTTGTCCGCCAGCATCGGGAGTCTGCTCGTCGGCCGCGATCTCCGTCTCAACCGGAGTTCCGGCGTCGGTCGGCGTCTTCTCGTTCTCGCTCATGTTCGAACCTTTCTCCTTCGGGCCCGGTTCCACCGGCTAGCTCAGCAGGCGCAAGAAGCCGCCGAGCAGCCCCGTCGCCATGAGCACGCCCACGGCGACCAGAAACCAGCCGCATACCTTGTTAATGATATCGTAATGTTGCTTGATGACGGCAAAAGCGCCCTTCAGCTTGTCGATGAGCACGGCAGCCGCCACGAACGGAATACCGAGGCCGGCCGAGTAGCACAGAAGCAGGATAACGCCCTGCGCCACCGATGCCTGCTGCGAGGCCAGCATGAGCGCCGAGCCGAGGAACGCCCCCACGCACGGCGTCCATCCGATGGAGAAGATGACGCCGAACAGCACCGAGGAGAAGAATCCCAGCTGTCGTCCCGCCAGCGGGTTCTTCGCGCCGTGGAAGAGGTTGATCTTGATGATGCCGAGAAAGTACAGTCCGAAGGCGATGACCACCAGGCCGCACACCACGTTGACGGCACTTTGATACTCGATGAAGAACGCGCCCACCGACGAAGCCAAAGCTCCCATAGCGATGAACACGCACGTGAAGCCGAGCACAAAGCCGAGGGCGTTGCGCAGCACCACTGAAGTGCGCACCTCCTCGCCGGCGGCGAAGTAGGTGACGTAGATGGGAATCATGGGAAGCAGGCACGGCGACACGAAGGTGATGATGCCCTCCAGAAAGGTGATGAGATAGGTCACAAATCCTCCTCCTGCTTCGATCGCCGTTTTGCGATATCTCGCATTATTCCCTATTTGCGAGCGGCGTGCCTCCGTCTTCACAGAAAGTGAAGTGACCGTTACGTGCTTCGGCATCGTGCGGTGGCCCGTTGCCGCAAGGCGTTCCTGGCGCTATGCTGGTGGGCGTAAGTGAAATTGCGAGTGCGTGCGCGGTTGGCTCGAAGGGACTGCGTCGTTCGAGGGGATCGCGTTGTTCGAAGGGAAGTAGTGTGACTGTTCTGGTTGATTCCATCACCCGCCGCCGTTTTGTCTGGCTGGCGGCTTTGGCCGGCGGAAGCCTAGCGTTGAGCGGCTGCGCGGGCGACGGATCGAACGGGACGGGCGGACCGACCGGGGTGGACGGTTCGGGCGGCGAAGGCGCTGGTGACGGTCAGAACCCCGAAGCCGCCGCAGTCGCCGCGCGTGCTGCTGTGGACGAGCGCATCGGCGCCATGACGCTCGAGCAGAAGGTGGCCCAGCTGTTTATCGTGACGCCGGAAGCGCTGGTGGAAGGCGTGTCGCAAGTCACTCAGGCCGGCGACATGACTCGCGAGGGAGTAACGGCCCATCCCGTGGGCGGCATCGTCTACTTCGCTCAGAACTTGCTCGACCCCGAGCAGACGACGACCATGCTCGCGAACGTCAAGCAGTTCTACGCCGACGCCGGAAACGTGGCACCCTTCATTGCTGTCGATGAAGAGGGCGGCACCGTCGTGCGCGTCGCCGACAATGAGGCCTTCGGGGCTCAAGATGTGGGCGACGCCTCGGCCCTCGGCAGCGCCGGCGACACCGAGGCGGCCAAGCGCGCCGCCGAGCAGATCGCCGACTACCTGATGCCCCTTGGATTCAACCTGGATTTCGCTCCCGTGGCCGATGTGGTGGATCCCCTGCGCAGTGACACCATGGGCCTGCGTTCGTTCTCGAGCGACGCCGCCGTGGCCGCCGACATGGTGCGGGCCGAGGTGGAGGGCTTCCGCGACAAGAAGATGCTCTGCTGTGCCAAGCACTTCCCGGGCATTGGCGCGGCGGCCGGTGATTCCCACGAGGGCGCTATCACCATCGAGGCGACCAACGAGGAGTTGGAAACGGTGGACCTCGTGCCCTTCCGCGCGGCCATCGAAGCGGGGGTGCCCATGATCATGGTGGGACACGTGAGTCTGCCGAACATCGTCGGCGACAGCACGCCGGCCCCGCTCAGCTCGGCCGTCGTTCAGGGCATGCTGCGCGATTCTCTCGGGTACACGGGCATCATCGTCACCGACTCGCTTTCCATGGGCGCCATCACCGACTACTACACCCCGGCGGAAGCGGCGGTCGCGGCACTTAAGGCCGGCTGCGACATCCCGCTCATGCCTGAGCGCCTCGACGAGGCCTACCAGGGGGTGTTGAGCGCGGTGCAAGTGGGCGAGCTGACTGAAGAGCGCCTCGACGAGTCCCTCACCCGCATCCTTACCGCCAAACAGGAGTACTTCGGGTTGTAACAGCGATCGGGACGGGAGGGCCCCCGTGAAGCCCGCTGCGCGCTTTGTCCTCCTGCGAACGCGGCAAAAGAAACAGCGGAAGGAACGCACATAGGCCGGTACTATCCCGGCATCGTTGCTGCTGAAGTGGAAGCTGTTTCTTAACGGCCGCGTTCTTCGGAGGGCGCGCAGAGGTCTTCACGGGAGCCCTCCCGTCCCGATCGCGGACAAGCTAGAGCGCCCTTACGCCGCCGGTTCCCAAATGCGGACGAGGCAGTGCTTCTGCTGCTCGCCGCCGATGGGGGTGTAGTCCACGTTGCAATAAGTGACGGCCCGCGTGCCTACGTGCGTCGAGGCGAGGAAATCGTTGTAGTCGCCCGACCCCTCCTCGAGGGGCAGTTGCGCATAGCGCCGTCCCGCCAAATCGACGGCCACCACGAAGCTGCCGCCGCGCACCATGAGCCAGTCGCCGCACCAGCACGGTGCGGAAAGCGGGTTCGCCGCGAAATGGAACCAAGGTACCGCGCTGTAGGCCTCGGTGCCGGGATTGGCGCAGGCGACGGGAAGGTACGGTGCGGCATCGTCCGCCTCATCCGTCTCCGCAGCCGTCTCTTCCGCGTTGGCCGCCGTGAGCGAGACCGCCTCGGGAGCTTCCATAGGCAGGTAGGTGCCCAAATTCGCGATGCCCTCTCCGTAGTTGTAGATGCCGTCGAAGGCGAAGCTGAAGCCGGTCTTACCCCAGCTGCACTCCATGGGTCGCATGGATGAGGGCAAAACGCAGGCGTCGGTGACCTCGCCGGTGGCGGCGTCCAAGTGCGTGAGCTGGTAGTAGGTGCCGCTCGTGCGGGCACGGGGGGCCAAGGTGAGGCTGTCGCCGCAGGAGGTGGGCGCGCAGGCCATGCGCCCTTGGGAGGCATATACCATCTGGACGTTGGCCGTGCCGAAGGCAGCACGCTTAAGGAGGGAGTCCTCTACGCGCGCGTTGCCGTCCAGTTGCGGAAGACGCTGCCAGAAGGCGAAAGCGCCGGCCACGGCCAAGGTGGGCATCTCCCAGTTCACGTCGCCCTCGTCGAGCAGCTGCGGCTCGCCCAACGTCGTGCCGGAAAGCGGCGCCGCGTACACGCGCCAAAGGCTGTCCAAAATGTCGGCCTCGGTCCAGATGACGCCGGCGGCATTGGCGCGCACGTCGTAAATCTCGAAGCCTTCGGCCTCGCCCACGGCGTGCTCGAGGATAGTGGTGCACTCGGCGGAGACCAGATCGAGCAGCCCCACCTCGGCCAGGGGCTTGGCGGTTTCCGTGGGAAGCAAGCAGGCGGCGACGGCGTCGTCGCTGCACCAGACGAGCGTGCCGAAGGGCAGCTTCGCCGAGCCGGCAAGCGTGACGGCGTCCTCGTAGCTTTCCATCTTTTCCAGGGAGCTCTGGGCCGTAACGGCGCCTTCGGGCACCTTCAAGGTTTTCAGGGCATCGTCATCGTTGGAGCGACCGGCAGCCCAAGCGGCCCCGCCGCCCACGGCGGCCAATGCAGCCACGCCGGCCACGCCGTAAAGAAAGTGACGGCGCGTCAGCAGAAGCTCATGGCCCCCGGGCAGGGAGAGGGATGTGGGTTGTTTTGTAGCAACGCGCCGCGTGGGCGCGGATCTTCTCTGTGGCATGGGGCTATTGTGTCATTTCGCATACACCTCGGCGACCGTATGGAGCCAAACGCTACAATAAACGCAAACACGACTACCGGGCTGATATATGTGCCAGCTGCAGATAAAATAGCAGGTCAACACAGATTTAAGCTTGGGCATCCTAGAAACTGCAAGCGAGTATGCAAGGAGCACATTCCATGAGCAACGAAACGCGACGCATTCTTCTGGTTGAAGATGAGAAGGCCATCCGCGATGCGGTGACCGCCTACCTCGAGCGCGAGAACTACTGGGTGACCGCCGTCGGCGACGGCCAGGACGCCCTGGAAGAGTTCCAGAAGCATCACTTCGATCTGGTCATCCTCGACCTCATGCTGCCCCGGGTGCCGGGCGAGCGCGTCTGCCGCGTCATCCGCGACACCTCCGATGTGCCGATCATCATGCTGACGGCGAAGGGCGAGGTGGAAGATCGCATCATCGGCCTGGAGCTGGGCGCCGACGACTACTTGGTGAAGCCCTTCAGCCCCCGCGAGCTGGTGGCCCGCTCCCGCGCGCTGCTGCGCCGCGTGCACGCCGATTCCGAGCCCCAGCGCGAGGTGCTCGAGTTCGGCGAGCTCACCATCGACGTGTCGGGCCACAAGGTGCTCGTCTCCGGCGAGGAGATCGATCTTACCGCCAGCGAGTTCAAGCTGCTCACCACGCTGTCCCGCTACCCCGGTCGCGTGTACAGCCGCATGGAGCTCGTGGAGAAGGTGCTCGGCTACGACTTCGAGGGCTACGAGCGCACCATCGACTCCCATGTGAAGAACCTGCGCGCCAAGATCGGCGACAACCCGCGCAACCCGAAGTGGCTCCACACCGTGCACGGCGTGGGCTACCGCTTCGAGGATCCCACCAAGAACGGCCAGTAATCGCCCGTTCATTTCGCGTACTTGCCGCCGGAGCCGCTCGGCTTTGGTGTCCGCCGTCTGCTTCGAAGGAGTTCCATGACCGAGACGGAAGCAAAACCGCGCATTCTGGAAACCGCTGAAGAGGTCGCCCCGCCGGCGGCCTCTTCGCCTTCTCCGGAACGCAAGAAGGAAAAGAAGCACCTGCGTTGGTCGAACCTGTCCTATACGACCCGCGTGACCTTGGCCTTCGCCCTCATCGCCGCCATGACCGCCCTTGTGGCCATCGGCGTGGTCTCCTTTGTGTGGGAACAGCATTTCCGCACCTACACGGCCGACAACATGCAGACGCTCTGCGAGACCACGGCGAACCGCATCGCGGCCATTTACGAGGAGACCGGCGATTTGTGGAATCCCGAGACCACCCGCCCGGCCGCCCAGGCCACCGAGCTCACGAGCGGTGTGGGCGTGCGGGTGATCGACTTGAAGGGGAGCACCGTTTTCGACTCCTCCGTCATCATCGACGAGCAGCAGGGCGACGTGTTCACGTCCTTCGCACCTCAGGACCGCTCGCAGGCGGTCACGGCTTCCATCGTGCTTCCCGATGGCGAGAAAGTGGGCACCGTGCGCCTGTGGGTCTACGGCTCCGAGGCCCTTATGCGCCAGCCCGACCAGGAGTTCCGCGATAACTCCTACCAGGCTATGTTCATCGCCGGCGGCGTGGCCATCGTGCTCGCCTCCTGCATCGGCTTCCTCTTCGCGCGCAACTTGGTGTCGCCGATCAACCGCATTATGAAGACGGCCCGGGCCATCGGCGACGGCGATCTGTCGGCCCGCACGAAGCTGACCGGCGAGGACGAGGTGGCCCGCCTCGGCGAGACCTTCGACGCCATGGCCGAGTCGGTGGAGAAGGACCGCGATTTGGAGCGGCGCCTCACCACCGACGTCGCCCACGAGCTGCGCACCCCGCTCATGGCCATCCAGGCCACGGTGGAGGCCATGATCGACGGCGTCTACGAGGCCGACGAGGAGCGCCTGGTCACCGTGAATTCCGAGATCCAGCGCCTGTCGCGGCTGGTGAACGCCCTTCTGAAGCTGTCGCGCTTGGAAAACCGCGCCGAGCCCATGAAGGAAGAGGTTGTCAACGTCGGCGATCTCATCGCCGGCATCATTGCCACCCATGAGATGTTCGTGTCCGATTCCGGCCTCACCCTGGAGTACGACGCTCAGCCCGACGTCATGGTGGTGGGCGACGCCGACATGATCCGCCAGGCCACGGCGAACCTGATTTCCAACGCCGTGCGCTACACCCCGGAGGGCGGCCACATCACGGTGTCGGTGAAGAAGGGCGACATCATGGCCTCCATTGCTGTGCGCGACACCGGTATCGGCCTTTCCAAAGAGGAGGCCCGCATGGTGTTCTCGCGCTTCTGGCGCGCCGACGCCGGCCGCAACCGCGAGAGCGGTGGTTTGGGCGTGGGCCTGGCCGTGGTGAAGGAGATCGTCGACCGCCACGGCGGCTGGGTGCAGGTGGAAGGCGAGAAGGGCAAGGGCGCCTGCTTCACCATCCATATCCCGTTGTACGACGAAGACGCCTCCAAGCACCGCCGCAACTCCAAGAAGCGCACCGGCCACAAAAAGCCCGCGAAAGCAAGCCGATAGGAGAAGGTGCCCTTCGGCGTTCTGCAAGTTTTGCGGCCTCGAAGCAACGTCGCGGCGATCCGGATGGCGCGATTTACGGCATTGCTGGGCGCCTGACGATCGAGATGGACAAAAACGGGTAGCTAGCTGCGAGCTAGCCCCTGGGATGGTAACGTTTTGGCCGAAAAGGGGTCGTTAACTGCGAGCTAGCCCTGCGGTGGACACGTATTGGACAAAAACGGGTAGCTAGCTGCGAGTTGCCCCCTGTGCTGGCCCCGTTTTGGCCAAAAAAGGACCGCTAGCTGCATTTGGTGCGCGCGCGTCCATGTTCTCGTCGATTGCCGCGTCTTCTGACCAGGCGAAACGCGAAACGGATGGAGGGCTTTTTGCTGGCCGGACAATCAATGGCCAGAAATGGTGCGCCGACTGACAGTTAATGGGTACTTTTTGGCCATTTCGAACAGAAGGGGTATCGTGCCGTTCTCTGTGAAGCGACGGTGCGAGGGCCGTATTTGTGCCATAATGTCCGATACGCGAAAAGCGCTTGGGTACCTGCGCTCGAACGGCGTCCGTTGGGCGGTGTTCGAGCGGAGCGGCAGCCGGGCCATCAAGGAGAAAGGGCACTCATGGCGGGAATCGACATTACTCCCGACGCGCAGGGCAAGGTGCGCGATCTGTACGATTTGGGCGACAGGCTGCTGCTCGTGGCCACCGACCGCATCTCGGCCTTCGACTACATTCTGGAAGACGAGATCCCCTACAAGGGCCAGGTGCTCACCCAGCTCTCCAAGTTCTGGTTCGATCTGCTCGACGGCGTCGTGGAGAACCACCTCATCTCCACCGACGTGGCCGACCTGCCCGAGGAGTTCCAGCCCTACGCCGACTATCTGCGCGGTCGCTTCATGCTAGTGAAGAAGGCCGACATGTTCCCCGCCGAGTGCATCGTGCGCGGGTATCTGGCTGGCAGCGGCCTGAAGGAGTACAACCGCGAGGGCACCGTCTGCGGCATAGAGCTGCCCCAAGGCCTCGTGAACTCCTCGAAGCTGCCCGAGCCCATCTTCACCCCCTCCACCAAGGCCGAGATTGGCGACCACGACGAGAACATCTCCTTCGAGCGCCTTACGGAAATCCTCGGGGAAGAGGATGCCACGGCCCTGCGCGACTTGGCGTTGAAGGTGTACACCACCGCCGCCGACCACGCGGCCGAGCGCGGGGTTATCATCGCCGACACGAAGTTCGAGTTCGGCCGTCTCGGTGACACCATCATCTTGGCCGACGAGGTACTCACCCCCGACTCCTCGCGCTTCTGGCCCGGCGATACCTACGAGGAGGGCAAGGACCAGCCCAGCTTCGACAAGCAGTTCGTCCGCGATTGGCTGACGGCCCATTGGGACAAGACCGGGAACCCGCCGCGCCTTCCCCAGGAGATCATCGACGCCACGTCCGCGAAGTACATTCAGGCTTACGAGACCATCACCGGCAAGAAGTTCGACCCCGCGACGTTCTAGCGCCGCCCGCCCGCAAAACCCGCCGTCATTCTGAGCGAGCGGAGCGAGTCGAAAAATCTCGCGAGATCTTTCGACTTCGGCCTTTCGGCCTGCGCTCAAGATGACGTGAACTGAAGGAGAGAGATGTCCCAACGCAACCCCATGAACGAACGCTACACCTCCGAGGAGCGCACCGGCACAACGCGCAAGTCGGCCGCCTCGGCCAAGCCCAAGGCCAAGGCCGCCGCCTCGGTCACCGTGAAATCGGCGAAGAAGACGCCCGAGCAGCGCAAGGCCGAGGAGAAGGCCGCCCGCAAGGCCGCCGCCGCCAAGCAGCGCGAGGTGGAGCGCAAGTACTACAAGCCCGACACGCCGCGCTACAAGCGTCTGCGCCTCATCTGGTGGATCCTGCTCATCGCGGCCATCGGCTGCACGACCTTGAGCTTCGTCGGCCAGCAGTCGCTGCCGCCTCAGGTGGCGGTTGTGACGCTCATCTTGGCCTACGTGTTCATCATCGCCGCTTTCGTGCTCGATTTTTGGAAGATCAAGAAGGAGCGCGTGGCCTACCAGGAGCGCATGCTGGCGCTTGAGGAGAAGAACGCCAAGGCCGAGAAGCAGGCGCGCCGCGTGCAGCAGGCCAAGCAGGTGAAGGCGAAGGGGTCGGGGAAGAACCAGAACCGCCATGCGGCCCAGAAGAAGGCTGGCGAGGCCGATGGGGATGCCGATGCCGCCGATGCCGGCGAGTCCGACGAGCCTCCGGTGAAGCCGGCCCGCCGCGGCCTGTTCGGCAGCGGCTTCCGTCTGTCGAACCGTGAGAAGATGCAAGCCGAGAAGAAGGCCGCCAAAGAGGCCGAAAAAGCTCAAAAAACCGAGTAGCACCTACCGTAGGGGGCGACCTCGGTCGCCCCTTCTCAAGTGAGGTGACTCCACTTGGTGAGGAGCGACCGAGGTCGCCCCGTACGAGGGGTCAGTTGAACTAAGGTCCACCCCTATGGAAAAGTTCGAGCGCTCATTCCTTGAAGAGAGAGGCACATCCATGGTATCTCGCGTCTATGTTGAGAAGAAGCCCGGGTTCGACGGCGAGGCCCGCGCCTTGGCCGCCGAGCTGCGCGACATCGTCGGCATTTCGGGGCTGACCGGCGTGCGTCTGGTGAACCGCTACGACGTGGAAGGCGCGACGGACGAGTTATTCGCCGCCTGCGTGCCCACGGTGTTCTCCGAGCCGCAATCCGACACCGCTACCTTCGAGCTGCCCGAGGCCAACGGTGCGGCCGTGTTCGCCGTGGAGTTTCTGCCCGGCCAGTTCGACCAGCGCGCCGATTCGGCGAGCGAGTGCATCCAGCTCATCAGCCAGGGCGAGCGCCCCGCTGTGCGTTCGGCGGTGGTGTACTACTTGGAAGGCGATCTCGCCGACGATGACGTGGAGGCCGTGAAGCGCTACGTCATCAACCCGGTGGAGGCCCGCGAAGCCTCGCTTGAGCCTCGCGACACCCTGGCCATGGCCTTCGAGCGCCCGGCCGACGTGGAGGTCATCGAGGGCTTCACCGCCTTTTCCGATGACGAGCTGGCCCGCTTCATCGACGAGCGCGGCCTGGCCATGGATCTGGCCGACATCCAGTTCTGCCGCGCCTACTTCGCTGAAGAGGGCCGCGATCCGTCCATCACCGAGATCAAGATGATCGACACCTACTGGTCCGACCACTGCCGCCACACCACCTTCGGCACCGTGCTCGATGACGTGGAAATCGCCGACGCCAACGTGCAGGCCGCCTTCGACCGCTATCTGGAGCTGCGCCACGAGCTCGGCCGCGATGAGAAGCCGGTCTGCCTCATGGACATGGGCACCATCGGCGCGAAGTGGCTGAAGAAAGAGGGCATTCTCACCGGCCTCGACGAGTCCGAGGAGATCAACGCCTGCACCATCAAGTGCAAGGTGGATGTCGATGGCGAGGAGCAGGACTGGCTGTACCTCTTCAAGAACGAGACCCACAACCATCCCACCGAGATTGAGCCCTTCGGCGGTGCGGCCACCTGCGTGGGCGGCGCCATCCGCGATCCTTTGTCGGGCCGCTCCTACGTGTACCAGGCCATGCGCGTCACGGGCGCGGCCGACCCCACGGTGCCCGTGGCCGACACCATTCCCGGCAAGCTGCCCCAGCGCAAGCTGGTGACCACGGCGGCGGCCGGCTATTCCTCCTACGGCAACCAGATCGGCCTGGCCACGGGCCAGGTGCACGAGCTGTACCACCCCGGCTACGCCGCCAAGCGCATGGAGATCGGTGCCGTGGTGGGCGCCACGCCGGCCGACCACGTGCGTCGCGAGACGCCGGCACCGGGGGATGTGGTGGTGCTCCTCGGTGGCCGCACGGGCCGCGACGGCATCGGCGGTGCCACGGGCTCTTCCAAGGCCCATTCCGTGGAATCTCTGGAAAGCTGCGGGGCCGAGGTGCAGAAGGGCAACGCGCCAGTGGAGCGCAAGATCCAGCGCCTGTTCCGCCGCGGGGATGCTTGCCGCATGATCAAGCGCTGCAACGACTTCGGCGCCGGCGGCGTGTCGGTGGCCATTGGCGAGTTGGCCGACGGCCTGGACATCAACCTGGATGCCGTACCTAAAAAGTACGACGGTCTGGATGGCACGGAGCTGGCCATCTCCGAATCTCAGGAGCGCATGGCCGTGGCCTTGGCCCCCGAGGACGTGGACGCCTTCATCGCGCTCGCCCACGAGGAGAACCTGGAGGCCACGCCGGTGGCGCAGGTCACGGAAGAACCGCGCGTGCGCATGCATTGGCGCGGCGACACCATCGTGGACGTGAGCCGCGAGTTTCTCGCGAGCAACGGCGCGCCGAAGCATGCGGCGGTGGCCGTGCCCGCGCCGGCCGACGAGAGCTTCGCCGAAAGCGCCTGCGACCGCGCTTTCGAGGCGACAAGCGAGCTGACCGACCCCGTGGTGGACGCCGTGTGCGACGCCGACTCGCTGGAAGTGTCCCTCGCGGCGCTCATGGGCGACATCAACCGCGCCTCGAACAAGGGCCTCGTGGAGCGCTTCGACTCCACCATCGGCGCGGCCACGGTGCTCATGCCCTTCGGCGGCACCCGCCAGCTCACCCCGGCGCTCGCCATGGTGGCGAAGCTGCCGGTGCTCGGCGGCAAGACCACGACGGTCTCGGGCCTGTCCTGGGGCTTCAACCCGTATCTTTCGTCCTACGACCCCTATGCCGGCGCCTACATGGCCGTGCTCGATTCGGTGGCGAAGCTCGTGGCCACCGGCTTCGAGCGGGCGAACATGTACCTCACCTTCCAAGAGTACTTCGAGAAGCTGCGCCAGGATCCCGAGCGCTGGGGCAAGCCCATGGCGGCGGTGCTCGGCGCGCTCATGGCCCAGATCGATTTCGGGGTGGGCGCCATCGGCGGCAAGGACTCCATGTCCGGCTCTTTCGAGGACTTGGACGTGCCGCCCACGCTCGTGTCCTTCGCGACGGCCATCGGTGGCATCGACCGCGTCACCTCGCCGGAGCTGAAGGAAGCGGGCGACAACCTCATCTGGGTTTCCTTCGAGGACGCGCTGGCGTCGAGCATCTGCGCCGTCTTCGACGCGGTGGAGTACCTCATCGGTGCGGGTGTCGTGCGGGCCTGCGCGAGCGGCGCCTACGGCGGCTTGGCCGAGACGCTGGTGAAGGCGGCCGTGGGCAATGGCCTGGGTATCACCGTGGACGAGGACATCGACATGGGCCAGCTGTTCGAGCCGGCCTACGGCACGTTCGTGATCGAGCTGGCTGCCGGCGAGGATGCCCAGTCCGTCGTCACGCGTTTGGAAGACGCTGGACTCGACGCCAACGTGGATGTGGTGGCACTCGGTCAGGTGACCAGCGCTTACGAGCTGGCGTGTGACGGCCAAGTGGCCGATCTCGCCGTGGTTCAGGAGGCGTGGGAACGCGGCAGCGGGATTGAAAGCGTGTTCCCGTACCGCACCTCGCCGGAAGAGCGCGCAGCGGCCGAGACGGTGCCCGCCATCAGCTTCGAAGGGGAGGCAGCTCCGGCTTACCACGGCCCGGCGCTGCTGGGCGACGCCTCCGGTGCTCCGCGCGTGGTCATTCCGGTGTTCCCCGGCAACAACTGCGAGTACGACTCCGCTGCCGCCTTCGAGCGGGCCGGCGCCGTGCCTACCGTGTACGTGGTGAACAACCTGACGCCCGAGGCCGTGGCTGAATCCACCGCCGAGCTGGCGCGTCTTATTCGGGCGTCCCAGATTGTCATGATTCCCGGAGGTTTCTCCGGCGGCGACGAGCCCGACGGCTCCGCGAAGTTCATCACGGCCTTCTTCCGCGCCCCGGAGGTCACCGAGGCGGTGCGCGATTTGCTGCAGGCGCGCGACGGCCTCATGCTCGGCATCTGCAACGGTTTCCAGGCGCTCGTGAAGCTGGGCCTGGTGCCCTTCGGCGACATCCGTCCCATGGACGCCGATTGCGCCACCCTCACCTTCAACAACATCGGCCGTCACCAGAGCACGCTCGTGCGAACGCGCGTGGCCAGCACGATGTCCCCCTGGATGAGCCGCATGGAAGTGGGCGAGATGCACACGGTGGCCATCAGCCACGGCGAGGGGCGCTTCGTGGCGCCGCAGCCTCTGCTGGATTCCATGATTGCGAACGGACAAGTTGCCACTCAGTACGTGGACGCCGCGGGGCAGCCTTCCATGGATTTGGCGGTGAACCCCAACGGGTCGGTGCTCGCCATCGAGGGCATCACGAGCCCCGACGGCCACGTGCTCGGCAAGATGGGTCACACGGAACGCGCCGGCGCGGGCCTGTACAAGAACACCTTCGGCAACACCTACCAGCCCCTCTTCGAAGGCGGTGTCGACTACTTCCGCACGAAGTAGTTACTGCCACGCGAGGTAGTTGCCGCTGCATGAGGTGGCTGCTCGGGAGGGTGGCGTGCGACCGCCCGTCGGTGGGACCGGGGGTTTGATGCCCGAAAACAACAAGGGCGACGTCAGGAACGGAAGTTTGGTACCTGGTGTCGCCCTTTTTGCGGCCAACTTGCGGAGTTTGGCATCGAATGGTGCCAAGTTTGGCAGTTTGGTACCCTGCCTTGGTCAAATTGCGAAGTTTGGTACCTGAAAACTTGCACGTACGAATTTCTGACCTGGTGTTTCTTCGGAGTCGAGGTACCAAACTGCGGTTTTTGGCCGAATTCGGGGTACCAAACTTCCGATCCTGGAAGAGGGCAGGTGCCATATCGCGGATCTTGTCCGAGAAAGATGGATACCGGTTCATCGGGCGGTAGGGCTGTGGTTGTGGTCTCCTTGTCGACGGCGCCAGATGGATCGTCGAGGTCGTCGCGCGGCACTGCCCCGGGGTCGAGTGCGCTGTGGATCCGCTCTATGTGGTGCAGTGGGTGACCGACGTGCTCGACGAGACCCGCAGGGAGGCGTGGCGCGGCTGCGAAGGCTGAGGGTTCTCGCCTGGGCCTACCTTCTGCACCGCCGCTGCCGCAAAGCCGCCGCCGAAGACCGCAGCCAGACCTTCGAAAATGTCAACGAGTGACGACGCCCCTGGCAAAAAGTCGCCCCGGGCTACGGTGTTGTATGCAGCAAACTTTGTAGTATAGAGCAAAAAAGCAGGTCATTGCTTAGCATCTATTTGTCAACATGAGCTAACACCGTAGCCCGACCCGCAAAAATGACGAAGGCGCGCAGTTGCCCTGACAAAAAAGCGCCTCGGGCTGCGAGTTGTACTCGGGTGTGTGGCGAAAAGGCACCTCGGGCTACGGGCTGTGCTTGAAAAACGGCAAAAGAGCGCGTTGTTCTGTGGATACTCTCGGGCCCCCTGCGAATTGCTGCCAGGCTACTGCCACAGCCTCACTTCGGGCTCCAGTTCCACGCCGGTGGTCTGGCGAACGCGGCGCTGCACTTCGGCGATGAGTGCTAGCACGTCGGCGGCGGTGGCGTCGCCGGTGTTCACGACGAAGCCGGCGTGCTTCTCGGACACCTGCGCGCCGCCCACGCGCAGGCCTTGGCAGCCGGCCTCTTGGATGAGCGCCCCCGCGAAGTGGCCCTCGGGGCGCTTGAAGGTGCTGCCGGCGCTCGGCATCTCCAGCGGTTGCTTGCTCTCGCGGCGCTCGCGCAGCTCTTCCATGCGCGCGGCGATGGCGGCAGGGGAGTCGGCGCGCAGCTGCAGCGTGGCCCCGAGCACCACCCAGCCCTCGCGCATCATGCGGCTGGTGCGATAGCCCCAGTTGGCTTCCGCTGCCGGCACGTTCACGATGCTCCACGAATTCCCGTCGGGCACCAGGCAGCGTACTTCCACGGCTACGTCCGAGAACTGGCCCTCGTAGGCGCCGGCGTTCATGATGGCCGCGCCTCCGACGGTGCCGGGAATGCCGCTGGCGAACTCGTAGCTTGCAAGCCCGGTATCCCGCGCCACGGCGGCCACGGCGGCGTTCGTGGCCCCGGCCGCTGCCCGCACGAGGCTGCCGGGCAGCACCTCGACGTCCGCGAAATTATCCGCCAGCAGAAGCGTCACGCCGTCAAGTCCCTCGTCGGGCGCGAGCACGTTGGAGCCGAGTCCCAGCACACGCCAGGGAACCCCGCCCGCCTCGCAAGTCGACACGACGGCCGCCACCTCGTCTTCGGAGCGCGGTGTCACGAGCCATTGCGCCGGCCCCCCAATGCGAAATGTCGTATGCTCGGCCAGGGGTTCGTCAGGACGCACATTCTGCGAACCGACGATATCCCGAAGGCTCTTCTCGAAGTCCTGGGCGTTCACGGCTTGCTCCTCCTCAGCTGGGTTACGGATGCAGAGGAGGTGCGGGATGCCCTGACCGAGCAAGTTCCGCAGCGAACAGAACAGGACTGAATGTCCTGTTCTGCAGAGCGAGGACTGTCTGAGCGAATCAGGGCGTCCCGCACCTCCGGTCGGCAAAGAGTTTCAAGCCCGTGTGTTCTGGGCCGGTATCCTCCGTTTATCATGCCGTGCGGGTTACCGTTGGTGACCCGCATGGCTCATTGTACTAGAATACGCCCATGACGAAATCGCTGACATATCCGCGCGATCGCCAAAGCGCTTCCGCCCATCGTTGCTCGCGCTTCGCACCCGCTTGCGGGCTCGCATCCGCATCCGCTTTTGGGCTCGCATCCGCACCCGCCCCAGTGGCCGCCCTTGCGGATGCTTCCGCACGCACGAAAGTGGGGCGCTAGGCCATGGCGCGCAGGGTTCCCGAGGTCAAGCCCACCTCGCCGGCGGCGGCCATCGTGCTCGTGCTGCTGTTCATTGTCTGCTTCATTATCGGCCTGTGGGTGCTTATGGCGCTCACGCGCATCGTGCTCGGTTAGGGGCAAGGACTATGTGGCAGCGATTCACCCCCTACGACTTGCGCGTTATCGGGCACTACCTGGGAACGCTCCTGTTGTTCTTCGCCGTGCTCATGGCGCTTCCCTTGGCGACGGCGCTGGTCTTTCAGGAATGGGAGCCGGCGGCGCGTTACCTCGCGGCCATCGGCATCACCATGGTCGCGGGCTGCAGCCTGCGCTTTCTGCGCATCGAGCCCGGGCGTCTCGATCGCCGTCAGGCACTGGCAGTTACGGGTTTCGCCTGGGTTGTCCTCGCGTTGTTCGCCTCGATGCCCCTCTACTTCTCGGGGCATTACATGACCTACCTCGATGCCATCTTCGACGGCGTCTCCGGCCTGACCACCACGGGCGCCTCGCTCATCGTCGATTTGGATCACCTCTCCTACGCCGATAATATGTTCCGCTTCGCTATGCACGCTCTGGGCGGTCTCGGCCTTATCGTGGTGGCGTTGTCCTTCGGGCTTTTCGGCCGCGGCGGCGGCGCATCGCTGTTTTCGTCGGAGGGCCGCAGCGAGCACGTGGTGCCCAACGTGGTGCAGACCACCCAGTTCATTGCTCGCATCACCCTGGTCATCGTTTCTGTCGCCACGGTGATCATCACGGCGTTGTGTCTGCTCATGGGTATGGAGCCCACCCGCGCCTTCCTGAACGCGCTGTGGGTGTCTACCTCCGGGTTCGTGACCGGCGGTTTCACGCCCATGCAGCTTTCCATCATGTACTACCATTCCTTCCCCCTTGAGGCGATTCTCATGGTGCTCATGATTTTGGGCTCCATCAGCTTCGTCATTCACGCCGAGGTGTGGAAGGGGCGTCCGCTCCCGTTTTTCCGAGACATCGAGACGAAGACGATGGTGCTTTGGATCGGGGTCATGGCCTTCGTCTTCACGGCCACCCTTGCCCTGTCGCCCTTCGATGACATGCTCGCCCTCTTGCGCCGCGGCCTGTTCATGATCATCTCGGCGTTCACCACGACGGGCTTTCAGGTGGTCACCACCAACCAGATCACCACCGCTTTCAGCAATGGCGCTTTCCTCACCCTGGCGTTCATCATGGCCGTTGGCGGTGCTTCCGGCTCCACGGCCGGCGGCATCAAGTTCTCGCGCATGGGCATCATCTTCAAGTCCATCGTGTCGAACGTGAAGGAGACGCTGGCACCGGATTCGGCTCGCGTCGTCGTTTCCTACAATCACGTGGGCAGGCGCACCTTGACGCCGGAAATTGTGAAAGAGGCCATGACGGTGTTCATCCTGTACGTGATCACCTACGTTATCGGCGCGCTGGTGGGCATTGCACACGGGTTCGAGGCCATTCCCGCAATCTTCGAGTCGGTGGCCATGACGTCCAACGGCGGCATCATCACGTCGGTGGCGGGGCCCGGCATGGCGGGAACTCTCGAGCTGTTCTATATCTTCCAGATGTGGGCCGGACGCTTGGAGTTCATGACGCTGTTCGCCCTTATTGTGGAAGTGGTGGCCTCCCTGGTGCCGCGGCCTCGACCGAAGGAGCGCTCATGAGGCGGCGGGGTATCGCGCTTCTGGCGATCGCGCTCGCGGCGGTTCTGGCCGCGCCGGGCCCTGTGGCTTGGGCGACGGGGGCTGCCAACGGCGCCACGACGGCTTCCTCTGATGCCGGTGTGACCAACAAGGATGTGCCGACGGACGACACGGGCGTCGTAGAGGCCGGCGAAGGCGCTGGGAACGAAGGCGCTGGAAGCGAAGGCGCGGACGGCGGCGCGGTGCAAGGCGGAGGCGCCGAGGGCGAAGGCGCGAGCGGCGGCGCGACCGAGGGCGAAAACGGGGCCGATGGCGAGGACGGCCAGACCGTCGACAAGCCCGCGCGCCCGAAGCTTCCCGACCCAGTCTTCGGCGAGGACGTGAGCGAGGATAACCTCGTGAACCCCCAGCAAAAGCCCGACAGCTCTTTCATCTACGATACCTCCATCTCCGCTTTGCAGGAGGCCGATTCCTACCTGAACAACCAGACGGTGCAGGTGACGGGCGAGGTCATTGGAGACCGCATTCGCGCCGAGTTCGATCCCGGGTACAGCTGGATCGTCCTGCAGGGCTCCGATAGGGCTCACTCCGAAATCCCCGTGTTCATGGACACGGAGTCCACCGAGGTCATCGATACCTACGGAGCCTACGGCCGCAAGGGCACGACGCTGCAGGTGCGCGGCACCTTCCATCTGATCTGCCCGGAGCACGAGGGGCTGACCGACCTGCACGCCGACGCGGTCACCTTCGTGGAAAAGGGGTCGGTCACCGAGCAGCCTTTTGACATCGGCGCGTTTCTGCCGGGGCTTATGCTGGTCGCCATCGGTTTCATCATGCTCATCGTGTTCCACCAGATGAGGGAGGGGCAGCGCTGATGGCCGAGGCGCGCTATCGCGGCGAAGTGGTGAAGCTCGATCGGGGGTACCCGCTCGTGCGCTTGGAAGACGGCGAGCTTCTGCGCTGCGAGCACGCGACGGCCCTGGTGAAGGGGGAGCGCCGACGGGCCGTTATCGGGGATGTCGTGGAAGTGGCGGTGCCCCCGGCGCACGATAAGGGCGTCATCGAGGCCATAGCGCTGCGCACCCGCGAGTTCGTGCGCAAGGATCCCACCGAGCGCGCCGTGCCCCAGGTGCTCGCCGCCAACTTCGAGCGGGTCATCGTGGCCCAGCCCGTGGGCGAGGTGAACCTGCGGCGCCTCGAGCGCGAGCTGGTACTGGCCTTCGAGACGGGGGCCGAGGTGACCGTCGTGCTCACCAAGGCCGATCTGGCCGACGACGCGGCCACCCGGGCCACCGTGGAGGCCGTGCAGGCTTTGGCTGCTCCCGCGGCCGATGTGCTCGTCGTGTCCGAGGACGACCCGGCATCGGTGGAGGCCGTGCGCGCGCTTCTGGCGCCGGGCACCACCACGGTGCTCATCGGGCGCTCGGGGGTGGGGAAGTCCAGCCTGGTGAACATGCTGGTGGGCGCCGAGGTCTTAAGCGTCGGCGCAGTTCGCGAGGGGGATGGCAAGGGCCGCCACACCACGGTGAGCCGCGAGATTGTGGAGGTGCCCGGCGCCGGTCGCATCGTGGATATGCCGGGCGTGCGGGGCTTGGGGCTGTGGGACGCCGAAGAGGGCATCGGCGCGGCTTTTCCCGATGTGGAGGCGCTGGCCGCGCAGTGCCGCTTCCGCGACTGCACCCACCACGAGGAGCCGGGCTGCGCCGTGCGCGCGGCTGTGGAATCCGGTGAGCTGACACCGGAGCGCTACGCGTCCTACCAGGCCCTTCAACAGGAGATGGCCGCCATGCGCGATCGTCGTGAGGAGGCGCGCCGTATGAACAAGGAGAAAGTGAGCGATACCAAGCGCCGCCGCGCCGGTGCGCCCAAGGGCGGACGGCGCCGGCGATAACAGGGCGCGACTGCGACAATACCCCGTGTATGGGCGGGGTGGTCTTCGCCGTGCCGTCTCGTTCCGTTCATGACATTTTGCCTACCGAGATTGCCGCCGGATGCGAACGCGCTAAAATGATGTAACACTCTTCGACTGAACTCGAAAGGACCTCCATGAATCCCGTCGTCGTCATTCCCACGTTCATCTACCCTCGCCGTCACCGCGGAGGGGCCGATGTGGTGAGCACCTACGACCACCCCACCGCCCCCAACCAGGAGGGTGAGCTCGGCCGCTGCCTGGAATCGCTGGCGAAGGTGGAGGGCCTGGGACTCGTGGTCATCCTCGTGTCCGCCGACGTGTCTTTGGAAGTGCAGGCGGCCGAGAAGGTGCAGGCCATCGCCAACCGCCATCCGGACGTGACCACGCTCGTCATCGGCGCGGCGGAGCTGGCGCTTATCGAGCAGCGCATGGCCCAGCAGAACATCGAGCGCCTTTCCAAGGAAATCGGCTTGCAAGGCTACGGCGCCATCCGCAATTTGGGCCTGCTCGTGGCCAACGTGCTCGGCTTCGATGCCGTGGTGTTTTTGGATGACGACGAGGTGATCGACGATCCGAAATTCCTAGAGAAGGCCATGTACGGCCTCGGGAAGCTCACGCGCCAGGGCGTGCCCATCGTGGCGAAGACGGGGTACTATTTGAACGACCAAGACTCCTACCTCTCGAAATGGGAGGACAAGTGGTACAACCGCTTCTGGCAGCAGGGCCGCGCCTTCAACGAGTGGATCACCAAGGCCATGCGCGGCCCGCGCTTGTCGCGCTCGAACCATGTGTGCGGCGGCTGCTTGGCCGTCCACAAGGAGGCGTTCCGGCGCCTCGCCTTTGACCCGTGGATCACCCGCGGCGAGGATTTGGACTACATGCTCGACCTGCGCATGTACGGCTCGGATATCTGGTTCGACAACCAGTGGGTGCTGCGTCACCTGCCCCCGCGCACCGCAAGCGAGGGCACGCGTTTCCGCCAGGACATCTTCCGGTGGCTCTACGAGTACCGCAAGCTGGAATACTCCCGAGCGCTCATCGACCTTCAGCAGGTGAAGCCGGCCTCGCTCGAGCCCTACCCGGGGCCGTTTTTGGAGCCGGGTCTTCTGCGCCGCATTCGACTCACGGCATGGATGCGCAGCTTCGGACGCCCCGACAAGAAGGCCTACCGCCTGGCCGCCAAGGCCGCCACGGGCGCCGCTTCCGCCTACGCCGAGGCCAACTGCGCGAAGTACTTCGAGTTCCAGTACGTCTGGCCCGAGGCCATGAATCGTTTGGAAAGCGATCAGCTGCTTTCCGAGGCGCTGGTGCGCTCGGCCATGCTGCGCGCCCAGGATGTGGCTGCCGCGAGCGTCCCGGCTCCAGTCGCTGCTGCGCCCGCCACCGTCGCCTCGAGCGCCCCTGCAGGCGGCGCTACCCCCATGTGTCACCCTGAGCGCAGCGCCGCAGGCGCGGAGCCGAAGGATATCCCCGCCCCGCCCGTTCCGTTGCCCCATGCCGACATCGATCCCGGCATGACCACCCAGATTCGTTTGGACATGGAGGACTAGCGTCGTGGAAGCCATGATTCCGCTGTTTCTCGTGTCGCTCGTCGTCGGCCTGGTGGTCGGCGTTTTGGCGGGGCTGCTCGGCATCGGCGGCGGCATGCTGCTCGTGCCGGCGTTCAAGCTCGGCTACGCCATGGACTCCCTCATGTGCACCGCCACCTCGCTGTTCACCATCATCCCGACATCTATCTCAGGAGCGGTTTCCCATATTCGGAACAAGACCTGCCTGCCAAAGCTCGGCGTGGCCGCGGGCCTCGGGGGCGCCTGCATGTCGCCTTTGGGGGTGTGGCTTGCCGCCCTCTCGCCGGACTGGGCCGTCATGGGAGCCGCCGCGCTCATCATCGCCTACTCTTCCGTCACCATGTTCCGCAAGGCGTTGAAGGCCCCGAAGGCTACCAAGCCCGTCGCCTCTTCGTCCCAGCCGGATGCGAGCGCCCTTTCCTCGTGTCATCCTGAGCGCAGCGCTGCAGGCGCGAAGTCGAAGGATCTCGCCGCTGTCGAGGATCGCGCCGCCGCCATCGAGCGGGCGCACTTGGAGGCCCCCGCTATTGGCTGGCGTGAGGCCGCCATCGGTGCTGCCATCGGCCTGTTCGCTGGGCTCGCTTCCGGGTATGTGGGTGTGGGCGGCGGCTTCATCATGGTGCCGCTCATGATGTCCGTCCTGCATGTTCCCATGAAGCTCACCTCGGGCACGTCCCTTATCGCCGTCATGATCCTCGCCGTGCCCGGCACCATCACCCAGGCGGTTCTCGGCAACATCAACTGGGTTGCCGGTATCGCTGTGGCTTGCGGTTCCATCCCCGGCGCGGCCTTGGGCGCCAAGCTCATCCCGAAGGTGCCCGAGCGCCAGCTGCGCTTTCTGTTCGCCGGCTTCCTCGTGGTGGCCGCCGTTCTGCTCGTCGTCAACCAGCTGGGGGTTTGGGGCTAGGTCGTTTCCGCGGCATTCTCGAGTTTGTTATACTGGCGTCAATAGCTGATGCAATCAGGGGGTACGATTATGGCGAAGCGCGAATCGGGCACGGTTTCCACGCGGGGCATCGGGGTGCCCAAGTTCAACCAGGAAATGCTCGCGGCCACCATTGCCGCCCTGGCGGGCATCACGCTCGTGTGGACGTTCTCGCAGCCGGCGTTCCCCGTGCCCGTGCTCATCGCGGCCGGCGCCGTGTTCACGGTTTCCATCGTCATGGTCATCCGGCTCATGATGGATCCGGATTCCGTGCGCGCCCTGCAATCCGATGCCATGCTGCAGCTGGCCTCTTCCATGATCGACGCCATGGGCGACGGGCTCACCGAGGAGGCGTCCCAGGAGGTGTGCGAGCTTTTGCTGCCGAACACCTCGGCCATCGCGGTCGCCCTCACCAACTGCGAGAACGTGCTCGGCTACGCGGGCTACCAGGAGGCCCACAACCCGGCGGGCATCGCCATCCGCACGAGCGCCACCCACGAGTGCATTCGCCAAGGGAAAACACTTGTGCTGCTGGCGCCCGAGGAGATCGGCCTGCCTATTCCCGTTGAGCAGAGCCGCATCAAGGCCGCCATCGTGGAGCCGCTGTTCGTCGGCGGCCGAGTGGAGGGAACGCTCAAGTTCTACTACCGCGATCCACGCAAAATCACCGAAACCCAGCGCTCCATCGCCCACGGCTTCGCCCAGTTGCTCGCCACCCAAATGGCCGCCGTGGAAATGGAGACCCAGCGCAAGTTGGCCACCTCCATGGAGTTGAAGATGCTGCAGACGCAGATCAACCCCCATTTTTTGTTCAACACCATCAACACCATTGCCTCGTTTATCCGCACCGACCCCATGAAGGCTCGCACTCTGCTGCGGGAGTTCGCCGTGTTCTACCGGCGCACTTTGGAGGACTCCACCGAGCGTATCTCGCTCGCCCGCGAGCTTGACCAGGTGCAGCGCTACTTCAACTTCGAGCTGGCCCGTTTTGGCGACGCGCGCCTCGCCTTCGAAGTGGACACGAGCCCCGCGCTGCTGGACATGATGGTGCCGCCGTTTCTGGTGCAGCCGCTCGTGGAGAACGCCATCAAGCACGCGATGCCCTCGGAAGGAAAACTGACCATCACGGTGAAGGCCGATGCCGACGGCGACGACGTGGTCATCGTGGTGAGCGACGACGGCGTGGGCATGTCCGAGGAGACCTGCGCGAACATCACCCAGGTGGAGTCGTCCACCGGCCTCGGCATTGCCGTGAAGAACGTGCATGACCGCATGATCGGCTTCTTCGGCCCCGATGCGCAGATGGTGTACACGAGCGTGCTGGGGGAGGGCACCCAGGTAACCCTGCGCTGCCCCGGCTGCGCCAAGGCGCCGACGTCCTCGGCTGCATCGGCGTCGGCGGGGGCGCCCGCGGCGGCCGAGGGGGCGGCGCAAAGCGCGGAGAAGACGGCGCGCAACAACGCCACGGTGGCCGAGCTGGCCGAGCTTGTGGCCCAGGTGTCGGAATAAAGGCCGCTCCCAGCAGGTAAATCGCCTATTTTCGTATCGACAATAGGGGCGCAGTCGTATATCATCCCATTCATTGGTTGTTATCTTTTATGGGGAAGGGCGCGCCCGTGTTTGAGTTTCTATCTTCGCCGTTTGGCCTGGTGGCTGTAGGCCTCGGTGTGTTGGCGGTGGCCGTGCTCGCCCTGTGTCTGTGGATCACGACCCTCGACCGCCGCATGCGCGGCATGGCCGATGGCTTGGAAACTGAGCGCCGCAAGGTGGCCGAGCTGCAAATGGTCATCGGGCGCCGCGCCAACGCGGCCCGCAGCTACGGTAACCGGGGGAGGGCGGCAGCGCCGGCTCCTGCTCCGGCCCCGGCTCCAGCGTCGGCCGTCGCTGCCGCTTCGGCTGGTGCGCCCATGCCGCCGCGAGGGGCGGCGGCTCCGATGCCAATGGGCGTCCCCGCTGGCGCTTCCGTGCCTCCGCGAAACGCCGTTCCGGCCTCCGCGGCCGTTCCTTCGGGCGCAGCGCCTCGAGGCCGTGCGCCCCGGCCCGCCCCGGCCGGCAGCGGCTGGACGCCCAGCAGCATCCCGATGCCGGCGCAGTCGGAGGTGGATGCCTGGGTGCAGGGCGGCCCGGCCGTGCAGCAACCCATTGTGGTGCCCGATCGCAAGATGTCACGCAAGGCTCGCCGCGAGGCGGAGCGCGCCTTCGCGGCCCGCGCGGCTGCCGAACTGGAGGCTCGCCAGGCCCGTCGCGCCCAGGAGGCCGCCGCGGCCCAGCGCTCTTTCGGGTCGACCCCGGCCCGCGCGGCAGCAGCTTCTGCGCACCCCGCCGCAGCCGGCCGTCCTGCTGCGGGCGTTCCCGCCCAGGCCCAGGGCTTCGCGCCGGTGCAGCCGGCTTACGGTGCGCCTTCCGGCGCTCGCGCCCGCCACGCGCGCTAGCGGTCTTCCCGCTGCGCCACTTTCCCAAACTCAAAAGGCCAGCGCCGAGGATGCTTTCGGCGCTGGCCTTTTCGTGATGCAACTGACGTGCTGGGCTTCTACCCCTTGTAGGCCTCCTGGAATCGAGCGACGTCGCGCTCGTAGATGACGAGCGTTGAATCGGGCTCTTCCAGATAGAACGGCACGCCGGCCAGCTTGGGATGGTTCACGAGGGCCGCTAGGGCGTCGAAGCCGATCTTGCCTTCGCCGATGCGCGCGTGGCGATCGACGTGGCTGCCGCGCTCATGGGTGGCGTCGTTCAGGTGCACGGCCTTCAGCTTGTTCAGGCCGATGGTACGGTCGAACTCTTCCAGCACGCCATCGAGGTCGCCTACGATGTCGTAGCCTTCGGCCCACACGCCGGCGCAATCGAAGCACACGCCCACGTGCTCTGGGTGCTCCACCTTGGCAATGATCGCGGCCAGCTGCTCGAAGCTCGTACCCACTTGGGTGCCCTCGCCGGCCATGGTGTCCAGCAGCACGCAAGTCTTCATGGATGGCGTGATGATCTTGTTCAGGGCGTCGGCCACGTCGGCCAGCCCCTCTTCCACGCTGATGTCAAGGCGGCTGCCTGGGCGGATGAGGTACAGCGAGCCGTCCACCTCGGCCAGGCGCGCGAGATCTTCCGAGTACACCATGAGGGCGAAGTCGCGCTCGTTCATCTTGTCCGTGGCGGGGTCGGCATCGTAGGGGGCGTAGGCCAGCGCGTCGTGGATGCCGTGCTCCTTCGCGAAGGCGAGGTAGGCGGCGACGTCCTTCTCGTCGAGGGCCGCCTGCTCGCTGCCGCGCGGGCTGCGCGTGAAGTACTGGAACGTGTTTGCGTTGATGGACGCCGCCTCTTTGGCCATCTCCAGATAGCCGCGGCGCTTCGAGAGATGGCAACCAATAGTCAGCATGATGAGTCCTTTCGACAAAGATTTCTAAAAACTTGGTCAAAAAATCGAGTTATGAGTCTTGTCCTGGCCAAAAATCATAGTTCAGATGCCCTTGAGTCGGTGCAGTGCGGGCATTTGTTCAAGATTCCGTTGAATTAAGAGCGATTTGGAGCGCTTCAAAAACTCAAAACTCGACTTTTTGACCAAAAATGGAAAAAAGTTTGTCGTGCTTGGGGCTCCTGGCGGTGACAAGGCTTCCCAGTTGCCAGGTTGGAGCTCTGGCGCGCCCGTCCCCTGCGGTGCGCTTCCCGCGAAACCGCCATCGCATGGGCGATGTCTCAATGGTAGAATGGCCACACCTCGAAAACACTCCTGAAACGTACCCAAGAGAGGTTTTGCCCCTATGGCACGATCCCCCCTCATACTCGATCGCTATCGCGTCATCGACCAGGCCGGCTCTGGCGGCTATGGCACGGTGGTGCACGCCTTCGACACGCATCTCAAGCGCGATGTGGCTATCAAGTGCATCGAGCTTTCCGAAGACGAGCTGGCCGCTGCGCGCCTCGAGGCCCTCGAGGCGCGCATGGCGGCCGATCTGGAAGAGGTAGAAGCAGGGGCATCGGGCACCGAGACGGGGGTCGCTGGCCGGGATGCGGGTCCGGGCGCAGCCTCGGCCGCTGGTGCAGCCCCGGGCGTCGCCGCGGACGATCCTGCTGACAGCTCGTCGGCGGATGCCTTCCCCGCCGACCCCGATTTCCTGGCGGCCCGCGACGAGCGCCGTCGACGTCGGCCCGCGACGGCGGCTGCTTCACGGCGTGTCGCCTCCGAGGAGGTGCCGCCCTGGGAAGAGTGGGACGATGCCGCTGCCGAAGAAGACGTGGAAGGCGAAGGGGAGTGGGAAGAGTCCCTTATCCCGTGGAACGCCTCCACGACCGACTTCGCCGGGCGCCGCAAGGGTCCGGCGCGCCTCACGGGTCGGGTGAGCCGCAAGACGCGCCACGCCCCCGAGGTGCTCTATGAGCCGCAGACTGTGGTGGAAGAGGCGCCCGATGCTACCGGGGCCACCCCCGATGCCGAATCGGTGGACGTGCGCCATCTGCGCGGCGTGCGTGCCTCGCGGGTCATCGCCGAAGAGCCCGAACCCGACGCCGAAGACGAGCTGGATCTGTTCGAGCACATCCCCGGCTTGGAGGAGGCTCGCTCCGTCGCGAAGCTGTCCGATACGAATATCGTCACGGTGTACGACTGCGCCGTGAAGGACGGCTGCGCCTATGTGATCATGGAATACGTCGAGGGCAAGACGCTCGCGCAAATCATCGACGAGGTGGACGACGATATCACGCTGGATGTGGTGGCCGCCGTATTCTCGGCCGTCTCCCATGCCCTGGAGGTGGCCCACGGCGAGCACACCCTGCATCTGGATATCAAGCCGGAAAACGTCATCGTGAACGGCAAAGGCCAGGCCAAGGTGGCCGATTTCGGCCTAGCCGCCCTCATGGACGCCACGGGATCGGGCACCACCGGCGGCGGCACCATCGGCTACATGCCCTTGGAGCAGATGCGTCAGGAGCCGCTCGATGTGCGCACCGACGAGTGGGCCCTGGCGAGTCTCACCTACGAGATGCTCACGGGCTCGAACCCGTTTTTCGCTGATGATCTGGACGCGGCGGAGGAGGCCATCGAAGAGGCGGAGCTCGTGCTGCCGTCGCTGTGCTGGGACGAGCTGGACGCCGAGGCCGACGAGGTCATGTTCGCCGCTCTCGATCCCGACATGGACGAGCGCTACGAGGATGTGGCCGCCTTTGCGGCCGCGCTTTTGCCCTATCTGGGCAATGCCAAGAAGGGCAAGCGGGTGCTCGCCGACATCGTGAATGGGAAGATGGAAGAGCCGGCTGCCGAGGAGCCGGAGCGTGCTTGGGAGCCCCTGCCCCCGCTCGTCGACCGCCTGGGGCTGCGCGGCGCCGCCATTGCGGGCCGTATCGTGGCTGCTGCGGCCGTGGCGTTGCTGGCGGCGGCGGGCATGGCGAACCTGCACCTCACTCCGGGTTCTGCCATGGGGCTCGCCACCGATGCCCCCATTGCCTACGGGGTGGTGATCGCCGTATGTGCTTTAGTGGCTGCCATCAGGCCTTCCATCGGCGTCCTGTTCGGCTACGGAGCCTTTGTAGTGGGGCTTGCCGGCGCGGGCGCCTGGGTGCCGGCGGTGCTGCTCACCGCGGCTACGGGCGCGTGGTGGTATTTCGTGGGCCGCCGCGGCACCGCTCAGGCGGTCTCGGCGCTCATGCAGCCGCTGCTCGGCTCCGTGGGTTTCGCGGCGGCCTCGCCGGTGACGTGCGGCGTGTTGCTGCCGGTGTTGCAATCGGTCATCACGGCGGTCTTCGCCTTCGCGAGTGCCCTCATCATGGCCGGCTGCGGCTCGGTCGACATCATGAACTGGGACGCGGTCATGCACCTCGGCTTCTCCAGCAACCCGGCGGCGGCCTGTGTGGCGGTGGCGTCGCAGCCGGCCACCTGGGTTGTGGGCGCAAGCTGGATTGCCGCCGCGGGCCTTTACAGCCTGCTGTGTGTGCGCGGCACCCGTGCCTTCGACATCGCCGGTTCGGTGGTGGCTGCCGTGGTGCTCATGTTCGGTGCGTGCGCGGCGGCCCATCTCGCTTCCTTCGGCGGCTCGTGGCTACCCGCTCCGGCGGCACTGCTCGGAGCGCTGGTGCCCGGCGTTCTCGGCATCCTGGCCGCGGTCATGAGCATCCCCGATCGCGCCCGCTGGGCCGAAGAAGAATGGTATGTGGAAGAAGAGAAGTAGGCCACTTCCCTGCAGGTCATAGTATACTGACAGCACCAATGACGAACCCACCTGCCGCGGCGCGAGCGGCGTAGGCGAAGAAGGCGAGATAGCGACCTATGAACATCGAAGAGCTGTACCATTTTCTGTTCGAGACCATGCCCGGCATCGGCATTCTGGTCGGTGGCGGTCTTGTGATCAGCATCATCGTGTGTTTCATTCTGGAGCGCAAGACGCGCAAGCAGTTCAAGAACCACGAGAAGACCGAGGACGACTGGTCGCTCTTCGATGACGATGACGAGGACGAGAGCTAAGCCGCAATATCCGGGAGATCAGTTTTCCCGATGATCTCGATGTCGTTCACATAAAACTCCATGCCGCTGTTAAGCTCATAGCAAGTCGAGGCGCATCGGGGGCAGTGCCAAGTGCTTCGGTCGTGCACATCCACGTGGAACACATGCCCGCAATCATCGCATTGGACCGTGAAGGGGACGCGGGTGAGGTGCAGCTTCGCCTCTGCCGCTATGGTGTCGCGGAGCATCCAGGCCAGCATGGTCTCGAACAGATCCTCAACGATGTCGCGACCATAGCCGATAGTGAGGTAAATGCCGCTTACTCGCACCGCGTTGGCTCGTGAGGCTTCCTCGAGCACAATGTCGGCCACATTGCGGCAAAGCGCCATCTCGTGCATGGTGTCCTCCTTTCGATGGGGCGGCGCAGAGCCGTGGGAAGGGACGGGACTGCGCCGCCAAAACGGCATCAGGGTGTTGGCCCTAGCGGATCATGAAGTGGTCGAAGCGGTACTTTGCCTTCATGTTGTAATCGTCAAGCAGGCTTTCCGGCAGTTGGAGAATCTTGTCGCGCAGATGCAAGGTACGGGCGCCGACGGGGCAGACCGTGCCGCATTGGCCGCACCGCACGCACGTGCCGTTTACCTCAGGGAATCCTTCGTCGTTCATCGTGATGGCGAAAAGGGGGCAGCGCTTCTCACACGAACCGCATTTAATGCAGGTGTCCTCGTTGTGCCGCAGCTCGTAGTGGCTCACGTGCTCGAACACATTGACGTTGGACGGGTCTTTCTTGGGGTTCTGCGCCATGGCGACATAGGCGCCCAAAATGTCGCAGCAATCGCCGTGGCAACTGCAGATGACCTCTGTTTTCTCGGAGTTGGCCACCTGAATCACCAGCCCGGCCTCCACACTGCGCTGCAAGATTTCCAACGCTTCCTGCTGGGTTATCTCTCGTCCGATGCCGTTTTCAATGTAGAACTCGGCTTCTTCGCCCAAGGTCAGACACGTCTCCAGGGGATGATCGCCCGGATCCTCTTCATTGGTGGCCTTATGGGAAAGTCGGCACTGGCAGGGGGAGACGGCAATCTTCTCGAACTTTGAGACAATGGCCTCCCAGTCGTCATAGGGAAGGGCAATGGAGCTGTCCCCCACCACTTCTCGCGAGCAGGGGATGGCGTTGTAGAAGCAACTTTGGGCGTTAAAGAGCTGGAAGCGAATGTCGGCACCGTAGGCATTGTTGTGGAGGTTCACGTACTCGCCCTGATTCTCCTCATACTTGTTCAGGTTGTATTCCCAAATGCCGTGGGCCTCTGCCAGCTGGTGATATTTCGCCTCGCCATCGGAGCGGGAGCGGAAAAGCAATCCTCGGGCGGAGAGATCCTCGCACAGAGCGGCGCATTCTTCTGCGGAGCGCCCTGACTTCTCTGCGTACTGGTCGGCGGTGAACATGACGCCCATGGGCATTTCCAGATAGGCCTGGGCATCTTCGGGCGTGAATAGGTGCATAACTTCCCCGAAGGCGGCATCGTGCAAGACGGATCCAAGGCCGTTTCCGTAGCCGTCGAAAAGAGCGCGAAGCTTCACATACACATTGGGAACCACTGTGCCGTCGGCCATGGTGTAGTCTTCGGTTTTCGAGTCGATCAGCGCCTGGCGTTTCTCATTCAGCTCCTCCAGAGACATTTGCTCGCCCGTGGGGATGATCCGCACCGTTTCTGCTGTCACCTCTTTGGGGCCAGAAGCGGCAGAGACCGTCTCAGCCCCGGTATCTGCGAGCTCGTCGACAGAGGGGTTGTCGCTGGCCTTCGGGGCGCAAGCGGCAAGGGTTCCGATCCCTGCTATGCCCATGCCCGCAAGAAAGCTGCGTCGTCCGAGCATCGTCATGTTCTTGTCCATTTCTTCCTCCTTCGTCTTCGGATGTTCCGATGAGGCCAGAGTAAGGGCACAGCATTGAAAACGTTCCTCCATGCCATGATGGAGTGATGAGGAATTGGGAAGGGCAATGTAAGTATTGCATTGCCGTGAGTGAGGCTGGAAAAATGTGGTAAGATAGGTGCGGTACCTGGGGAAGGGGGAGGAATTATGGCTCCAAAAGACGACCTTTCAAGAAGCGAGACGATCTTCGATCGATTTCGAGAGGCGGTTGTCCTGGCGAAATCGCTGAATTTCAACGTTGCCTCCGCATTGCTTCATATTTCCCAACCGACGCTCACGCGGCATATAGCGAATCTCGAACGGGAGCTGGGGTTCAAGCTCTTCACCCGTTTTCCCATGGCGCTCACCCCGGAAGGTCAGTACTTCATCGCAGCCACTGAGAAGCTCATCGCTGATTACGACAAGGTCATCGCCCAATGTCGAGACATGGCCAAGCGCTCCCAGGAGGCCATCGTGATCAACATGGTTTTCGCTTCGTCGAGCCTGTGGGGCAATCTGGTTCATCACGCTGTTTCGCAGTTTCACGGCCGTCATCCCGAATTGCCCATGCCCTGCTTCTTCCAAAATCGGGCGATTCCCATCGACGCCTCTGTTTTCTCCGGCGAGTCCGATGCGGGAATCGTCTTTCGCGAACCGAGCCTCTTGCCCGACGGCTGCGCGTGCCAGCTGCTGGCCGAGTTCCCCTTGGCGGTGTACTTTTCCGGCGACAGCCCCCTCAATGGTTGCGAGAGGGTCACCTTGGAAGATCTGTCGAGCCAGCGTCTTCTCTGCCCGACCAGCCCGCAGCTTCGGGCCACGTTCGATGGGGCCGTTGACGTCTTCCGCCGCAATGGCTGCGAGCCGCGTTATCGGGTGCGGGAGGTGGACGAATTCGGCAGTGTGCCCTTTTTGCTGGCAGAGGACGAGTTCGTGTTCGGAAATGCCCAGGGAGGCGCTGCGTTGCCTGTGACGTCGCCTTTGGGCGGACGTCCTCTGGCGGCGGAGAAGAACAGCTATCCGGTGTACCTGATCTATCGAACCGACTCGCGCAAGCCCTCCTTCAATGAATTCGTGCAGCTGTGCCTCGATGCGGCCCGGGAGGTGCCGCGCGGTGAGGAGTGAGCGATCCTCGCCTCTCCGACGGTTTGTGCAGATGATGCGCAAGGTCTGGTCGACAGGGATGCCGTGAGGCGCGGAAGCGGTGCCGGCCTTGGGGTGACATTCGCGCCTTCTGTCTCCCAGCGGCCCAGAAATTTACCGTATTCTCGCGAGTTGGTCGGCACGGATTATTCCTTGCGATATACTGGGGCAACTCGCTAAAGCAACCCTGAAGACGAAGGACTTCCCATGCTTGATGCCAAATACGTACGTGACCATCTTGACGAAGTGGCCGAGAACATGGCCAACCGCCATGCCTCCTTCGACGCCGATGAGTTCACGGCCCTCGACGAGGCGCGTCGCGCGGCCATCGCCGCCGAGGAGGCGCTGCAGACCGACCGCAATCGCATCTCCAAGGAGATCGGCTCCCTCATGGCCGCGGGCAAGCGCGAGGAAGCTGAGGCCGCGAAAGAGTCGGTGCGCGCCATCAACGAGCAGCTGGAAGCTGCCAGTGCCGTCCGCGAGGAGGCGGATGCGGCCATGGAGGCGCTCATGATGGCCATCCCGAACCTCACGGATGCCACCACGCCGGTGGGCGAGGATGAGGACGACAACCCGGAGGTGCGTCGCTGGGGCACCCCGCGCGACTTCGCCGCCGAGGGCTTTACGGCCCAGGCCCACTGGGATCTGGGGCCGGCCCTCAACATCATCGACTTCGAGCGCGGTGTGAAGCTGGCCGAGAGCCGCTTCTACGTGCTCGGCGGTGCCGGCGCCCGCCTCGAGCGCGCGCTCATCGCCTTCATGCTGGATCAGCACACCTCCCGCGGCTACAAGGAGTGGTGGGTGCCGGCGCTTGCCAACGCCGCCACGCTCACGGGCACGGGCCAGCTGCCGAAGTTCGAGGAGGACCTCTTCCATACCACCGAGGGCCTCTACCTCATTCCCACGGCCGAGGTGCAGCTGACGAACCTGCATGCCGGGGAAGTGCTCGACGCCGATTCGTTGCCGCTGCACTACTGCGCCTTCACGCCCTGCTTCCGCGAGGAGGCGGGAAGTGCGGGCCGCGACACCCGCGGCATCATTCGCGTGCACCAGTTCTCCAAGGTGGAGATGGTGAAGTTCGCCACCCCCGAGACCGGTTTCGACGAGCTGGAATCCATGGTGGAAGACGCCGAGAACATCCTGCAGCAGCTGAAGCTGCCCTATCGCGTCATCAGCCTGTGCACCGGTGACATCGGGTTCTCCTCCGCGAAGACCTACGACGTGGAAGTGTGGCTGCCCAGCTACGGCGCCTACAAGGAGATCTCCTCCTGCAGCTGCTGCACCGACTTCCAGGCCCGTCGCGCCAACATCAAGTACCGCGACCCGGCCAACTTCAAGGGCAGCCGCTTCGTGTACACCCTGAACGGGTCGGGTCTGGCTGTGGGCCGCACCATGGCCGCCGTCATCGAGAACTACCAGAATCCCGACGGCACCATCACGGTGCCCGAGGTGCTCGTTCCCTATATGGGCGGCAAGACGGTGATCGGGCCGGAAGAGGTCTAAAGAGCCATGGAAGAGCAGTCGCCGGCGGCGGGCGCGCCGACCGGTTCCGGCGGCCGGCCGCCTGCCGAGGGTCGTTTCCGCTCCGCTGCGACGACAGCCGCCACGGCGCAGAAGCCGTCGTCTCGTCGCGCGGCGCCGTCCGGCGAAGGCGACGCCGGTCGCGAGGTGCGGAAGGGGAGAGAAGGCCGCTCCAGCGCTCCTTCTCGCAAGCGCCGCCATCCGGTGCGGGTGGCGGTGGTGTCCGTAGTTATCGTTGTCGTGCTGCTTGTCGGTGCGGCGGCGGGCGGATTCGCGTGGCTCCGCTGGTTCTCCGAGGACGATGCGGCCGATTTCACCGGCACCTGGTACTTGGCCGGCACGACCGCGCCCATTGCCATCACCGAGGATCGCATCCAACTGACCGATGACGTGTCCTACCGCTACGCGCTGAACGACCAGGACAAGACCTTCGAGCTGTCCTTCGGCAACTTGAAAGGCGGCGGTCGCTACCGGTTCTCGCTCGATCGCAATCAGCTGGCTCTGGTGGATGGCGACTTCTCGGCGGCCGACACCTTGGGCGACGATATCACCTGGACGCTGCGCGCGCTGACCGAGTCCGCTCAGGGGCGCGTGCTGGCTCCGGGGGAGGCGGCCCGGGGCGTCACGCTGCTTTCCCGCACGCCCACGGGGACGCCGTCGCTTCCCGAGGCGACTGACACGCCCGAGGCCACGGCTGGCGAAGATGCCAAGGCCGACACCGGTGATGGCTCGAAATCCGGCAACGACGACGGCGGCGCAGAGCCCGACAAGGCCGATGCCACGCCGGCCCCCGACACCTCGGACAAAGCTGACGACCGTGCCTAGGCTCGCCGTCGAGCGCATTGCCTTCGAGCGCGATCGCATGGCCCTGCTCGTGCGCGTGCCCGAGGGCGCGGATGCCTCTTTGGGCACGTGCGGCGCCGATCGGCTGCTTGCCGCGCGCCCCTCCCTCGCCTTCCACACCTGCTTGAATGACGAGGACGCCCCCTTTGCCGAGGTGCTCGCCCGCACGTCGCTGCCTCACGCGCTGGAGCATCTGGTCATCGATTTGCAGGCTGCGAACCCCGCTTGCGCCTCCGATGCCACGTTTGTAGGTACGACGGAATGGCTCTCGAAGCGGGACGGTTTGGCCCGTGTTACAGTAAACTTTACCGATGACCTCATCGCATTGGGCGCCCTGAAGGACGCCTTGGCGCTTCTGGAAGGGACGGTTGAATAAGATGTCGTCAGCTCACATCACCTTCGACACCACCGGCGACAAGATCGCCCGACGCGTGCGCAAGATGCGCCCGTCGGCCGTGCGCAACCTGTTCGCCGCCGCTACGCGCGACGATGTAATCTCGCTGTCGGGCGGCATGCCCGCTGTGTCGCTTCTGCCCGAGGAGGACATTCGCCGCGCCACGCTGGCCGCCATTGAGAGCCCCGAGGCCCGCGCAGTATCGCTGCAGTACGGCCCCACCGACGGGCTCGCCGGGCTGCGCGCGGTGCTCGCCGACATGATGCGCGATCTGGGCATCCGCGTGAAGGCCGACCAGGTGCTCGTCACCACGGGCGCCCAGCAGGCCCTAACGCTCATCGCCGAGGCTTTCATCGACCCCGACGACATCATCATTACCGAGGGCCCCACCTATCTGGGGGCGCTGCAGGCCTTCTCCGCCTTCGAGCCCGATGTGCGCGCGATCCCCTTCGACGAGGACGGCATGCGCATGGATCTCCTGGAAGAGGAACTCAAGCGCATCGGCAAGGACAACCCGCGCCTGAAGTTCTGCTACACCATCCCGAATTTCCAGAACCCCGGCGGCGTCACCATGACGGCCGAGCGCCGGCGCCGCCTGCTCGAGCTGGCCCATGAGTACAACTTCATGGTGGTGGAAGACGATCCTTACGGCCGTCTCCGCTACGACGGCGGCCACCAGGTGCCCCTGAAGGCCATGGACGATTCGGTCATTTACCTGGGCACGATTTCGAAGATGCTGGGGCCGGGGCTGCGCACGGGCTGGATTGCCGCGCCTGAGGCCGTGCTCGCCCGCATCAACCTGGTGAAGCAGGGTGCCGATTTGTGCGGCAGCGCCTTCGACCAGCTGGTCGTGCAGCACTACTTTGCCGATGTCGCCTGGCAGCGCACGCTGCAGAAGTTCATCGCGCTGTACAAGGAGCGCCGCGACGCCATGCTGGCGGCCCTCGACGAGTTCTTCCCGCCCGAGGCCACCTGGACGCATCCGGCCGGCGGCATGTTTCTCTGGATTACGCTGCCGGACTATATGGATACCGATTCGATGCTTGCCGAAGCGCTGGAGTCGGGCGTAACCTATGTGCCGGGGAATTCGTTCTTCCCCGATGGCAAAACCGGGCGCAACTCCATGCGCGTGAACTTCAGCTTCGAGACGCCCGAATCCATCACCGAGGCCATCCGACGCCTGGCGAAGGTGATCGAGGAGCGCCTCGAACTCTACCGCGTGTTCATTGAGGCCGGCGCGCTGCCCGGCTACGACAGAAAGGATGCAGCCATGGACGAGAATGCCACTTCTTGGAAGGACGTCATCGTCGATTCCGAGCAGAACGAGGAAGCGGTCATGCAGGCCCGCGAAGGCGATGCCGAGCAGATCGAGATCGCCGAGGAGAAGGTGACCGAGGCGCAGGAAGCCGCGGCAGAATAAAGGCCGCCCCCGAGGAGTTTCAACAACAAAGGAGACGTGTATGAAAGTTGCAGTGCTCATGGGAGGCAAGTCCTTCGAGCGCGAGGTGTCGCTGGCCTCCGGCAAGGTGGTGTGCGAGGCGCTGGAAGAGGCCGGCCACAAGGTGGTGCCCCTGGACACCAACGCCGATCTGGTTCCCACGCTGCGCAGCGAGCGGCCCGATGTGGTGTACAACGCCCTGCACGGCAAGCACGGCGAGGACGGCACCATCCAAAGCCTGCTGGAGTTCCTCGGCATCCCGTTCGTGGGCTCGCCGGCGAGCGTCTGCCATCGCGCTTGGAACAAGGACGCCCTGCACTCGTCGCTGGCGAAGTACCGCGACCTGACTGGCGAGGAGGGCTGCGCGTCCTGGCCCCAGGGTGTCTACCTGGCGCGCGATGCTTTCAAGGGCATGGGTGCGGCCACGGCGCTCGATATGGTGGCCGACCGCGTCATCGGCGGGTATCCAGTCTGCGTGAAGCCGGCCCACGGCGGCAGCGCCCTGGGCGTGCACAAGGTGAAAAGCCAGGAGGAGCTGGGCGAGGCGGTGCTCGATGCGCTGTCCTACGACGAGGCCGTGAACATCGAGCAGTGGGTCGATGGCGTGGAGCTTTCCGTGTCCATCCTCGGCACCGGCTGGGACGCCCACGCGCTGCCGCCGGTAGAGATTGTGGCTCGCGAGGGCTTTTACGACGCGGCGGCCCGCATGGCCGACGACGCTGTGGAGTTCTTCTGCCCCGTGCGCGACGAGTCGCTTTCCCCCAACGCGGCCGATGCCCAGGCAATCCGCGCGGAAATCGAGCGGGCGGCGCTGGAAGTCTACCGCGCCTACAGCGTGCGCGATCTCGGGCGCGTCGACCTCATCTGGGACGGCGGCGCGGCCCGCTGCTTCGAGGTGGACGTGTCCCCGGGCATGACCGAGCGCTCCCTGTTCCCCATGGCCTGCGCGGCGGCGGGGCTGTCGCTGCCCGCGGTGCTCGACACGCTCGTGAACGAGGCCTACGCCCGCGGTGCCTGTTTCTAGGTTCGCACGGACTGAGGTTTTCTCTGAGAGATTTCCTCATCTATGACGAATTACAACTTGTTTACCGTAAGGTGAGCAATGAGCAGCGAGAGCCCCCGCGCGGGGCTCTCCGCCTATAATGGGCGAACCTGATACTCTGTCGATAAAGGAGGCAGTTATGGCCAACAAATTCGGAATGTTCCTCATCGGTGGCGTCGTTGGCGCCGTTGCAGCTCTGCTGGCCGCGCCCCGTTCTGGCGCCGAGACGCGCGCCATGGTGGCTGACAAAGCCGGCGAGTTCGCGGGCAACGCCCAGCAGTGGGGCGATTCCGCCGCCGCCGGGGCCCAGCACATCTACCAGGAAGCGGCCACCAAGGGTGCCGAGGTCGTGAACAACGTGACGGCCCGTGGCCAGGAGATCGCCTCCGAGGCCGCCGCTCGCGGGGCCGATGTGGCCGCCACCATCCAGGAGGCCGCCAGCAACATCTCCCCGACGATCAACGAGAAGGGCGACGAGCTGCGCGACAAGATCGAAGCCGCCCGTCAGCGCATTGCCGATCAGGTGGCCAAGAACGCCGATGCCGACGCCGACGCCGCCGAGATCGTCAAGGACGTCGCCGAGACGGCCAAGGAAGCCGCCAAGGATGCCGCCGCCACGGCCGAGGAAGGCGCCAAGGAGACGGCCGCCGAGGTGAAGGAAGCCGCCGGCGAGGTGGCGAAGGCCGCCGAGGGCAAGAAGGACGAGAAGTAAATCATGGCCAAGCGATACGGCACCACGGGCGAGATCGTTGGAAAGCGCGTGCTTCTCGACAAGAGCACGCCGAAGAAACCTGAGGCGGTAAAGCGGCTCGGGAAGGTGCGCCACTGCGTGTTCCACCCCACCCAGCGCCGCTTTGTCGGCTTCATCGTGAAACGCCCCGACTTGCTGTGGATGTTCCGCCGCAAGGACGTGTTCGTGGCCTATAACGGCTACGACGTGGTGGACGGCCGTATCGTGGTGTCCCAGGCCCCCGAAGCCACGGGCAAAGGCGCCTGCAAGGCCATGGGCGTGAACTACGATGACTGCGTGCTGTGGGCGGGGCTGCCCGTCATAGGCGAGGACGGCACCGTGTACGGCACGGTGGGCGACGTGTCCTTCGATCCGAAGACCGGCGAGGTGCGCTCGCTCACGGTGACCCAGGGGGCCACGGCCAACGCGCTGCTCGGCGTTCGCGAGATCCCCGGGCACCTCATCCGCGGCTTCAAGCGCGGCATCGGCACGGCGCTTTCCGTGAACGGGCAGGACGAGGGGGAAGAGCCGATTTTGGGCGCCATCCTCGTGTCCGACGAGGTGGCCGAGCTTGCCGTCGAGGGTGGCCTGGCCGCGAAGGCCGGCGAGGCCACGGCCGTGGTGGCCGACCGCGCCCGCGAGACCGTAGAGGCCGTGAAGCCGGCCGTGTCCACTGCCACCAAGGCTGCGGGCAAAGCTGTGAACAAGGGGGCCTACGCCACGGGCCGCCAGATCAAGCGCGCCAGCGGCATGTTCTCCGCCTTCAAGGAGGAGTACGACAAGGCTCGCAAGGAAGACGACTAGGCCGCGCGCTGTGGGCGGGCGCTGGGCGCCGACGTTTTGGGCGCCGAGGCGCCGACCTGCGCGCCGCGGGCCTGCGGCTTACGATTTCGTCACTAAGGTAAAGAGTTCCTGAAAGCCGCCCCCGTCGTGGGGCGGCTGCATTAGACTGGAAGCCATGGAAAAGCACCCGAACAACCACCACCATTCCGAACGGCTCGAGAAGCTCGAGGCGAAGGCCCACGAGGAGAAGTCGGTCGCCGGGCATCCGATGCCTGCGGCGGACATCTTCAAGTTCGTGGGGCTCATCGCGTTCTTCGTCATCATGATCGTGGTGGTCGTGCTCGTCTGGCCCATGATCCACGAGCTGTTCGAGCCCGGCGGTGTCGACCGCGTCACCTCCGACATCCGCAACGCCGGCCCCTGGGGCTTCCTCATTCTGCTGGCAATCCAGTTCCTTCAGATCGTCGTGGCCTTCATCCCTGGCGAGGTAGTCCAGGTGGCCGCCGGTATGATTTACGGGCCTTGGGTGGGCGCGCTCATCATCTGGCTCGGCTGCATTATCTCGAGCTCGTTCATCTTCGTGCTGGTGCACAAGTTGGGCGCCCCGTTCGTCCAGGCCATGGTGCCCGAGAAGTACATGGGCAAGTTCCGCGATTGGGAGACCTCCGACAAGTTCAACGTCATCGTGTTCATCCTGTTCCTCATTCCGGGGCTGCCCAAGGACGTGTTCACCTACATCACGCCGCTCACGCACATGTCCATGAAGAACTTCGTGCTCATCTCGAACTTCGCCCGCATTCCCGGCATCGTGCTTTCCACCTACGCGGCAGCGGGGCTTGTGTCGGGCAATATCGTGGAATCGGTCATCATCTTCGCCGTGACCGCCGCTGTGGCCATCGTGGCGCTTGTCGTATACGGACGCGTGACCAAAAAGTCGAACGGCTCCGAGAAGTAATCCGTGCCGCGCCGCCTCCGTGCCAGCGCTTGGGCGCAACGAGAGGTTCTGCGCCTACTTTCTTTGTGAAAGAAGGCGCGGTCAGGCTTTGTTTCTGTACAATAAGCGCGTTATTGCAACGACTCTAACGACTCTCTAGGAGGAAACCCATGCCGAAGATCACCCGGGAAGAGGTGCGCGTTCCCGCCGACGTCATGCCCGAGGCCCGTGACGAGTACATCACCAACTACCTGAAGGCCACGCGCGAGACCGGCCGTCTCATGCTGTTCGCCTGCGATCAGAAGATCGAGCACCTGAACAAGGACTTCTACGGCGAGGGCATCGACATCGCCGATCTCGATCCGGAGCATCTGTTCAAGATCGGCTCCGAGGGCGTGTGCGGCGTGCTCGCCGGCCAGCGCGGGCTGGTGGCCCAGTACGCGGCCGACTACCCGGAGATCAACTACCTCATCAAGATGAACTCCAAGACCAACCTCGTCGGCACCAAGCAGGAGGATCCCTACTCCCCGCAGCTGTACGATTTGGACGCCGTGCTGGCCATGAAGGAGGCCGGCGTGAACATCGTGGGCCTCGGCTACACGATCTACCTCGGCTCCGAGTACGAGGCCACCATGATGGCCGAGGCGGGCGAGCTCATCGCCCAGGCCCATGCCAACGGCCTCATCGTCGTGCTGTGGATCTACCCTCGCGGCAAGGCCGTGACCGCCGAGAAGGATCCCGACCTCATCGCCGGTGCCGCCGGCGTGGCTCTCTGCCTTGGCGCCGACTTCGTGAAGGTGAACCCGCCGAAGCCCGAGGACGGCCGCACTCCGGCCGAGGCCCTGAAGGTGGCCTCCACCGCCGCCGGCCGCACGGGCCTCGTGTGCGCGGGTGGCTCCACCGTGGATGCCGAGACCTTCCTCACCCAGCTGTATGACCAGATTCACGTGGGCGGTGCCGACGGTAACGCCACGGGTCGCAACATTCACCAGCGCTCCCTGGACGAGGCGGTGCGCCTGACCAAGGCCATCTCCGCCATCACCTTGGCCGACTGGGCCGTGGCCGACGCCCTGGCCGTCTTTGCCGGCGAGAAGGACTTCACCCTGGCCGACATTTAGTCCGCTTCTGAGGTTTGCTCCGAGAAAGGCTTCCGCAAGGGAGCCTTTCTTTATGCAGAAAGGAATTGGCGCTATGAGCGCACTGGATACATTCGCCTTGAAGGTCACTCGTCCCTACCGGGAGGAAGACTTGCCGGCGATGGCGGAGATCTGGAACGAGGTCGTGGAGGCGGGCAACGCCTTTCCACAGACCAAGTCGCTGACGCTGGAGGAGGCGCGAGCCTTCTTCGCCGAGCAGTCCCATGCGGCGGTGGCTACTGTGGGTGGGCGCATCTGCGGGTTGTACATCCTGCATCCCAACAATATCGGGCGGTGCGGCCACGTTGCCAACGCGAGCTTTGCCGTGGCGGGGGCCAGCCGCGGCGAGGGCATCGGGCGCTTGCTTGTGGAAGACTGTCTGCGCCAGGCGGCCGCCTGTGGGTTTCGTGGTCTGCAGTTCAACGCCGTAGTGGCGAGCAACGAGCGGGCCCGGTCGCTTTACGAGAGCCTAGGGTTCGCGCGCATTGGCATGATTCCCGGAGGCTTCTGCAACAAAGACGACGTCTACGAGGATATGTACATCTACTATCACCCGACGGTTTAGCTTCCTCCTTGAACTTCGTTCTTGATCCAAGCTCTCCGCCGCAGCCTCCTTTTTTGGCGGTTAGCTAGAAGATACGCAAGGCGGCATAAGCCTCTCTTCGTAAACAAAGGGCCCTATGGGGGCATTGCAGGTTGGAGTACGGCTATTGAGGCGTTGGGATCGCATTCGCAAGAGCGCCCAGCCATGGGTATCGTATTAGCCCTGTAGTCCTGCTGCGTTTCCGGGCGGTTTCATCTCGAGGCGGCCTAGGGTGACCGGCGATATGTCCCGGTTTCCAAGCAGACTGTTTTTTTGCACCAAACTCCGTTAGGTAGATTGCCGGTTTCGAAAGCTCGCGCTAAAGCAGCCCAAACAACTCGAACGTAAGGCTAGGTTTGTCAGAAAAAGGCTTCCGAAACCGGCTCCTGTCTTTCCGGCAGGACTCATGAATCTGCATAACGGAGTTTGATGCAGAATTTTTGGCTTGCGAGAAGCTCGGAGAGTCGCTATTGGCGGCATAGCGCCTTTTGCCCAAGGGTTTTGGTGGCACTGAGGATCGCTTTCCTGGGGATGCCCTTGAAATCGCGATGTCTGCGCGTAAAAGGCAAGCGATAACGCGCGACAGTATGAGTCGAATTATGTGCGATGGCCTCAGGAATGGAGGCTAGATCGATTCTTCGATATTGCTCGTACGTACAATCTGCGGATCGGTTATGCTAGCGGAATGAATATCTATCCTAGTCATACACTCGCTTTGGGTCTTTGGCGTGCGTGGTCGTTGGCGCATCCTGTATCGCTGTCGGCTTTTCATGCATCGAGCAAGCGGAACGGCCTGCCCCTTCCCGTCCATGCGCTGCCGTCCTCATCAGTTGTAAAAGCCGCTGCCTCGAAGTGGGCCGATGTGGTTGCGGCCTTGTCCGCGTTGCCGTCAGCGCTGCTCGCGGAAACTATCGAAGATGCGCAGAATGAGAGAAGGCCTCTTGAGATTCTTGTTGGGACAAAACGCGGCGCGCGCAGCACGAACTGCATTCAACGCCACCAGTGTCAGTTGCGCTTTCCCCGTAATGCGTTTCTTGAGATGGTGCCCGAAGTGTGGGTGTCTGCGCCAGAACTTGTCTTCGTGCAGATGGCCTCGCGACTTGAATACGGGGCTTTGCTTGCATTGGGCTATGAGCTGTGCGGCTGCTATCCTCTTGGAGAGGGTTCAGGGTTTCAGGTGCGCGGTCCTCTGACGACCCCTGAGCGTCTCGTGGCGTTCTCCGGGCAGCTGGGCGGTGCGCGGTCGGCGAAGCTGGCGCGTTCTGCGGCGCTGCAAGTACGAAGGAAGTCCGCTTCAATTATGGAGACCGAAGTGGCTATAGCTGCTCTGACGTCTCGGAGGCGCGGCGGCTTGGGCTTGCCTCCCGCGCGGCTTAACGAGCCTTTCGCTTTGGGAGAGAAGGGCCAGCGCATCGCCCATCAGAAGAGCGTGGTGGGCGACATTTGCTGGTGGGACAAAGGTGCTGTGGTGGAGTACGACGGACGTGAGAGCCACGGGAGCCGTGAGGCTCAAATCAGAGATTCGCGTCGGCGCGACGCCCTCTTGGCCGAGGGGATCGATGTCACGACGATAACCTCCTCGCAATTCGCGAATGTCTGTGAGTTCTCAACGCTTATGGGTGAGGTGTCGCAAAAAGCAGGGAAGGTGTTTCGGGGATGGCGGCCAGGCCAGATTGAAAAGCATATGAAGCTGCGGCAGGACGTTCGCTCTTTTCATCGGGATTATCCTTCGCGACGTTGATGAAGCGACTTCGGTGTGCTTCTTCGCTGCTTGTCGATTCAGGGGGGCGATACCCATCATGGCGAGAGTGGCAGATCGGCTTCACGCTGAAGAGCATGTCGAAAGGTGACGTAGCGGGGAGGGCGAAGAAAGGTGGTTTATGGGCGAGGGACGGCGCGGGCGTGACGCGTGAACGTGACGCGCGAGGGCAAGCGCGCGAGAGGGCGCTGCGAGGGCTCATAAGGTGAAAGAGCGGTGCGGATATGTCGTGTGCGAGAGCTATGACGGAAAATGCTGGTTTATAGAAAATCGTTGTCTGCGGAATGCCGGAAAATGGAACGAGCGCTTGAAAGCTCGGGTATGGTTTCTGAAAGAGGCTATTTGATGCACCAAACTCCGTTTTGCAGACACTGCAGCGCGGGAAAACCGCTGCTCGTCTGACTGAGCGATTTTGACTGGATCAGCGACCTGCGAAAATGCACTGCATTAGCGTGTAGGGCGTCAGATTAGTTTAGATGAGTGTTCTGCGAAATCTACAAAATGGAGTTTAGTGCGGTGGCGTTGGTTGTAGAGGAGCGCGAAACAGTTTCGGACGGATCGCGCAGCTGGTCATAGGAAGCGCGGACGATTTCGCGCGAGCAGGACTATCGGCCACAGGGGAGCGCAAAACGGCCCCGAGGGGACGGGGCCGTTGATTTTCGATGGTGCCCGAGGCGGGATTTGAACCCGCACACCTTTCGGCAACGGTTTTTGAGACCGTCGTGTCTGCCGTTCCACCACTCGGGCTCAGGGGCACCAATGCAGTATAGCGGAAGGGCTCGCCAACGTCGAGGTGAAATCGGCGACGCTTAGGGAATTCCCCGAACTACGTCACGCCGCTATGCCAAGCTGCTACGCCAAACCCGCCCACATCATGATCTTGGGCACGTAGCCCATGATGAAGATGATGATAATGAGCGCGGGCAGCCCGAAGGTGAGCCAGCCGCGGGCCCAGCGCGGGAACTTCATGCCCGTGCCCGCATCGGCCTCGGCAAGGAAGTTGTCCCAGCCCCAGCCTTTGCGCGACACGCAGAACACCACGTACAGCAGACTGCCCAAGGGCAGCAGGTTGTTCGACACGATGAAGTCCTCGATGGATTGAATGTCGCCGATGCCCGGAATAGTGATGCCGGCAAGCACGTTGAAACCCAGGGCGCAGGGCAGGCTCAGCACGGTGACGAGCACGGCGGTGCGGGCCAAGGCGCGCTTGCGGTCGAGATCCCATTTCTCCATGGTGAAGGTGATGAGGTTCTCGAAGACGGCGATGATGGTGGAGAGCGCCGCGAAGCTCATGAACACGAAGAACAGCGTGCCCCACAGCTGCCCCAAAGGCATCTGGTTGAACACGTTGGGCAGGGTGACGAACACGAGCGAGGGGCCCTGGTCGGGGGCGACGGCGAAAGCGAAGCAGGCGGGGAAGATGATGAGGCCCGCGAGGATGGCCACGGCGGTGTCCAGGCCGCAGATGCGCAGGGCCTCGCCCGTGAGCGAGTTCTGCTTGCCGATACGGCTGCCGAAGACCTCCATGGCCGAGATGCCGAGCGACAGCGTGAAGAACGCCTGGCCCATGGCCGCATACACCGCGTCCCCGAAACCGGCCAGGCCGCCGGCGAACATCTTGCCGAAGTCGGGTACCAGGTAGAACTCCAGGCCCGCGTCGGCGCCGGGCAGCGTGACGGAGCGCACCACGAGCAGCGCCATGACGCCGAGCAAGGCGATCATCATCACTTTCGTGATACGCTCGACGCCCTTCTGCAGGCCCAGGCTGCAGACGAAAAAGCCGATGACCACCACGGCGAGCATCCAGCCCACCATCTCGGAGGGGTTGGCGAGCATGGTGCCGAAGACGCCAGCGACGCCATCGGGATCGAGTCCGACGAAGGTGCCCGTGGCCATTTTCGCCATGTAAGCGAGCATCCAGCCGCAGACGGTGGTGTAGAACATCATGAGTAGCATGCAGCCGATGTAAGCCCACCAGGAGAACCAGTGCCAGCGCCGCGAGGGCTGCAGGATGTCGAAGGCCTGGGCGGCCGAACGCTGGGAGGCGCGGCCGACGGCGAACTCCATGACCATGACGGGCAGTCCCAAGATGACGAGGAAGATGAGGTAAAGCACAATGAAGGCCGCCCCGCCGTACTCGCCGGCGATGTAGGGGAAGCGCCACACGTTGCCCAGGCCGATGGCGCAGCCGGCCGAAATGAGGATGAAGCCGAGGCGGCTCGCGAAGTGCTCGCGGGGCGCGGTGGCCGACGCGGGGGCGTTGGCGTTGCTGTCCGAGGCGCAAGCCGGGGAAGTGGAGGTGGTATCGGTGGCCATGGGAACCTTCCTGATGCGGGATTTCCAAGCGTTTTGAACGAAATTGCAGCGTCATTGTAGCGGAAGATAAGCGGGAGGGTCATGGTGATGCGAGGCAGCTTTGGCAACGGCTCTGTGTCTGGTGGGGGAGGCGACCGTGCGGCTGGGGGCGGTGCCCCATAATGCAGCTATGAACGATGTGCTCACATACTTGCAAACTCAACTTGCCCCTTTCGACGAGGTGCCCTTCAACGCCGTGGACTCGGCGCTGCTCGCGCAGTTCTGTATGGTGCGCGGCGAGGGGATTATGCCGCAGGTGTACAGCGGGGAGGCTTCGGAAACTGCGTCTTCGAAGGCACGTGAGGGCTGCGGGCCTTTAAGCGAGCTGCGCGGTCTGCTCGGGCGGCTGCGCAGGCATGCGAGCGAGCGTGCTGCGGAGCCTTCTGCGGCAGCCGAGCGCGATCGGGCGGAAGTGGCGCAGGATGCGAAGGCCCCCGTGGCTCCCGTACGGTTCGTCGATCTCATGCGAGCCGAGTTGTTTCCTGCGATGTTTTCCGGTATGCACGCAGCGCAGATGAAGCAGCAGCTGTTCTGGATGGCCGCGAGTCCGCGTTTTCGGGACGTGCTCATCTACGATCATGCGGCCGCATTCGACGAGGTGCGTGATTTGCAGTTCGCCGCCACAACCTACGTGTGCCCCGGGCGCTTCGCTTACGTGGGCTTTCGCGGCACCGACACGACGCTCACCGGGTGGCGCGAGGACTTCAACATGGCCTATCAGGCGCCGGTCGAGGCCCAGGCGCTGGCGGCCCGCTATCTGGCGGCGGTGGCCGCTGATCCGCGACTGCCCGAGGCCCTCATTTTGGGCGGCCATTCCAAGGGCGGCAACCTGGCCGAGTACGCGGCGCTCGCGGCGGCGCCGGAGGTGCAAGGCCGCATTGCTCACCTGTACAACCACGACGGCCCCGGATTCAAGGCCGGTTTGTTCACGGCGACCGACTACGCGCCGCTTGCGGGCCGCATGACCAAGCAGGTGCCGGCCGATTCCATGGTGGGCATCCTCATGGAATCGGCGATGCCGACAAACGTGGTGCAGGCCACGGGCCGCGGCTTCGAGCAGCACTCGGTGTTCCACTGGGTCGTGGAAGGCGCGGATGGGGCGCCGGGGCCACGCGATGCAGAACGTGCGCGCGATGCGGGCGAGGTGCGGGATGCAGACGGGATGCGCGAGGCACCAAGGGCCTTCGCCACGCTCCCCGAGCTTCCCGAGCGCACGCAGCGTCGCGCCGAGGCGCTGGATCGCTGGCTCGCCTCGCTGGATGGCAGCGAGCGCGAGGCCATGGTGAACGCGCTGTTCGCCGCTTTGAAGGCGGCCGGCATCACTGATGCCTCCCAACTCTTCGAGGGCGGCCGCGAGTGGGCGATTTTGCGCGACGGCGTGATGGGAGCGCCTGCGGAGGACCGCACGATCATGCTGAATGCCCTGCGCGGGCTCACGCGCGCCTTCAGCGACGTCACCGCCGAGCGCAACAGCGCCCGTCGTGCCGAGCAGCGTCGCGCCAAGGGCGCCTGACCGATGCTCCTGCGGCGCCGTGTCCTGCCGAGTCTGTCAACGCTTCCGTAGGGGCGGACTTTAGTCCGCCCTCATCGGCTGAGATGACGGTGCATTCTAAATCCAGTGCACGCGCGTCTCGTCGTAGCGCGTGGGGCCTTTGGGCTCTGGTTTGTGCTCCGGATGGCCCACGGCGATAAGCGCGAAGGGCGTAACGCCGCGCGGGCTGCCCAGGGCCACGCCCACGGCGGCCATACGGTCCTTCTCCGGCGCGATGCCGAGCCACACGGCGCCCAGGCCCAGGTTGGCCGCCTCGATGAGGATGTTCTCCACGGAAGCGCTCATGTCGTAGGGGGCGTCCTGCGGCGCGCGCAGGCCCTCGGTGCGCTGGCAGGCCACGATGACGCAGGGGGCGAGTTTGGCCGGCGTGCCGTAGGGGCTTGAGGCGGCCAGGGCCAGACGGGTGGTCTCGTCCCGCGCGATGTAGAATTCCCAGGGCTGCTGGTTCACGGCGGAGGGGGCGGCCATGGCGGCGCGCATCAGCTTCTCGATATCTCGGATGTCCACCGGCTCGTCGGTGTACTGACGGACGCTGCTGCGCAGGTAAATGGCATTCATAGGGCTTGGCCTCGATCCTGAACGTGCGGCGCAAGGCCTCGCGCCAACGGCGAGTCCCAGAGCCTCAAGGGACGAGCGGAAATGGGCATGAGGGTGGGTGCCGTTTTCCACGATTGCCTTCACCTTAGCAAGCTGGTTTCGTTGCCAGGGTGTGAACAGTTCCTTATTACGGTTCCGCCAACCCGCCGCAATAAAACCGACAAGAAGCCGGTGCCCTACAGATCGCGCTGGTAGAGGTCCTCGTAGGTCTCGCGGCGAGTGACCACGCGGGCCTCGCCGTCGCGCACGAACACCACGGCCGGGCGGGGCTGGCCGTTGTAGTTGCTGGCCATGGTCATGTTGTAGGCGCCGGTGCCGAACACGCACACGATATCTCCCAGGTCGGCCTTCTGCAGGGGCATGTCGATGACCACGGCGTCGCCGCTCTCGCAGTGCTTGCCGCACAAGGTGACGATTTCCTCGCGGGGTTGCCCGGCTTTGTTGGCGATGGTGGGCTCGTAGTCGGCGTGGTAGAGCGCCGTGCGGATATTGTCGGACATGCCGCCGTCGATGGCCACGTACTTGCGGATGCCCGGCAGCGTCTTCAAGATGCCCACGGTGTACAGCGTGACGCCGGCCGGGGCCACCAGCGAGCGGCCCGGCTCCACCAGAAGGCGCGGCAACGGCAGGTTGTGCAGCGCGCACAAATCGCGCACCGCCGAGCAGGTGACCTCGGCGAAGTCGTCGATGGAAGAGGGCTGATGCTCGGCCAAATACGCGATGCCCAAGCCGCCGCCCAAGTCCAGCTCGGTGATCTCGTGGCCGTAGGTGTCGCGGATGCGGGCCATGAACTCCACCATGACCGCCGCCGCCTCGCGGAAGGAGTGCAGCGCGAAGATCTGCGAGCCGATGTGGCAGTGCAGGCCCACCAGGCGCACGTTCTCGGCGGCCAGCACGTCGCCGACGCACTTGAAGGCGAAGTCCTCGCGCATGGTGAAGCCGAACTTCGAGTCCTCGCAACCGGTGCGGATGTACTCGTGGGTGTCGGCCTCTACGCCGGGGGTGATGCGCATGTACACGTCCTGCACCACGCCGAGGCGCCCGGCGATCTCGTTCACGCGGGCCAGCTCGATGCGGCTGTCCAGCACGATGCGTCCCACACCGGCGGAGATGGCCTCTTCCAGTTCGCGGGGCGTCTTGTTGTTGCCGTGGACGAACACGCGCTCCATGGGGAAGTCCACCGAGCGGGCGCAGGCCAGCTCGCCGCCGCCGGACACATCCAGGCACAGCCCCTCGGCCTCGGCGATGCGCAGCACTTCCTTGTTCAGAAACGCCTTCGACGCGTAGATGATGTCGGAGTTCTCGTAGCGGCTGCGGAAGGCCTCGCGGTAAGTTTCCATGCGGTGGCGCAGGTCGGCCTCGTCGAACACGTAGAGCGCGGTGCCCTCCTTGCGAGCCAGCTCCACCATGTCGACGCCGCCGATGAACAGGTGGTCGTCGCGCACCTCGGCGGTCTCGGGCAGCACGGCGCCCAGCTCCATGGTGGTGCGCATATCGGGCTTCTTCGTCAGGTCTGAGGCGGGCAAGCTCATGGCCGTGTCCTTTCTCGGCGTGTTGCAGCGCCGCGTTGCGGCGGCGCAGGTCTCTCATGGTCTGGCGCCTATGGTAACAAGGCTCTGTTTCAAGCGCTTAAAATCGGCGGCCTTCCGTGTGATAATTGGGAGGGAATGGCGGCGTGCGGCCGAGGTTCCAGCTCCTGTGGTATATTCTCGGCGACAGATAATGTCGAGCGAAATGCTCTACTTTGGAAAGCTCCGAACGAAAGGACGCGAGATGGCTAAGACCGAACCTTCCGTTGATCAGTGGCTGCGCGAGGCTAAGGCTGATCCGGCGGCGGCCCAGTGCGGCATGTTCCTCACCCACAACGGCGTGGTGCGTATCACCCCGAAGGCCCAGGTGCGCGAAGGCGTGGAAGGCTTGGGCGAGGTGGTGGCCGTCGAGTTCTCCTATGATGCGGAGGGTCTGGCCGCCGCCGAGGCCGAGGCGCTCACCTGGCCCGGCGTCTACTATGTGCGCACCTGGCTGAACGAGGGGCGCTGCGAGGTGGGCGATTCGCTCATGTACGTGCTCATCGGCGCCGATATCCGCCCCAACTGCATCGACGCGCTGCAGAAGCTCGTGGGGCATATCAAGAATGACCTGGTGGTTGAGAAAGAGATCTTCGCGTAGAAGCTGATGGTGGAGCGGGGAGAGGGCGGTTTCCCAGCCCGCTGCGCGCTTTATCCCCTTCCGAATGCGGCAAAAGAAACAGCGAAAGGAACGCACATAAGTCGGTATTATCCCGACATCGTTGCTGCTGACGTGGAAGCTGTTTCTTAATGGCCGCGTTCTTCAGGGGGCGCGCAGAGGTCTGGGAAACCGCCCTCTCCCCGCTCTGATGCACGACTTCCTTCGCGGTGCTTGTATAATCGTCCGATCACAGAGAACTTTCGCGCTCGGGAGAGGACGTAACATGGCAGTGAAAATCGGTTTGGTGGGCACCGGCACCGTCGGCGGTGGGTGCATCGACATCATCCAGAAGCACAAGGACGACTTTTTGCGCCACTTCGGCGTGGATATCGAGCTGGCGCGCGTGTGCTCGCTGTCGCCGTCCGAGGCCGAGGCCCACGGGGTCGGCCACCTGTTCACCGACAACTTCAACAACATCATCAACGATCCCGAGATCGATATCGTGGTGGAGCTCATCGGGGGCACCACCATCGCCCGCACGGTCGTACTGAACGCGCTCGCCGCCGGCAAGAACGTGGTCACGGCCAACAAGGCGCTCATGGCCACCCACGGCAAGGAGGTCATGGAGGCCGCCGAGGCCGCTGGCAAGGAGTTGGCCTTCGAGGCGTCCGTGGGCGGCGGCATTCCCATCATCGATCCGCTGAAGCACTCGCTCATCGCCAACGAGATCACCTCGGTCATGGGCATCGTGAACGGCACCACCAACTACATGCTCACCCGCATGGCCGACAACGGGCTGTCCTATGAGGACGCCCTGCACGAGGCGCAGCAGAAAGGCTTCGCCGAGGCCGATCCCACGGCGGACGTGGGCGGTTTCGACGCGGCGGCGAAGATCGCCATCTTGGCTTCCATCGCCTTCAACTCGCGCGTGACCTTGGACGATGTCTTTACCGACGGCATCACGAATATCTCGCCGGTGGATATCGAGGCTGCTCGCGACATGGGCTACGTCATCAAGCTTCTGGCCATCGCCCATCGCCGCGAGGATGGGGTCGATGTACGCGTGCATCCCACCATGATCCCGACGAACCACCAGCTGGCCACTGTGAACGGCGTGTTCAACGCCATTTACGTGGTGGGCGACTTTGTGGGCGAGACCATGTTCTTCGGCGAGGGCGCCGGCGCGGGTGCCGCGGCTAGTGCCGTCATGGGCGACGTGCTGGAAGTTGCGCGCCACATTCAGCAGGGCGTGGCTCCCATTGTGGGCTGCACCTGCACCGATGACCTGCCCATCCTGCCCATGGACGAGCTGGTCATGCGCTATTACCTGCGTTTCTCGGTGACCGACCGTCCGGGCGTTCTGGAAACCATGGCCGGTGTGTTCGCGCGTCACAACATCTCGGTGAAGTCCATCGTGCAGCGCGGCCGTTCCGGTGCCGAGCGCGTCGACCAGGTAGTGGTCACCCACCGCTGCCGCGAGCGCGACATCCGCGAGGCTCTGGAAGAGGCCCTGGCCCTGGACAACGTGGTGCTGGACACGCCTTCCGTCATCCGCGTGGAGGAATAAGTGATCGGCATCATTTTCGATTGCGATGGGACGCTGGTGGATTCCATGGGAGCGTGGCATGAGGTTGATCGCACCCTGGCGTCCGAGGCCGGCATCACGCTGACCGAGGCCGACGCCGAAGCCATCACCACCATGTCGCTGCCCGAGGCCAGCGCCTATTTACATGAGCAATGCGGTCTCGGCGAGAGCAACGAGGCGGTGCTCGAGATGATCTTCGACCGCATGCGCGCCTTCTACGCCAACGAGGTGGAGGCGCGTCCGGGTGCCTTGGAGTTCGTGCGGGCCCTGCACGAGCGCGGCGTGCCCATGGCGGTAGCCTCGTCCACGCCGGCCGACATGCTGGCCACGTGCGTGGAACGCTGTGGGTTCGCCCCCTACATGAAGACCGTCGTGTCTGTGGACGACCTGCAGACGAGCAAACGCGAGCCGGCTGTTTACGACCACGCCCGCAGCTTCCTCGGCACTGATCGCGCCCACACCTGGGCTTTCGAAGATGCCGCTTACGCCCTGGACACCCTGCGCGCGGCCGGCTACCGCACTGGCGCCATCTACGACAACGACATCTCCGGCACCCGCGACCAGCTCTTCGAGCGCGCCGACTTCCTCATCGCCTCATGGGAGGATTTCGACCCCGACATCTTTCTCGCCAAGGCCGGCGCTTAAACGACAAAACCGTAAGATACGCGCAACGGCAGTGTAAGTGGATGCTGCCATGATGGAACCATCGAAATTGGGGGATGCGGAACCGCCGAAAGGCTCAATTGGGAGCCCATCGCCAGCCCGTGTCCCGCCCGAGCGAAAGGAGCCTATCATGATCACCACGCTCTGCGCTGTCGCCCTGCTCGCCGTCGCCGTCTTCGTCCTCGCCGGCTGCATTGCCACCGCGGCCCTATAAAACGGTTCACCTTTCGGCCCCCGGCGAACCTCGCGCGTCGGAGGATGGTCCCTCTGACGCGCGAGTCCGTCTTACGTGGAGAGGAGACGTGAGCGCGAGAAAGCTCTTTCTAGAGGCCGAATTCCTCGAATCGTGCACGGCGAGCATCGGCATCGGTTGCAACGAGTGCCACCTCTTCTGAGCGGCCAGATTCGATCAGCGCCGCTATCAACGCGCCAAGACGCGCTTCTCCCGCTTCAAGTCCCTCAGTCCGCCCTTCGCTTTCCGCTGCCTCGACGGCGATGTGCTCTTGCTTATCGAGGTCTTCCTGAAGCATGCGTCTTTGTTCCTCAAGCACGCGCTTTTGCTCCTCGAGTGCATGTTTTTGCTTCTCGAGGTCTTCCTCGAGCGCGCGCTGTTGCTCTTCAAGCGTGCGCTTCTGGATTTCGAAATCTCCCCGGTCTTCCTCGAGTATGCGCTTCTGGATTTCGAAATCTTCCCGGTCTTCCTCGAGCATGCGTCTCTGGATCTCCATATCTTCCTCGAATGTCAGCAAGGCCATCTTCTCCTTTCTCCACGCTTCGTCGCCGTTCGCTGCCCTTACGGCGGCGGCTAGCTTCGTGGCGAACCGATCGTCGCCCGCTTCTCCGGTAGAGATATAGTGTAGCAGGTTTCGCAGGCGTCCCGGAGGGAGCCTGTCCCAGGCAGGGGCAGCCAAGACGATCCAGGTGAACCCATGGTCCGTTTTCACGCTCGTATTCTCCTGGCACTTTACGTTTAGCGTGTATACCGGCAGCCCCGCATTGAAGGGATCGTGCAGGCAGATGAAAACGATGTAGCAGGGAGGGAGGTTTCCGTAGTGCTCGCCACGGCGTAGTGCCAAGGTGTCCATGGCGCCCTGATAGAAGCGCAAGCGGCGACCGAGTTTAGCCCGCTTGACTGTTTGCATCTCGATGTTGCAAACCTCGTTCTCGGTTTTTACGTAGGCGTCGAGACGCACGCCGTGGTTGGTGAGCGTCGGACGGATATCGTTCTCGGCGATGATGTACTCAATGTTCGACACTGGTGCATTGAGGACTACTTCAAGCAGCTCGCGGCAAAGCTCCTCGTTCGTCATCAGAAGATCGAACATGGGCCAATCGCTGAACTCGAGTTCGTTTTCCTTCATGGGCTTCTCCTCAAATCGATGGAAGGGGGAGGGCCACTTTATTCGATCACGACCGCATAAATGACGCGGGAATGTCTCGTTTTGCTCCTCGCGCCGACCGCACTTGCGTCGCAAGGCCAGCTCAGCGCCCCTTTGTTAAGCATCGTTGCTTGCGCATGCGGAGCTTTCTTGTTACGGTGAAGCGGTGAGAACGTTTCCGAGAAGGGCTGGCGCCATGCTGAAGGACACCATCAAGAAGCTGCGCACTGAGCAGGGGTTGAGTCAGGACGAGTTGGCCGAGCGCGTCCACGTAGTGCGCCAGACCGTCTCGAAGTGGGAGCGTGGCACCTCGGTTCCCGACGCCGATTCGCTCGTGGCCCTGGCCCGTGCCCTCGGAGTGAGCGCCGCTGAACTGCTGGGGGAGAGTGCGATGGTGGAGAAAAAGCCGGACGACCTTGCGTGGGAGACCTCTCTTCTTGATGAGCGCATTACCAGTGAGTCGCAACGGCTCGATCGTCTCGTGCGCTCCCTCAAATGGGCGCTCATCGGCACGGCGGCTATGGCGCTGGCCTTCGGACTTTTCGTCTGGCTGCCAAACCAGCAGTTCTCATATGTGATATGGTGGGACAGCGTGGCCGACGACCCGGATTACTGCAAGATCGTTTATCGCCTCGATGGCGAGGAGAAGTCGATGCGACTTTTCCTGGATCCCGAGGATCATGAGTGTGTTATTGGCTGCGCTGGGGAGCCGGGTATGGCGGAGGCCATGGATGCAGCGGAGCTTCTCAAGAAGCCGGGCGGCCTGGATGCGCTGTCCGAACGCGCGAATCAAGCCATAGAGGCGATGGGAGGCACCGTGCTTCGCCACGAGCTATGGCTCCCCGCCGCTAGTCGCGAAGACGATGACCCCCTCAATGACGATATGCCTTACTCAGTTTGCTTCTACGCCGATTCCGACGACCAAGATATCCCATGGCTATGATCTGGGCTTTTGCAGTTTCCGAAGTTGAAGGTTCATTGCGCTACAGACAACGGCGCCCCGCGAAATCGTGACAGGCGCTGACGCCGTCGAATGAGGAATTGTAGCTGCGGGCTGGTGGTACCAGGTGCTGTCGAGGACAATGGGAAGGCTGAGGCTAGGTGCTCTGCTAGATGAGTTTCCAGGGGCTGGCCGAACGAGTCCCCGAGATTCGCTGATATACCGTTAATAATCTAGCTAAGACTCCGAGATCGTCTCTACGGAGGTGACGGTGCCGCCGTGGTCTTCTATGTAGGTGCAGACGGCTTCTTCGAATTCGCTGGCGCTGCCTGGGATGTTGTAGAACTGCTGGGCGTTCACGGCGCCGGCTATGGCGGGGGAGCCGGTGCAGCCGATGGCTGTCGTGGGGTCGTAGGCGTCTAGGTCGATGACGAACTGGCTTGCCTGGCCGTTGAGCTCGTAGTCTATGATAGTACGGTTGATCGCCGCTTCTTGGATCGCTATGGAACCCGAGAGCCCTGGTATGGCGTAGAAGGCGACGGCCAGCACAAGGCCCTCCTTGTCGCCGATGATCTCATTCTCCTTTCAACCGTAGCGATTGCCGCCCGATCAGGCAAGCAACTGAAACTAACACGGCGGTTTCTGTGCGATACTGTGGCACAGAGTGCGATAAGGTTCGGCCGTGGTCGCAGTTGCAGGCTCGGAAAGGGGCGATGGTGCTGGCGGATTGGTGGGACAGGGTCGCCGGGCGCGCGGGGAAGCGCGAGGTGTTTCCTTCTCGGTTCGGGGAGGCGGCGGTGTATGCGATGCCGGCGGAGGACGGATCGCTTGTGCGCATGTTGAACGTGGGCGGGGTGCTGCAGTCGGCGACCTATCTGGACGAGCGTTGGGCGACGTGCCCCTTTGCGTACCTGCGATCCTTCGACCACCTCTTCGAGGCGGCGCTTTCCGAGGCGCCGGATCCGCTGGTCGTAAACCGCGTGCTCATGCTCGGCGGCGCTGGGTTCGCCTATCCCAAGCAGCTGCTGCTGGAGCATCCGGGCGTTGCGCTGGACGTGGTGGAAATCGATCCGGCCATGGTGCAAATCGCCCGGGAACGTTTCTTCCTTGATCGTCTGGAGATGCAGCTGGCTGCCGAGGGCCGCGCCGACGATCTGCGCATCTTCGTGGAAGACGGCGAGGCGTTCCTGCGGCGGTCGGACGGCGCCCCCTACGATGCCATCATCAACGACGTTTTCGTCGGGCGCGAGGCGGTGCCGTTCTTCGCCAGCGACGAGGGCATTGCTTGCGCCCGCGCGCACTTGACGCCGGGCGGCCTACTCATGGCTAACTGTGTCGTGGAATACACTGGCGACGCCATGTACCGCCTCTTCTCCCAGGTGGAGCGCCTGCGCGGTCACTTCGCCAACGTGTACGTCATCGACGCCTCTGACGACGAGTTCGGCGGCGCCGACAACTACCTCCTCATAGCCACCGACGGTTCCTACCCCTTCACGGGCGTCATCCCCTACGGGGATTAGGGGGCATTGCGCGATGGCGCTGCGAACTGTCGCAAATTTTGCGATAGTTGATTTCGGCGAGTCTTCCAGCTTTTTCTTAAGTGTGTTGACTATGGGCTACCGACAGTCTTGACGTCGCAGTCGAAAGGAAGGACATCTACGAGCGGTCTCTCTTAAAGTTAGAGCTTGGATAATGTCAGCGCGTGCTATTTCTAGCAAGGATCGCTTTTAGCTTTCGAGGCGGCAGGCGAGGTCGGCGCGGCGGTTGATGCCGAGCTTTCGATAGAGGTTGCGCACGTGGGTTTTCACGGTGTTGGGCGAGACGACGAGCTCCTCGGCGATTTGCGGTGCCGTGCGCCCTTCAACGAGGAGGCGCAGCACATCCTCTTCGCGGCGGGTGAGGTCGTAGGTGCGGGCGGCCTTGGCGCAGAGGGCTTCGATATCAGGCTCTTGCGGCACCTCCGGGTCGGCCAGCTGCGAGTCAGCGTAGCCGCTTTTCGCCAGTTGCAAACGCTCTGCTTCGCGCTTCATGGCGGCTTCGCGCCAGTAACGACTTAGGAAAAAGGAGGCCAGTGCGGTTGCTGCCAGCAGCGCCGCTGAGGCGATCGCGGCCGTTTTGGATGCTCAAGCAGCGCTGTATCCTCTTGGTGGCGATGACTTCATAGTGGGCCTTGCCGGCGGGTATGACACGCTGATGCCGGGTGAGACGCGCGTAATCCGCTACGCCTTCGTCATTTACCGTAACAGCTTCGCCGAGCAGGACGGCATCGATAATGCCGATCTTTCGGCCATGGAAGTTGCGTATCTCGATTGCAGCCCGTGGCGCGTTATCGCCCTGAAGCTGGCGAACGCTCGCGATGCCGCCCAAGTGCACCCGCGCAACGCCTACACCGACGGGATCCTCGGGCGCTAGATTGGCGAGGCGCCTGGTCGACGTTCTTGTCCCGCGCGTTTCTTCGTAGCCCTCTTTCGCGGTCGAGGCGTTCTCTGGTTCGTGCTGCTTTTGTGGAAGGTGGGTGGGGCGTGCAACAAAGCGGGCTTCCCAAACGTCTAGTAGATAGAGAATCAGAGCAGAACGAGCGCGAGGAGGCTGACGCGCACAAGTTGAGCGACATTATGGCCGTTATGGGGCTGGCCGTCGTGTTCGTGGGCATTGCGATGTTCATCGCCTGCTGGGGGTAGGCCGCCGGCCGCTTGTTTCCCGTAACCGCTGCATAACGAGGGCTTATCGGGTTGGCAGACGTTGCGTCAGCTGGTCATGGTTTCACAGAGCGCCCCTTTACACTGGATGCCGAGACATGCGTTCAGGGAAAAGGAGGCCGGCCATGGGAGATGAAAAACGCCATGTAGATCACCTGGAAGAGGCCGCGCACAAGGCCGAGGCCGACCTGCGGGACGACCTTGAGAAGGCCGTGGAATTCGAGAAGGCCGACGTGGCTGAAACTCATCGCGAGTGGCACGACCAGCTACATAACGATCATGCCGAGCTGGTGGCCGACGTTGCTCGCGACAAAGAAGAGATCCGCGAGGCCTTAGACGACGCGCGCCACCCCGAGCGCATCGTGCATGCGGCCGAGGAAAAGCTCGCCCACGCCGCCGACGAGGCCCGCGATGTCGTGCGCGCCGTGGAGCACCCGAGCGTCATTGTCGATGACGCTAAGGAGGCTCTGGCCGAGAAAAAGCACGCCCTTGATGAGACCGCGGCCACTATCGCTGCCGAATTCGCCAGCCCCGCCGACAAGAAGCGTCTGCCAGTGGTGCTGCGCGTGTTCGGCGTGCTGCTCATTATCGGCTCGGGCGTCGCGCTGCCGGTCATCGCGAAGACCATGTATCAAGCTGTGACCATGTTCGACTCTGGGGCTATGCGCGGCGAGGGCATCTCCACCATCGTGGTTACCTTCGTGAATCTGGCCGTGCTGGTGGCCCTCGCCGTCACGCTCATTGTGTTCGGCGTGCGCCTCATCCGCAACCAGCGGCGCTGGGCGGCGCTGCTCTCCTACGGGTTGTACGTGCTTCTTCTGGCCGGGGCTCTGTGCTCCATCATGCTGGCCGGCATTGGCTACGAGCTTATTCCCTACGGCGTCGGTTTCGCAGTCACGGTGGCGCTGCAGAGCTACCTTGACCCCTCGCTGCTCGAAGAACGTCGCGCCCACCGCAAGGCCCGCGAGGCCGAGGAGCATGCGGAGGGGGAGGCCGGCACGCTCGGCCGCGACCCCTCGGGCAAGGGCTACATCACGCTGAACTTCTTCAACCTGTTCTGGATATTCGTCGTGGCCAGCGTGCTGGGGCTGCTCATGGAAGAGATCGTCCACTTTCTGTTCGTGGTGCCAGGCCAATGGCAAGACCGCGCGGGGCTGCTGTTCGGCCCGTTCTCGCCCATCTACGGTTGCGGCGCGGTGCTCATGACCATCTTCCTCAACCGCTTCCACAAAAGCAATTGGCTCGTCATCTTTCTGGTGGCGGCGGTCATCGGCGGTGCCTTCGAGGCGTTCGTGAGCCTGTTCATGCAGTACGCGTTCGGCGCGGTGGCCTGGGACTACTCTAACATGCCCGGATCACTGTTCGGCGGCCGCACGTGCCTGCCGTTCATGGCCTGCTGGGGTCTGCTCGGCGTGGTGTGGATAAAGCTGCTGTTGCCGTTCATGCTGCGGCTCGTGAATTTCATTCCGTGGAACTGGCGTTATATGCTTACCACTGTGGCCGCCTGCTTCATGTTGGTGGACGCCGTCATGACCCTGCAGGCCCTCGACTGCTGGTATATGCGCCTGTCCCACGACCCGGTGGACACGCCTCTCCAGCAGTTCTACGATCACGAGTTCGGCGATGCTTACATGGCCGATCGCTTCCAATCGATGACCATCGTCCCCTCAGATGCGGTGCGCGGATAGAAGGGGCGACAACGAAACGGGCGGCGCGCTTGGCGGCCGCCCGTTCGCATGCAGGACGCGGGGAGGGAAGGCGCCCTATCGGAATAAGTGGGGATGCGGAGCTACTGCTTGGCGCCCAGCACCTGGCCGATGGTGTAGCCCATCAGGCAGTTGCGGGTGTGCGAGAGGCAGTTCAGGTGGTGCGGATAGGTGTTGTAGAACATGCCGCCGGACACGATGCCTGCCGCGAACAGGCCCTCGATGGGCTGGCGATCCTTGTCGAGCACGCGGCACTCGGTGTCGACGATGAGACCGCCCGTGGTGCACAGGCCGTCGGCGAACTCCTTGGTGGCGTAGAACGGCGGCTGATCGATGGTCATCATCATGGAGCCGGGCATGTCGAAGTCGGTGTCGGCGCCGGCGGCGCACATCTCGTTCCAGTGGTTGATGGTCTCCACGAAGGTGTCGGCGGGCACTTCCATGAGCTCGGCCAGCTCTTCCAGGGTGTCGGCCTTGAAGGCGTTCTCGCTCTGGGCGGCAGCTACCCACTGCTCCTTGGGCCCGTAGCAGGAAGAACTCGGCGTCCAAATCTTGTCGATCTTGGTGTCCAGGGCGCTGTCCACGATGTAGAAATCGTAGGTGCCGGGCTGGTACTGGATGGCCATGGCCAGCTGGCCGTAAGGGTCGTACTCCGGGGTGAACCTCTTGCCGAGCTTGTTCACGCGCACGAAGGGCATGAGCTGCTCGGGATCGAGCATGATGGACTGCGGGAACTCATCCTCGGCAGCGCCGACGGCCACGCCCATTTGAAGGCCGTCGCCCGTGTTGCCGAAGGCGCCGGTGAGCCAGCGGCCCGGCACGCTGCGCGGGCGGCAGCGCTCTTTCAGCATCTGCTGGTTGAACTCGTAGCCGCCGGTGGCCAGCACGACGCCCTTGGCGCAGTTGTACTGCTCGTACCCGTCGGCGCTCTTCACGATGACGCCGGTCACGGAGCCCGCCTCGTCGGCCACCAGCTGGCAGGCCGGGGTCTCGTAGCGGATCTCGACGCCGGCCTCGGTGAGGATGCCAGCGAGAATGTCGGCCAGCTCGCCGGAAGGATAGGGGAGGTTCAGCGACGTGTTCCACGAGCGACTGAGCGCCGTGGGGTCGTACTGCTCGCGGAAGTCGGGGAAGTCGCCGGCGGCGAAGGTGAGGGGGTAGTCGTTGAAGTCTTGGTTGTCGAAGTGGCTGATGTACCAGTTCACGGCTTCGCCGTTCTTCTCGAGGTAGTGCTGGTACAGCGTCATGTCCGCCTGGAACGAGCAGCCGATCATGGCGTCTGACATCCACTCGGTGGTGTCGTACTCCATGCCCCAGAACTTGTGCAGCTCGGAATTGGTGCCGCCGATGGTGGCCGAGTTGTAGTTGCCGCGGTTCTGCTTCTCCACGGCCACGGTTTTCAGGCCCTGCTCGGCGCAGGCCAGGGCGGCGGCGTCGCCGGCCGGTCCCAGGCCGCAGACGACGACGTCCACGTCGTGGGTGGCGACGATCTCATCGGCGGCGATGGGCTCTGCCACAAAAGCGACCACTCCCTCGCCGGCCGAGCCCACTTCCACTTCCTCTACCACCGGCCAGACGGCCTTGGCGGGATCGGTGGTCTGCATGGTGCCGCCGGTCGCCGCATCGTCGGCGGCGATGGTCTCGCCCGCGACTTCGGCCTGGGTCTTGGGCGCGCAACCCGCAAGGCCTGCGAGGGCGGCGGTCCCGGCGGCGACGGCCGCGCCGGAGAGGAAGCCGCGCCGGCTCACGGAAGGCGCCGCGGCGGGGTTCGAGCTGCCCGTGGGGCAAGGGGCGGACGGGGTGCTGGGTTGGGTGCATTCGGTCATGATGTTCCCTCCATCGTGTCTCTCGGCGTCGGGTGCCGGCCCTTTGCCGGAGCCTCAACGCAGTGGCCCTATCTTTGCTCGCCAGGTGCGCTAACCCCATCCACCGAAACGGTAGATATTTGAGAAAACGCAGGTAAAAGCCATGTCATCTCCTGTGGTTGTTCGTGATGGCCGCACTGATCTGTGCGATACTTACTCCAGTTCAAGAGAGGAGCGTGTGGTGGCTGGGGCTGTGCTAAATGAACGAGAAGGTGCCGAGGCGGTGCGGGGCGCCCGCCGCGTGGGCTGGGGCCGGGCGGTGTTCGGCTCGGCCTGCCTGTGGGCTTGGGGGTTTCTGGCGTATCTGAGCCCCGTGCTCATTCCCGCCGAGCGACCGGTCGGCGGCGTCGGCATCGAAGTCGGTTTCTTCGTCTCCCAAGGCGCGGTGGTGGTTGCCGCTGTGGCCATCGTCCTCGCTTTGCGGAAGCGCTCCGTTGCGGTGGGGCGCGGCGTGCTGCTGGTGTGCGCCTAGCTGCTCGCGCTGGCGAGCGCGCTGCTTCCGCTGACGGTGGCGATCGACGCGCCATGGCCCCTCGTCGGCTGCGGGGCGATATGCGGGGTTGCGGGAACGCTGCTCGGCTGCGCCTGGGGCGCCCGCTACTCCTTGGAGTCAAGGGATGTGTCGGCAGTCGTCATGGTCTCGTTCCTCGTGGCCTATGGGATCTATTTCGCAATTCTCTTGCTTTACGTCGCAACGCCCTTTGTCGTGGCGGCCCAGGTCGTTGTTGTCTTTCTGCCCCTAGCTTCCTGGGGCCTCTGGTTCTGGGATGCCTCGGCACGTTCGGGGCTTGCTCCCGAGGTGTTCCCCTCCTCTGCTCTCTCTACCGACATAGCGGGTTCGCCGGGTTCCTCGGGGAAGGCTCCCGGTGAGGTGACGGCCGGCTCGCGCGAGCTACATGCGCTTCCGTGGCGCTCGCTGGGGGTGATTGCCGTGGCGGCCCTTGTGGGCAACGTGATGGCCTCGGTCATCATGGGCACTTCCTACGAGGGGGCCGACAGCCTTTACCCGGGTGGCATCGCTCTTTGCGCCTGCATCGCCACCATGGCGCTCGTGCCCCTGACGGCTGAGCGGACGGCCTTCTCCGTAGCGCAGCTGTATCGCATCACCGTCACCTTCAGCGTCGTGGGTCTTGTGGCCATTCTGGTGCTCGGTGCGGCGGCGGTGCCGGTCGGAGGGGCGCTCGTTCAGGGCTGCACGCTGTTCTTCCAGCCGCTCGTCTATGTGGTGGTGACGCGCAGCACCCGTCTTCAGGGCTTGTCCCCCTTGGTGGCTTTCGGTGTGGGCCAAGCGCTGATCAGCGCCGTGGTGCTCGCGGGGAACCTCGTCGGCAAGCTGCTGTTTCAGATGGCGGGAGAGACGCCCTTGCTACTGTCTGCCGTATGCGGCGCCGGTGTGCTCGCGCTGTTCTTCATGGTGGTGGCCCGAGCCGCGCAGGTGGGGGAAGAGGGGAACGAGGAGAAAGACGGCGGTACGGAAGAAATGGAAGCCGAAACGAGAGGCGCCGATCGGGTTAAGGCTGCTGCTGCCGGACGCGGCTCTTCTGGTGTTGCGGCAGGAGAACGGCTCTTTGAGGACGGCGGCACCACCGAGGCTGCAACGCTGCCGAATGGTGATTGTGCCGCTGGCGTCGGAGCGCAGGGAGAAGATTCCGCCGCTGTTTTTGCGCGGGCAGTAGGACTAACGGCCCGCGAGACGGAGATCCTCTCACTGCTGGTGCGCGGTCGCACCCTTCCTTACATCGCCAACGAGCTGTTCGTGACCACGGGCACCGTGAAGACCCACGTGCGCCACATCTACGAGAAGTCCCTGGTCAACAACCGACAGGAGCTCCTCGACAAGGTGGAGGCCCGCTAGACACATCTCCCGAAATCAGGCGGTCGCGACCTTCTTTGGGCGGCCAGCGGTTCGGGGGCTATTGAAATAGTCTATGACATCGTCGGCTGACACAAGGCGGGCGCTGCCAACTTTCTCGGTTCTCAGAATGCCGTCGCGAATCATGGCGTGTATGCGCGAGGTGCTGACATCGAGGATATCCGCCGCTTCTTGGACGGTCATGGTGGTGAGGGAAGGCGTGTCGGCATCGCATTCCACGGCAACGGCGATGGCCTTGCCGTTTGCGGGGGCGGGATGGTCCATCCGCGGCTCCGGCAAGGGCCGTCCTTCGCGAAGCGCTTGGGAGATCCAGAGGGTCAGCAGATCTTGCGCCATGAAAGCCGCATCGAACAGAGTGTCCCCCTGGGTGCAGATACCCAGGTCGGGAAACTCAGCTTCCCACCCGCCGCTCCACGGGGTGAGGATGGCTTCGTAGAGAAACTTCATAGGTCGCTTCCTCTCTATTGGGTGAAGTATTAGAGAAGCCCTAGCTTTTCTTTGATGGCTCGCTCGACCCCTGGCGAAAGATCTCCGGGATGCCGGGGGATAGGGAACTCTTCGCCAGCCGCGTTCGCGAAAATGTCGTGTCTCGCTCCGTGCCTGACGAAGCGTCCGCCCATTTTCTTGGTAAGTCGTATCGCTTCTCTAGCTGTCATGGGCATGTCTCTCGACCTCCTGCATGGCACAATTTATTGTAACAATTAGTAACAATAAATGCAAGCACTGCCGTCTTCTCAAAGCGAATTATAGCAAACAAATGTTCTTAGAACAATAGTTCATTTCAGGATAATCGAGGGGGTCTCGGCAGAAGGCTCTCGGATTTTCCGATGGCGTTTGCTGGGGACTTCCTATAACGGGGGTGCTCCGGGTGCTTCTATAATAGGCGAGCGAAAAAATGCGAGACCAAAAGGAGCCCTGAATGAGCGAGCGGATTGGAACGACCTGCGTGCAAGGCGGGTGGCGGCCCGGCGACGGCGAGCCGCGCCAAGTGCCCATCTACCAGAACACCACCTGGAAGTACGACACGAGCGAGCATATGGGGCGCCTGTTCGATCTGGAGGAGTCCGGCTACTTCTACACGCGCCTGGCGAACCCCACCAACGATGCGGTGGCGGCGAAGATCGCGGAGTTGGAAGGCGGATGTGCGGCCATGCTCACCTCATCGGGCCAGGCGGCGAACTTCTTCGCGGTGTTCAACATCGCCGGGGCGGGCGATCACGTGGTGGCCTCCTCGGCCATCTACGGGGGCACCTACAACCTGCTCGCCCACACCATGGGCCGCATGGGGCTTGAATGCACGTTCGTCGATCCGCACTGCACCGACGAGGAGCTTAAAGCCGCTTTCCGGCCCAACACGAAGTGCGTCTTCGGCGAGACCATCGCAAACCCGGCGCTGGCCGTGCTCGACATCGAGCGCTTCGCGGCGGCGGCCCACGGCCACGGGGTGCCGCTCATCGTGGACAACACCTTCCCCACGCCGGTGCTGTGCCGGCCCATCGAGTGGGGCGCCGACATTGTGACCCACTCCACTACCAAGTACATGGACGGCCACGGCGCTTCCGTCGGAGGCGTCATCGTGGATGCGGGCCGCTTTAATTGGAACGCCCACGCCGACAAGTTCCCGGGGCTCACGACGCCCGATGAGAGCTACCACGGCGTGGTGTATACCGAGCGCTTCGGCTTGGAGGGCGCCTACATCACCAAGGCGACGGCCCAGCTCATGCGCGATCTGGGCTCCATCCAGTCACCGCAGAACGCCTTCCTCATCAACCTGGGGCTGGAGAGTCTGCATCTGCGCATGGCCCGGCACGCTGAGAACGGGCGCGTGGTGGCCGAGCACTTGGCGGCCCACCCGAAGGTGGCCTGGGTGCGCCATCCCTCGCTTGCGGGCGACTCCGAGGCGGCGCTGGCGGCGAAGTACCTGCCGGACGGATCTTGCGGCGTGGTGAGCTTCGGTGTGGCCGGGGGACGCGCGGCGGCCGAGACGTTCATGAAGAACCTGCGCCTGGCCCAAATTGCCACCCATGTGGCGGACGCCCGCACCTGCGTGCTGCACCCGGCCAACGCCACGCACCGGCAGATGAACGACGCGGAGCTTGAAGCGGCCGGCATCAGCGCCGACCTCATCCGCCTGTCCTGCGGCATTGAAGATGCCGCCGACCTCATCGCCGACATCGACCAGGCCCTGGCTGCCGTGGAATAGGAGGACGCATGCCCATTCGCATTCCCGACGCGCTGCCGGCTACAGCGGCGCTGGAAGAGGAGAACATCTTCGTCATGACGGAACATCGCGCCATGCACCAGGACATCCGTCCTCTGCGCGTGCTGCTCTTGAACCTCATGCCCACGAAGATCACCACGGAGACGCAGATTCTGCGCAAGCTTTCGAACACCCCCATCCAGGTGGAAGTGGAGCTGCTGCAAACGGCGAGCCACGACTCGAAGAACACGGCCGCCGAGCATCTGGAGGCCTTCTACACCACCTTCGACGCGGTGCGCGACGAGCACTTCGACGGCCTTATCATCACTGGGGCGCCGGTGGAGCGGCTGGAATTCGAAGAAGTGGACTACTGGCCGGAACTCTGCGAGATCATGGAGTGGTCGAAGACCCACGTGCACTCCACGCTGCACATCTGCTGGGGCGCCCAAGCCGGCATCTACTATCACTACGGCGTGCCCAAGCACGAGCTGCCCGAGAAGATGTTCGGCGTGTTCCCCCACGAGGTGGTCAAGCGCACCTCGCCTTTGGTGCGCGGGTTCGACGATAGGTTCTTCGCGCCCCATTCGCGCTTCACCGAGGTGCGGGCGGCCGACATCGAGGCGCATCCCGCGCTCGAGCTGATCGCGGTGTCCGACGAGGCTGGGGTGTACGTGGCGAAGTCCACCGACTCGCAGAACTTCTTCGTGTTCGGTCACCCCGAGTACGACCGCGAGACGCTGAAAGCGGAATACGACCGCGACATCGCCAAGGGGATGAGCATCGCCGTGCCGGCCCACTACTTCCCCGACGACGACCCGACGCGCGAGCCGGTTTCCACGTGGTTCTCCTGCGCCCAGTTGCTCTACACCAACTGGCTGAACTACTATGTGTACCAAACGACCCCCTACGACATCACCCGCGCCGGCGATAGGGAATAGGGGAGATGGGCGTTCGGGCAGCTTCCGTCTGCGCGAAATGAGCAAACGAGGGTACTTCTCGTAGTTTTCTGCAGGGCGATTTCTGTTGCTGGTGCTATTTCATCTGGTGGGGGATTAGCTGTAGAGTGATTTCGCTATCGGCGACTACGAGAAGTAGGCCATTTTGCCCATTTCGAAGGACTCGGGCTTTTCGGTTGTCCGAAAAGGTAGGCAGCGAGACGCGTTTTTGAAAGGTGGAAATCTGTGGCAATCGATCCAAAGAACGACCCCCATGCTCGTATCGTGGTGAAGCCGCTGCCGAGTCAGCAGGTGAAAATACGCGACGCGGCTGCTGGATCGGTTCACCTGCGTCCCGCGGCTCCCGACGACCCCTTCGTTCGCGCGGAGAAAGAGGACGACGACGGCTACGACCCTTATTCCGATCGTCCTGCCGAACGAGAGCCCTTGTTCTCGGAAGACCCCTGGAATTAGCGAAGGCGCCCTGGTTTTCGAACCGAGGCGCCCTCTGCATTTGTGCGCTGTCGCATGGTCGCGCTGTGAAACGGTCCGAGCGTCGAACGACCGCTAGCTCGCGTACATGGTCGCGTAAGGCCGGCTGGAGGCGGGGCGCAGCGCGACGAACTCGTCTACGCTCGCGTGCTCGTGGGGCTCGGTGCCGAAGCAGGCGTCGTAGCGGGCGAGCAGCGCGCCGAGGGTCGCCGTGTCCTCGTCGGTCAGCTCCCTTAGATCCAGCCCGTCGGGCACCACGGCCGGCGTGTTGTTGCGGCGCAGATAGATGACCCCGCCGTGCATGCCGGAGGCCAAATGATCGCCGGCGCGGCCCATAAGCACGATGATGCCGCCGGCCATGTACTCGCCGAGGAAGTTGCCCGCGTCCCCGCCAATGACGATGACCGGGCACTTCCTACCGTACTGCTTCATGTTAATGCCGCCGCGCCAGCCGCAGCCGTCGCGCACGATGAGCTCGCCGCCGCGCATGGCGTAGCCGGCCGCATCGCCCACGCGCCCGTGCACCACCACGGTGCCGGCGTTCATGGTGTTGGCGGTCTGGTCCTGGGCGCTTCCGAACACTTCCACCTCGCCGCCGTCCATATAGCAGGCCAGATCGTTGCCCGGGGTTCCGTGAATTTCCAAACGCTTGCCTGCGGGCAGGGTGCAACCAAGGTAGCGCTGGGCGTAGGCCTCCACGATGCAGACGGTGTCGGCTTCGGCAAGGGCCGCGCGCACGGCGGCATTGGCCTCCTGGAAGTGCTTCGTTCCCAATTCCACGATAATGGTTTCAGCCATGCGATCACTCTCCCGCGTACTTCACGCCGAGGATTTCCAGTTCCTTCTCGTTGAGCCCCACGCCGCGCAGCATCAGCCGGTTGCCGCGCAGAGAGTCGATGGCGTTGATGCCCATGCCGCCCATCATCTCCTGAATTTCGCGGTTCCAGCCGGACACGAGATTCACCACGCGCTCGGCGGCGGCCTCGGGGGCGAGGCGGCTCACCAGATCGGCCCGCTGGGTGGCGATGCCCCAGTTGCAGCGGCCGCTCGCGCAGTCGCCGCACTGGTGGCAGCCCATGGCGATGAGCGCCGCCGACCCGATGGAGACGGCGTCGGCGCCCAGGGCCACGGCCCGCACCACGTCGGCGGCGTTGCGCAGGGTTCCTGAGGCCACAAGACTCACCGTCGATCGGATGCCCTCCTGGCGCAGCCGCTCGTCCACGGCGGCCAGGGCCAGCTCGATGGGAATGCCCACGTTGTCGCGGATGCGCTTGGGGGCTGCGCCCGTGCCGCCGCGGAAGCCGTCCAGCACGATGATGTCGGCGCCGGCCCGAGCCATGCCGGAGGCGATGGCGGCCACGTTGTGCACGGCGGCCACCTTCACGGCCACGGGTTTGGCGTAGCCGGTGGCTTCCTTCAGCGAGAAGATGAGCTGGCGCAAGTCCTCGATGGAGTAGATGTCGTGGTGCGGCGCCGGCGAGATGGCGTCGGTGCCCTCGGGGATCATGCGGGTGCGCGACACCTCCTCGTTGATCTTCTCGCCGGGCAGATGCCCTCCGATGCCGGGCTTGGCGCCCTGGCCGATTTTGATCTCGATGGCGGCGCCGGCGTTCAGGTAGTGCGGGTCCACGCCGAAGCGCCCGCTGGCCACCTGCACGATGGCGCGGTCGGCGTAGGGCTCCAAGTCGCGGTGCAGGCCGCCCTCGCCGCAGTTGAAGTAGGTGCCGAGCTCGCGTGCGGCTAGGGCCAGCGCCTTCTGGGTGTTAAGCGACACCGAGCCGAAGCTCATGGCCGAGAACATGACGGGCGCGTCGCACGACAGCTGGGGCGGCAGGGGAGAGACGACGGTGCGGGTGCGCTCGTTCACGCGCAGCTTGCTCGGGCGGCTGCCCAGCACCACGCGGGTCTCCATGGGCTCGCGCAGCGGATCGATGGAGGGGTTCGTCACCTGGCTCGCGTTCAGCAGCAAATGCTCCCAGTAGATGTGGTAGCTCTTCGGGTTGCCCATGGAAGCGAGCAAAACGCCGCCGGCCTGGGCCTGGGCGGTGATGTCGTCCATGGCCCCTTCGGTCCATACGGCGCTTCCGGCGTCCACCTGGGGCCACCGGGTGATGGCGAGGGCCCGGGTGGGGCACAGAAGCGTGCAGCGCTGGCAGTTCACGCACTTCATGGAATCGGCGCGAAGGGCGCCAGTTTTCTTGTCGCGGTAGTGCGCCTCGTTGGCGCATTGGCGCACGCACAGGTCGCATTCGATGCACTCCTCGCGGTCGCGCAGCACTTTGTAGCGGGGGTTGCGGAAGTCGCGCATGATTTAAGCCTCCTTCCGGCGGGGCAGCACGCCGACCTCGTGGGCCAACGGCGCGTTGTGCGGATCGTTCTCGGCGTCGGCATCGGCGGCAGCCTTGGCGGCGACCACGGAATCAAGCTGCACCACGAAGGGCTCGCCGCCCCCGATGGCGCGCATGTTCTCCGCGTCGGGGCACACCAGCTCGATGGCCGCCTGCTCGCTGGCCATGTACACCATGGAGCCCTTCTCGGCAGCCATGAGGGCTCGCAGCTTCAGCCGGTCGTTGATGGCGAGCAGCCCCTCGCTCGAGCCCAGAATCACCGAGAAGGGCCCGTTCACGAGAGCGCTCGCGTAGGTGGTGCGCAGGGCAGTTTCGAAGGCGGCGTCGGCGGGTTCCATGGCGTCGATCTCGTCCCAGGCCGGCGCGGTCATGATGTGGGCGGCCAGCTCCGGCGTGAGCCCGTGGCGGCGGCTCAGCAGATCGAACAGGTAGGTGATGACCTCGGTGTCGGTCTGCAGCTCGCAGTCGTAGCCGAACTGCTCCACGTAGCGGCGGTTCGCGTCGTAGCTGGAAATCTCGCCGTTGTGCACCACCGACCAGTTCAGCAGCGTGAACGGGTGCGCGCCGCCCCACCAGCCGGGGGTGTTGGTGGGGAAGCGCCCGTGGGCCGTCCAGGCCCAGGCGTCGTAGTCGCAGATGCGGTAGAACGCGCCGATGTCCTCGGGGTAGCCCACGCCCTTGAAGGCGCCCATGTTCTTGCCCGACGAGGCGACGAAGGCCCCGTCGATCTTCCCGTTGATGTGGAAGACGTGGGCCATGGTGTACTCGGCCTCGTCCAGGCCGCTGGCCGCCAGGCGCATGGGGTGGGGCGCGGCGAAGTAGCGCCAGATGTCCGGCGGGTTCTTGATGGAGGCCACCGGCTCGGTGGGGATACGCTCCTGCTTCTCGCTCATGAAGTAGGTGTCCAGGTAGGCCTCGGTCTCACGCCGGGCCTCGTCGGACTCGTACATGATGTGGAAGGCGTACAGCTCCTCGTACTCCGGGTAGATGCCGTAGGCCGCAAAGCCGCCGCCCAGGCCGTTGGAGCGGTCGTGCATGAGCGCGATGGAGCGCAGGATGTCGCTCCCGTCGTGCCGCGCGCCGCTTCGGTCCATGATGGCCGCGATGGCGCACCCGGCGGGAATGCGCACGTCGCCCTCGCGGGGCGCGCGCGGGTGCCGGTCGCAGGGCGCAAGGCGGGCGGAGCCGGCGACGGTGCCGATGCCGGTGGCGTCGGGACACGTGGAGCCGGCATCGGCCCTGGTGCCTGCGGCGGCGGGGCGCGCGGTGCGCGGTCGGTCGAAATCGTACATGGCGTTCTCCTTGTGCATTGTGCGGAATGCTGTATCGTCAGCATAGGAGAGCAATGTTTCGCGAAACCGACCCCGGTGTTTCGCCTTTGTTAAGCCTTGGGGTGAGGATTAGGGAGAGCGCGTCCTTGCGCGATGTCTTTTGGAGGAAGATCTTGAGCATACCCAGTGTGGAGGTGCTATGACGATCCAGTTACGGGAGAGCTGCTGGCAACAGCTATGGTGTTCGGAATAAACTGATTTGGAAAGAATGTCGAGCAATGAGGGTTGGTTGACCATGGGCGATAAGACGCCGGAGCGCAAGGGGCTTCTGTGGTGGATCGAGCACGAAAACACTAACGAGGCTTGGACAATGAAGAACCCCTGGGCCGTCGGTGCGATTGTCCTGACGATCCTCATTGTGCTGTGCATGTTGGCGACGTTTTTCTGGGGGCTGCCCCGTCCGGTGGCCAATGTGATCGTGAATGTCGCCTTCTACGGTTATTGGGGCGTTCTTCTTGCCTTTGAGATTAAAGCCAAGCACCGCGTCGCTGCCGCGGGTACCGCGTTCACAATGGTATTCTCCGCCTTCTTATGGTGGCTATGAGCTATCTCTTCTCGCGCGCTCTCGTAGGTTTATGGCGTTCGGTTGCCGAAGGGGGCGTTTTCTGCACGAGATCTCGAGTTATAAGCCCCTGAGGAATCAGCGGCGGGACGCGTTACTAAGAAGCATTTTCAAAACCCCAGGTCAGATTGTTGTCTGCAAGGATGAGCCATTCGGGGTCGGCAATTAGACACCTCCGAGACGCTTATAACTCAAGATCTCGTGCATTTTTCGACCAGTTCGTTGACGGAACGCTTCTTGGCGGACGCCCGCATCGCTGTTCTCAGGTGCGAATGGCGCCTAGAAACGCGTAGGATCATTTTGCCTGCCGATTGGGATGACGAAGAGGACGGACGGGGCCTACGAAGCCCTCGCATGATTCGAAGCCCGGGGAGATTTGGCTTGCCTACGCTGAATTCCTCGATCATCCGGGCATCGGCAAGGTTCGCCCAGCTTTCTAGAAGAAGATCATGAACATGCCGAGGGCTAGGCCAACCATGACGGCGAAGGCGGGGAGTTTGCTGCGGTAGATGAGGTAGCTCTCGGGCATGATTTCGCCGAACACCACGTAGAGCATGGCGCCCGAGGCGAACCCGAGCGACATCGTGAGGCCCAAAGGCCCGATGTCGCCGAGCCAGAATCCGAGCCACGCGCCGAGCACCGTGGGCAGACCGCATGCGGCCGTGAGCAGCGTCGCCTTCACGCGTCCCGTGCCCCCGGAGATGAGCGGCACGGCCACGGCCATGCCCTCGGGGATGTTGTGCAGGCCGATGAGCACGGCCATGATCATGCCGGTGCCCCACATGAGGTTGTCGGACACGGCGAAGCTCGCGCCGATGGTCATGCCCTCGGGGATATTGTGCAGCGCGATGGCGCAGGCCATGACGACGCCGGCCACGAACAGCGACAGCCTGGAGTCGTTGTGGCGCTTGTGCATGTTCAAGTGGTCGACGTGCACCAGCTCGTCGATGTCGTCATGGGTCTCGGGATGATGCTCATCGGCGGTGTGCGACACCTCCTTGCGGGTTTTGCGGTCGATGAGGTGGTTCAGCAGGTACACCACGGCCACGCCCAGCGCCACGGCGAAGATGACCAGCACCACGCCGTGCTCGGCAATCTGGCTGGCGGCTTCCTCAGCCTCGGCCAGAAGATCGAAGCACACCATGGCGGTCATGACGCCGCCGGCGAAGGCCAGAAGCAGGCTGATGGTGCGGTTCGACTCGCTTTTGAACAGGGCGCCAATGAAGCCGCCAAGCCCCGTTCCCCCGGCGCCGGAGATGAGCGTGACCAACGTGACGAATGCGAACGGCGACAGCGTTTCCATAGCGAACAGGCTTCCTTAGACCCCGGGATTTCACAAAGCATCCCGTATTGTGCTCCATCGCCTGCGCCCCTGCGAGCGCAACCGCCCGCGTGTAAGCCAACGGAAACAATTCCCCTCGCAACGGCGCAGAGGGGGATGGATTACGCGAGCTCCCTCAGCAGTTTGTTGAGCTTTTTGTCGAAGGTAAGCACGGGGGTGCCTTCCACGACGAAGCGTGCCGCCAAGATGCAGTCGGCGAAATCAAGCGAGTGGTTCCGATAGAGCTCGAGGGCGTAGCGCATGGTGGATTCGTGTTCGCAGGCGATGTCATCGAGGAGCGCGATCATGGTGTTGGCCACGTCGGTTCGGTCGAAGCCGTAAACTGTTCCGCCAAGTACGTAGACGCACTCGGCTATGAACTCAGGTGAGGTGCATGCGCCGTTTTCCACATGCTGGCATACCGTTTCGAACTGGTCTTCGACATCGGCGAGGAGGTAGCGAAGCAGGCAGTTCGTATCAAGGAAGGTCGACATACTTCGCCTCCAGCGCCTTCTGGTAAGCGGCCTTTTCCTCGGTGCGCGACACCTTCGGTCTCTTTCCCGCAAGAGCGCCAGCGGCCTTCAGCTTACGCGGTGCCGGCTTGGGGATAGGCACGATCATGGCGCACGGCCGGTTCCTCACCGTGACGACAAACTCGGCCCCCGTTTCATCTACGCGTCGAACGACGGAGGAAAGATTCGCCTTCGCCTCCGCCAAAGCAATGCTTGCTGCCATGGGAGCTCCCTTCTAAGGTTCCGCAAGGTTTCGGAAGAATTTTACCTTAGATATGACCATTTGACTAGTTTATTGGTCATATCGGTTCCGTGGCCGCAAGATAACCCCCATGGCGATCTCTCGCGCTATCTCAAGGGGATCCGTGCCGGTCTCTTCGGAGTTGGTTACTGAAGGGGTCGTTTTTTTCACGAGATTGACGGTTATGAGCGTCTGGGGGGGGTGCGAGGATGTCAGCTGTGAAGGTGCTCCTGCACGTGCGATGCTCTGACCTGGGGTTTGTCAAGCGTCTTCCTGAAATGTGCCTCGTCGCTCGGCCTTAACGCTCATAACCGTCGATCTCGTGCATTTTTCGACTGGTTCGTCGACGGAGCGCTTCCCAAGGACGGTCCTTCTCTGCGATGGTGGTGCTCTTTCCGCAACGACGGCCGTCCATCACCCCCACAATGCTCCCATCCTGCCGTTCGCGGGTGGAGTTTTGGCGATTCTTCGCATTCTCGGAGCGGTTTCGTTGACATTCGCGCGCGGGCGGGTGAGAATGCAAAAGTTCGCTTTCAAAAGCCCCGTAAACGCATGGGTTCAAGGAAACGCAACCGCCGAGGGTTGTCCAGGCCCGAAGCACCGCGTGTCGGCGTAGGAAACCGACTTCCAAGGATCGTGCACTTTTGAAAACAAACACTCTGGAGGTGCGGTTCCACCCCGGCTATCGCGGCTGCCACGCCGACGCAGGGGAGGAGGCTTCAGCCGCCCGACAGAACCTGCAATCTATTGGAGGAAAACAGTGAAGACGTATCATGCAAAGCCCGGTGAGGTTGAGCGCGAGTGGGTCATCATCGACGCTGAGGATCAGGTTCTCGGTCGTGTGGCCACCAAGGCTGCTCAGATTCTGAAGGGCAAGCACAAGCCGCAGTACACCCCCCATGTGGACACGGGCGACTTTGTCATCATCATCAATGCTGACAAGATCAAGGTCACCGGTACCAAGGCTGCCACCAAGACCTACTATCGTCACAGCGGGTTCCCGGGTGGGCTCAAGCAGGAGACGTTCACCGAGGCCATGACCAAGCACCCCGAGCGCGTCATCGAGCATGCCGTCAAGGGCATGCTGCCGAAGAACACGCTGGGCCGTGCGATGGGCAAGAAACTGAAGGTGTACGTCGGCGCTGAGCATCCCCATGCCGCTCAGCAGCCCCGCAAGATCGATCTGGAGGGTTAATCATGGCAGATGAGGCTTTGTACTACGGCACCGGCCGCCGCAAGAACGCGGTGGCGCGCGTCCGTCTCGTTCCCGGCACTGGCAAGGTGACCATCAACGGTCGCGACGGCCAGGAGTACTTCGGCCGCGAGGCGCTGTTCAACTACGCGATGACCCCCTTCAAGGTGACCGACACCACCGGCCACTTCGACGTGAAGGCTCGCATCGACGGCGGCGGCGTGTCCGGTCAGGCTGGCGCCCTGCGTCACGGCATCTCCCGCGCTCTGCTGGAGGCCGGCGACTACCGCGCCGAGCTGAAGAAGGCTGGCTACCTCACGCGCGACGCCCGTATGGTGGAGCGCAAGAAGTACGGTCTGAAGAAGGCCCGCAAGCGCCCGCAGTTCTCCAAGCGCTAAGTTTGGAGTCGCGCATCGTTTATCGGTGCTGCCGCAATACTGCAACCGAAAGCCCGCTGTCCGCAGCGGGCTTTTTTGTGCCCAGATACTTTCGCGATGGGCGGAAAGGCTTCTCGAGGGGGCGCCGAGGGGGTGGTAAAAACTTTCTAGCGCGCGCCCAACCTCTTGAAGTGGGGCGCGTCTTTCTGAGAACATAGCTTCGTTCGGAGGAAAAATGGGAGAGCAAAGGGGAGGGGACAATCGTGGAATCCAAACCGGCATTTCGCTCGGCACCGCTGCTCGATCGGGCTCTGCGCATCGCCTCCCAGCGGGCGCAAACCTACGACAGTTTGGCGGAATCGCTCGGTGTCACTCCCGAGGATGCGGCGCTGTATTGGTTTTCCATCAACAGCTTGCGCCGCGGTCTCGGGCGCGATCTGCCGCCGCTTTCGGCTTCGGCCCGCTGTTGGTACGATCCCACTTGGCACCTGGAGGCTCTTCTCGAAACGTTCCAGATCAACGAGGGGCTTGCGTCCCATTACGGGCGCATCTTCTACGATCCGGAAGGCGGCCATCTGGAGCTGAATATGGCGGCCAACGAGGTGGTGTACGCCATCGGCCTCGAGCATCCCGACATCGATGTCGCGCGGCTGCGGCGCGTGTGCGTGCATGCCTGCGAGCCGGAATGCGGTATCGAACTTCTGGCGGCCAATGCCGGCAAGGTGCTGCTGTCAATAGAGGAGTACCGCGATGAGGCGGTCACCCCCGCTTTCGTTGAGATGCTCTACGCCAGGCTGGTGGCCGGCATCGAGGCGGTTCCCGAGGACGTTTCCGCTCGAGTCGAGGGACTCGAGCTGCTCTGCTCGTTCATCAATGGGGACACCGGCCCCCTCAAGGGCCAGTGCGGCGACCATCGCCTTATTGTGGCGCTGACGGCTCTGTTCTTCGTGAGCGCATCGGGTATGTTCCCTGTGGGCAATGCCCCGTTCGCCTACCTGCTGTACTTGCTGCTCCTTCATCGCTCGGGCTACCATTTCTCGGCCCATGTTCCCGTTATGCGCTTGCTCTACGGTACCGACAGCGCCCTGTGCGCCCAAGAGCGCGGGCGCTACGCCGCCGAGGCGGACGCGCCGACGCTGCCGTTCGAGCCGGGGGATCTGGCCGTGGAATACGACGGCACCTACGATTGGACGTTCGTGTTCGAACGTGCCGTCGAGCTTATTTTGGAAGAGCAGCGCTGGGTGATGACCAAACTCGAGGGCATGAGCCGGCGACGCGATCGGCTGCGCGCCATCATCGACGCCGACGGTTCGATGAACGCCCGCCAGAAGGAAGTGCTGCTCGAGGCGGTGCTGCATAGCAACGCGGAATTCACCTACGACATCCATATGAAGCGCTATGCCATTTCCTATCCGAGCGCCCGCAGCGATTTCGGGCGCCTGATGGATCTGGGCTTTCTCCAACAGAGCGACGATGGCGTGCGGCACTTCTTCTTCGCCAACGACGACTTGCACGAGCGGTGCCGGGCCTATTTGCGCGAGCATTGCGCCGAAGCCTATCTGCATTACTACGACGACGAGGGGCGGCTGCGTCCGGAATTTCGCGCTACCGACGAGGCGTCCGCGCTGTACAACCGCGACATCGGTTTCTACGAGAAGGCGCTGCTCGACAAGATGTACACCGAGCACTACGACTTTCGACGTGCCTCTATCGCCGACAGCGACGGCCTGATACGGCGAAGTCCAACCCGGGATTAAGCGCTGCGGCCGCACACGGGTGCCGGCGCAGCGCCCATTCCAATTCCATCAAGTTTCGAAAGCCCGGAAAGGAGGCGCGAAGCGTCAGGGGAACCTATTTTCCAAAACCTAAGGAGGAGCTATGAGAGAGCAAGCAACGAGAACGGGGCGGCGCTCGCGCAAGGGGATTGCGTGCGCGGCGGTGCTCGCGTGCGTCTTGGGAGCGGGATGTCTGGCCTGGGGCTGCACTCCGGCTGCCGCGCCGAGCGATGGGGCCGACAAGGCGGCCGATTCCACGACAACAACCGAGCCGGCACCGGCGACAAGTGACGGCTACAGCGATCAGCTGGCCAGTATCAGCGGGTTCCCCACGGAGGGCCGCTTCGTGGACGGCGTGACCGCCCTGCCCGGTTTCTATAAGAACAGCGAGAAGAACGCCGCCAACGCCGAGGCCAACGAGCCGCTTCGCTACACCGACCGCAACGGGTTCACCGTGCAGCCGGTGCCTTCCGACGATCGCGCGTTCAACATTACGTACCTGAACGCCGAGAACCGCGGCTGCACCTCGTGCCACACGCTTGAGAGCGCCATCATGAGTCTGCCCACCTACCATCGCCTGATCTTCTTCGGCTATCCCACCGAGCAGACCTTCGCGAACTGCATTGCGTGCCATTCCAAGACCTACCAGGGAACGAACTACCTGGGCGAGGCCATCCACAACACCCACATGACGAACGCGATGTTCACGAGCCAGGGTGGCACCTGCTTCTCGTGCCACTACAACGACGTGGAGACGCAGACCCTCGGCCGTTGGGACGACTACAAGTACAACCTCTACCACGGCATCACCGATGTGGCCGCCGAAGAGGTTCAGGTGACGACGAGCTACGACCAGACCACGATCACTCCGGCCGAGAACCGCTTCTTCAAGACGGTGAAGGACGAGCCGTCCGAGTGGCTCGTGGACGACACGCAGGTGGATCCGTCCATCTACGAGAACTGGACCGTCTCCATCGACGGCGACTGCGACAATCCGGTGACCATGACCCTTCCCGAGATGGAAGAGCAGTTCGGTACCGTGAAGCAGGTCATGAAGATGGACTGCACCATCAACGGCGTGGGCCAGGCCACCATCATGCAGAGCGAGGTGGAGGGCATTCCGCTGTCGAAGGTCATCGAGTTCGCGAAGCCCAAGGCCAGTGCGAACATCGTGAGCCCCATCGGCTCGGATGGCTACGACTACGCCCAGATGCCCATCGATTGGGTGGTGGGCAACAACGCCATCCTCGTCACAAAGATGGATGGCGAGACGCTGCCGAACACCCAGGGCTACCCCTGCATGGTGTGGGTGTACGACACCTCCGGTGGCAATTTCGTGAAGCGCATCAGCAACCTCACGTTCATGACTCAGCCTGAGGATGCCGCCATGAGTCAGGTGTACCTGGGCGAGTTCGCCGACGACTGCACGGGCGAAGTGTACTCCAAGCCCAACAGCGGCGTGCTGAACTACCCCACCAATGTGGTGCTCACGGGCGACGAGGCCAAACCGGTGCATCTGGAGGGCTTCGCCGACGCGTGGAACGAGCCCATCAAGAAGCTCGAGTTCTCCTTCGACCACGGCGCGACCTGGACGACGCTGGACACGCCGAATAACGATTCCAAGTACTGGACCTACTGGCGCATGGACTTCACGCCGCCCGAGGCCGGGACGTACCTGATGGATATCCGCACGACGAGCATCGCGCCGGACGGCTCCGATCACGTGAGCCAGTACGATACCCAGTTCATGTTCACGGTGGAGTAGGGGGAGACCATGAAAGATTTGAAATCGAAGGGCCGGGCCGCGGCTGGCGCCTTGGCGAGTTTGACGATGATCGCGTCCATGTCGGCGGTGCCGGCCTTGGCGGTGGCGCCGGGCGATGGCGCTGACGGGAATGCAGCCGCCGACCCGCAAGCGGAGGTGGGCGAGAACGCCGCCGTGGCCGGTGCGGTGAAGGTGGCCCGAGCCGAGGGCGTCTTCTCCTACGACCAGGAGGCCGTCACACCCAACGAGACGATCCGCACGATGTTCCAGAAGGCTGTGCGCGTGGTGTGCGGCGCTGGTATTGCGTTTGCTTCGGAGAACCCGCTCGACTGGCAACTGACGGTGTCGGGCGCGGTGAATGACGCCTACACCGCCTCGGTGGGCGATCTTGCCGGCGACGAGTCGGTGCAGCAGAAGATGACGTGCACCTGCGGCGGCAACCCTGCGGGCGGCCGCGCCATCGTTACGGCGAACGTGAAGGGCATTCCGATCGAGTCCATTCTGGAGCGCGCCGGCGTGCAGCCCGGGGCCAACGCGGTGACGTTCGTGTCGGCCGATGGCACCGAGACCATGCTGCCGCTCGGCTACGTGATCGGGCGCCACGGCGTGCTCAGCTACGAGATCAACGAGGAGGCACTCACCGCCTCGGTGGGCGGGAGCAACCAGCTGTGGATGACCCGCACGCCCGCGAACTACTTCGTGCGCGATGTGGTGGAGATCGTGGTGTCGGCCGAGGACGAGGCGCCGGCCGTGCCCGGCGAGGCCGACGAGCATCCCAACAGCCCGAACGCCGGCGTGCTGACAGGCGCGCAGGAGTAGATCGCGATGATAGCGCCGCTGTCGGTGGAGGTGGGGCGCCCGGTGCGCTTCGAGGGCTACGCCGAGGACTACGGCGTGCCCATTGTAACGGTGCAGTTCTCGTTGGACGACGGCGAGAACTGGACCGACTACGACGTGTCCGCCTCCACGGGCGATCGATGGGTTCACTGGACGTTCGAGTACGCCCCCGAGGTGCCGGGAACCTACTGCCTGCTCGTGCGCTCGGTCAACGAGCGTGGCGGGGTGAGCCCGGAGCCGGATACCGCTACCTTTATCGCCTTCGCGCCGGAAGGCTAGGGGCGGCTGTTTGAAGCTGCACGATTGGCTACAAGGGAGGGCATCCGAGCAGGTGTTCTCCCTCGAGGGGCCCGGTTCGTCCGGGCCCCTTTCAATGACGACCCATGAAGTCATTGTTGTTGATTTGTTACAGGCCGCCACCTCTTTGGGCGCGCGCCCTTGCAGAGGGCCCCTTTGCTGGTACACTGTGCGCCGCATTAATGGCTTGTGCGTTTTCCCAGGTAAAAGTTGAGAAATACGCTCATGGTCAGCGGGGTTCGCCCAAAACGGGGCCCCTACTGGCGTGCGAAGATAGGAATGGCGACATGGCGCATTCTGCCCGTGATCTGCGGCGCGACTGCTATGCGGCGGTGGACATCGGAGCCTCCTCGGGCCGCGTGGTGGTGGGCTTTGTGGAAGACGGCCGCATCCATTTGGAAGAGGTGCACCGATTCGACAACCGCCAGGTGCGCCGGGGCGGTCACGATTGCTGGGACATCGACCTGCTCTACGGCGAGCTCGTGCGCGGGCTTGCCCTGTGCAAGGAGGCGGGGTTCGCGCCGAAATCCGTCGGCATCGACACCTGGGGCGTCGATTTCGTCCTGCTGGATGCTGACGACAACCTGGTGGGCGACGCCGTGGCCTATCGCGACGAGCGCACTCAGGGCATGTTCGAGGTGGCCGACGCCATCATGAGCCCCGAAGAGCTCTACCGCCGCACGGGCATCCAGCGCCAGCCCTTCAACACCATCTATCAGTTCCTGGCCCTGCAGCGCGAGAACCCCGAACAGCTGGAAGCGGCTGAGACCTTCCTTATGATCCCCGATTACCTGGGCTTTCTGCTGACCGGCGAGAAGGCCCTCGAGTACACCAACGCCTCTACGACCGGCCTTCTGAACGCCGAGACCGGCGCTTGGGACGAAACGGTGCTGGCCCGCTTCAACATCCCGCGGCGCCTCTTCCGCAACGTCACCATGGCCGGGGCGTGCCTGGGGCCGGTGAAGCCCTCTATCGCCGAGAAGATCGGCTACGACACGTGCGTGGTGCTGCCCGCCACCCACGACACCGGCAGCGCGTTTCTGGCGGTTCCCGCGTGCGATTTGCCCGCGGTGTTCCTCTCCTCGGGCACGTGGAGCCTGCTCGGCGTGGAGAACCGCAGCCCGCTCACCACGGCGGCGGCCTACGGCGAAAACTTCACCAACGAGGGCGGCTACCACTTCCGGTACCGCTTCCTGAAGAACATCATGGGGCTGTGGATGATCCAATCCATTCGCCGCGAACTGAACGGCATCACCTACGTTGTGGACGAGAAGGCCATCCGCAAGGGCCGCCTGCACCAGTACATGCGTGTGGAGGGCCTCGGTCAGGAAGTGGGCTTCGAGGATCTTATCCGCGCCGCTGACGAGGCGGAATGCGCGGGCGTTCAGGCTTCTATTGTGAACGTGAACGACGATCGGTTCCTCTCGCCTGATTCCATGATCGAGGAGATTTTGGAAGCCTGCGAGGAGACGGGCCAGGCGGTGCCGCAGACTTTGGGAGAGCTGATGCTCTGCGTCTACGAGAGCCTGGCGCGCTGCTACCGCGACGCCGTGGAAGGCTTGAGCTCGCTGGCGGGACACGGCTACAAATCCATCAACATCGTCGGGGGCGGCTGCCGCGACGGCCACTTGAACCGCCGCACCGCCGAGGTGTGCGGCCTTCCCGTGTACGCCGGCCCCGTGGAGGGCACCGCGCTGGGCAACCTGGCCGTGCAGATGCTCGCCGACGGGGTGTTCCCGCACCTCAAGGCCGTGCGCGCCGCCATTGCGGAGTCCTTCGACGTGCAGAAGGTGGAACCCTAGCGATTTTTGTGCGCGAACGAGTAGTTTCTTGATACGGCAACGAAAGCAACCATTCGAATCGACCGAACCAACAAGCAGAAGCAACAGAAAGGAAACCCGATGACTACCATGTACGATTTGGCCCGCGAGGAGTACGCCGCCCTCGGCATCGACACCGAGGCGGTGATGGAGAAGCTGGCCGCCAAGCCCATCTCGGTGCACTGCTGGCAGGGCGACGACGTGCTCGGCTTCGATCAGGAAGGGGGCCTCTCCGGCGGCATCCAGACCACGGGCAACTACCCTGGCCGCGCTCGCACCTTCGAGGAGCTGACCTGTGACTTCGAGGCCGCCATGGCCCTCGTGCCCGGCGCCAAGCGCATCAATCTGCACGCCTCCTACGCCGTCTTCACCGACGAGAACCCCTGGGTCGACCGCGACGCCATCGAGTACAAGCACTTCGAGCCGTGGGTCGCGTGGGCGCGCGCGCACGGTTACGGCATCGATTTCAATCCCACTATCTTTGGCCATCCCATGATGAACAACGAGTTGTCGCTGTCCTCGCCCGATAAGGCGACGCGCGACTTCTGGATCCGCCACTGCAAGGCCTGCCGCAAGATCTCCCAGCAGATCGGCGAGGCGCTCGATGACCAGACGCTCTGCAACATCTGGATCCCCGACGGCCTGAAGGACGTGCCCGGAGACCGCTATGGCCTGCGCGAGCGCCTGCGCGATTCGCTCGACGAGATTTACGCCGAGAAGTACGACCGCGTCATCGACTCCTGCGAGTCGAAGGTGTTCGGCATCGGTCTGGAGTCGATGACCGTGGGCTCCAACGAGTTCTACCTGGCCTACGCCGCCACGCACCCCGGCGTGTACGATCTGCTGGATCTGGGTCATTTCCATCCCACCGGGAACGTGGCCGACAAGCTCTCGGCGCTGCTGCTGTTCTTCGACAAGGTGCCGCTGCACGTGACGCGTCCGGTGCGTTGGGACTCCGACCACGTGGTGCTCTTCGACGATCCCACCAAGGAAGTGGCCATGGAAATCGCCCACATCCCCGGCGCCTGGGAGAAGGTCATCATCGGCCTCGACTTCTTCGACGCCTCCATCAACCGCGTGGGCGCCTGGGCCACGGGCACGCGCGCCATGGAAAAGTCGCTGCTCTACGCGCTGCTGCAGCCGGGCGAGCGCCTGAAGGAGCTGCAGGACACCTACCAGTTCACCGAGAAGATGATGCTGGCCGAGCAGGCGAAGTCGATGCCCTTCGGCGCCGTGTGGGACGAGTACTGCCGCCGCGCCGGCTGCCCGCTCGATGGCGAGCTGTACCCGGCCGTGGCCGCCTACGAGGCCAAGGTCCTGCCCGAGCGCATGTAGCTCAACCAAGGTCTCGCCCCCGAGGAGTTTCAAGCAAGGAGCAACGATATGGCATTTTTCGATCAGGCACAGGAGATGCTTTCCCAAGGCATCGACACGGCGCGCGGGGCGGTGTCCGGCGTGGCCATGGAGCAGCTGGGGTTCGTGCGCGGGTTCGTGCGCCTGTGCAACGATGGCTGGGAGCAGGGCTGGCACGAGCGCAACGGCGGCAACCTCAGCTACCGCCTGCGTCCCGAGGATGTGGATACCGCCCGCAAGTTCTTCGACAAGGAGCCGCGTCCTTGGACGCCCCTCGGCGTTGAGGCGCCGACTATGGGCGGTGTGTACTTCCTCGTCACTGGCACCGGCAACTACATGCGCAATGTGGCGTCCGATCCCTCTCGCAACATCGGCATTGTGGAACTGTCCGCCGCCGGCGACGCCTACCGCATCGTGTGGGGCCTCGACGACGGGGGCCGTCCCACGTCCGAGTTCCCGACCCACGTCATGAACCACGCCGTGCGCGCCGCGGCCACCGACGGCACCTGCCGCGTCATCTACCATGCGCACCCCACCAACATCATCGCGCTTTCCTACCTGTTGCCGCTGGACGCGCGCACGTTCACGCGCGTGTTGTGGAAGGCCATGACCGAGTGCGTCGTCGTGTTCCCGGCTGGCGTCGGCGTGGTGCCCTGGATGGTGCCCGGTGGGGCCGACATCGCCCGGGCCACCTCCGAGCAGATGAAGACCTTCGACGCGGTGGTGTGGGCGAGTCACGGCCTGTTCGTCTCCGGCGCCGACTTCGATAGTACCTTCGGGCTTCTGCACACCATCGAGAAGGCCGCCGACATCTACGGGCGCGCCCGCGCCATGAACGGCGGCTCGGGCGAATTCCTGAACACCATCACCGACGAGGGGCTGCGGCAGATCGGCCGCGAGTTCAACGTCAAGATCAACGAGGCCATGCTGGATTCCCCCGCGGCTTCGGCGACCGACAACTAAGCAACTAAGAAAGGGTCTGCAAAACTATGGCTCTGTCCCAAGAGAAAAAAGGCACCATCGCCGTATCACTCACCAACTTCCTCGACTCCGGCTGCATCGTGGCCTCGGGTGTGGCGCTGGCGGCCTGGGCGATTGCTTTCAACTTCGACAACGTGTGGGTGTCCATCTTGGGCGCCGTGGGCGCGAATGCCTTCGGCGCGGCGGTGGGCGCGCTCATCGGCGGCTTTCTGGCCGACCGCTTCGGGCGCAAGTTCATCTACACCTATAACCTGCTCGTGTACGCCACGGGCGTCTTCCTCATTATGTGCGCGGTGAACCTGCCCATGCTCTGCGCCGGCATCGTCATTTCCGGCCTGTCCGTGGGCGCCGGCGTACCGTCGTCGTGGAGCTACATCTCCGAGATGTCCTCCTCCACGAGCCGCGCCGCCAACATCGGCATCAGCCAGTTCGCCTGGTCCTGCGGCCCGGCGGTCATCTTCCTCATCGCGCTTTTGTTCTCGTTCATCTTCCCCACCTTCGGGCCGGATGGCGCGCTTCTGCCGGCGGGCACCTACGGGCCCTTCGACGGCCTGTTCGCCATGCGTCTGTTGTTCCTCATCCTGTTCGTGGTGGCGCTCATCGCGTGGAATCTGCAGCGCAAGCTGGAGGAGTCGAAGGACTGGACGGAAAAGCAGTCCGCGGCTGAGGGCAAGCGCGACACCTTCATCCAGATGATGGGCCGCGCGCTGACCAATTCGGTGAACGTGAAGTCTATCGTGTTCCTGGTGGCGGTGTACCTGACGTGGAACATCGTGGCCGGCACCATGGGCCAGTTCATGCCCTACATGTACGCGGCGGCCGGGCATTTGGACGACACGACCATCTCGCTTCTACAGGCGGTCATGTGGATCCTCACGGCGGTGGGTTCGCTTGCCATCTTCTCGAAGTTCGGCGACAAGATCCCGCATCGCATCCTGTTCGCGGCCACGGCCGTGATGGCGCTGGCGGCCTGGGTGGTCATGGTGTTCTTCGGCATGCAGCTGGAAGCGGGCACGGCCGATAGCTGGGGCTGGCTTCTGTGGGTGTTCGTGGCGCTGTGGGGCATCTCAGCCGGCTTCTCGGCCCAGTGCTTCTATGCGCTGTGGTCGACGGAGCTGTTCCCGACGCTGTATCGCGGCGGCGTGCAGGACATCATGTTCTTTTTGGTGCGCGGCGTGCTGGGCATCTGGTCGCTCGTGGCCGTGGCGGGCCTCGGCGTGGAAACCCCTGCGGGCTTCGTGACTGCCGGCATCATCATGTGTGGCTTCCTTCTGGTGTCGCTCGTGGTGGGCGTCATCTGGTGCCCCAACACCCAGGGCCGCACCCTCGACGAGATCACCGAGGAGCGCTACGGGAAACACATCGACTAGCTGCTCGGTGGGCGCGCCCGCTTGTTGAGCGCGTTCTCGATTCCGCAACGTTCCGCAACGGCCCCGCATCGTCGGGGCCGTTTTCGTAACTTCGGTTTCGCTTACCAGAAAACTCCTCGAAACAATGAGCCATTAACTTGGAACGTGCCGGGTGCAGCCGTCGCGGTGGCTCCGACGTGGTATCTTATTCCGATCATCGACCCGAGTGAGGAGCGAACCCGTTATGTCGAAAGTGACCGATCTGTACGGCTCCATGGTGTTCAACGAGCATGTGATGCGCGAGCGTCTGCCGAAGACCACCTACAAGCAGCTGATGAAAACTATCAAGGAAGGCGCGCCTCTGAACGAGGACGTGGCCAACGTCGTCGCCCACGCCATGAAAGAGTGGGCCATCGAGAAGGGCGCCACCCACTACACTCATTGGTTCCAACCGCTGACGGGCATCACTTCCGAGAAGCACGACAGCTTCATCGATCCCACCGATGACGGCTGCGCCATCATGACCTTCTCCGGCAAGGAACTCATCCAGGGCGAGCCCGATGCCTCCAGCTTCCCCTCCGGCGGCCTGCGCGCCACCTTCGAGGCCCGCGGCTACACCGCCTGGGATCCCACCTCCTACGCCTTCATCAAGGACGAGGTGCTCTGCATCCCCACGGCTTTCTGCAGCTACACCGGCGAGGCGCTCGACAAGAAGACGCCGCTTCTGCGCTCCATGAAAGCCATCGAGACCCAGGGCCGCCGCGTGCTCGACCTGTTCGGCGACGATTCGTCCGACCGCGTGACCACGACCCTCGGCGCCGAGCAGGAGTACTTCCTCATCTCCGAGAAGGACTACGAGAAGCGCCTCGACATCATGCTCACGGGCCGCACGCTGTTCGGCTATCCGCCGGTAAAGGGCCAGGAACTGGAGGAGCATTACTTCGGCGCCATCCGTCCCACAGTGAACGAGTTCATGAAGGAGCTCGACGACGAGCTGTGGGCGCTCGGCATTTCCGCGAAGACCAAGCACAACGAGGTGGCCCCGGCCCAGCACGAGCTGGCGCCCATCTTCGCCGAGACGAACCGCGCGGTGGACGAGAACCTGCTCACCATGGAGAAGATGAAGCTGCTGGCCAGCCACTACGGCCTGGTGTGCCTGCAGCACGAGAAGCCCTTCGAGTCCATCAACGGGTCGGGCAAGCACAACAATTGGTCCATCTCCGCCGGTGGCCGCAACCTGCTCGATCCGGGCGAGAACCCCATGGAGAACCTGCGCTTCCTCGTATTCCTCACCGGCGTTATTGAGGCGGTCGACGAGTATCAGGAGCTTCTGCGCATGTCGGCGGCGAGCGCCGGCAACGACCACCGTCTCGGCGCCAACGAGGCGCCGCCGGCCATCGTGTCCATGTTCCTCGGCGACGAGCTGGGCGCGATTGTGGAGGCGCTCATCGACGATCACGACTACACCTCGGCCGAGCGCGTATCCATGGATCTCGGCGTGGACGTGCTGCCGAACTTCATCAAGGACAACACCGACCGCAACCGCACGAGCCCCTTTGCCTTCACGGGCAACAAGTTCGAGTTCCGTATGCCCGGCAGTGCCCAGAACCTGTCGGATGTGAACATGGCGCTGAACACGGCCATGGCCAAGTCGCTGAAGGAATTCGCCGATCAGATGGAAGGCAAGACCGGCGAGGAGTTCGAGGCGGCCGCCATCGACTACATCAAGCGCACCCTGCGCGACCACGAGCGCATCATCTTCAACGGCGACGGCTATTCCGAGGAATGGGAGAAGGAGGCCGAGCGCCGCGGGCTGGCGAACCATCGCACCACGGCCGACGCGCTGCCGTGCCTGGTCGACCAGAAGTCCATCGACTTGTTCGCCGAGTTCGGCGTGCTCACCGAGGACGAGGTCCGCTCCCGCTATGAGGTGAAGCTGGAGAAGTACAACAAGATCATGAACATCGAGATTCGCGCCATGAAGCGCCTGGTGCGCCGCGATTACCTGCCGGCCATCAACCGCTATGCCGCCAAGCTCGCCAACGGCATCACCTCTATCCGCAACGTGCTGCCCGAGGGTGACACCTCGTTCATGGAGGACAAGCTGAAGAAGCTCGTGGAAGGGGCCGCCGAGATCAACCGTCAGTTGGAGAAGCTGCACAGCTTGCATCGCGCTTCGCTGGAAGTGGCCGATCAGCAGGAGCGTGCGAACACGAACGCGCATGAGATCGTGCCGGTCATGGACGCTCTGCGCGCGGCCGTGGACGCTATGGAGATCATCGTCGAGCGCGAGGCCTGGCCCGTGCCGACCTACAACGAGATCCTCTTTTACGCATAGTCGACTTCGCCGGAAATCTTGCCTATAAAGAAAAGGCCCCCTGGAGGGCCTTTTCTTGTGCGTCTTGCTTGGGGCGCTTACACGCCCTGGCGGAGGCTGGCGGCTACGGCGTGGAGGATATCGTTGCGCTGGGTGCTCGCCACGAGGCTCGCCAGGGGAGCGGCGGCCAGCGGCATGTTGGCGTCACACAGCTCGATGAGCGCGCGGCCCACCACTTCCATCACGTCGTCCAAGGGCGCCAGGGGCACGCCGGCCGTGCGCAGGCAGGCCACAGGGTCCCAGTCGCTGCCGGGCACGCTGTTGCCCATCTCGCTCACCAAGTCGTTGCGTTCGCGCAGGGCGGCCTCGCCCATGGGGCTTGCCTCCGGCACGCGCAGGTAGCAGGCCAAAGCCTCGGGCAGACGGCCCGTCTGCCAGTAGGCGAAGGCCAGCCGGTAGTACACGTAGGCGATATCGTTGCCAGTGACGGCCACGCGCAGGGCCTCCCGGGCCACGTCGATGATCCGATCGTAGTGGTCGCCCTCGGCGAAGCAGGTGATGAGGTCGTTGTAGGCCGGGGCGCTCGTGGGGGCCAGTTCGATGCAGGCGCGGGCCTGGGCCTCGGCCGCATCCAAATCGCCCATGTCGCGGTAGATGCGCGAGAGCGACGAACGGGCCGCCTGACCGATGTCCGAGGCGCGCACGTAGCGCACGGACGGGTCGCTTTCCACGAGGCTCGTCAGATAGCGGGCGAAGACGTTCTCGCAGTACAGGATGCGGCGCGGCTCCGAAGGCTGGGCGAGGTCGTCGGCCACGACATCGGCCGCCGCGGTGGCGCTCGTCTCGGCCACGATATCCTCCAGCTGGGCCACGGCCAGAAGCAGCGAGTCGTCCTTCTCCTCCATGATGGCGCGGTAGCGGGCCCCCAGTTCGGCGTCCTGCTCGCTCATGACGTCCAAGTCGCTCACGATGTCGGCGTGCAGCATGCCGCGAAGATCTTCCGGCAAGGGACGTGTGTCCTCTGCCACGGGGGTGTAGGGAACCGACAGCTCCACGGCCAGCGGCTCGACGGGCTGCAGGTTGCCCTCGCCGTCGATATTGGCGGCGATGTGAGTCAGGTGCAGCATATCGAACAGCGTTGCCGGGTCGCATTCAGTGGCCGGCGCGGAGAACTCGCCGCTGCGGATTTTCGCCATGGCGCCCATGGTGAAGGGGATGCGCCCGAACTCCAGAGACAGCACGTTGGCCCCGGCGATGGAGCCCTCGCGCCCGTTCACGACGACGCGCGTCACGCCGACGGAAGTGCCGAAGGCCGCGGCGGCGATGAGGGCCGCCAGGCGCAGGGCGTAGGCAGCCGCGGCGGCAGGGCGTTGCGCGGTGCAGTCGATCCACTGGCCCGCATCTCTGCTGAAGCGGGATTTCGGAAACACGTCGGGGGTGGGCAGCGACACGCTGGCCACAATAGTGCCCGTGCCGGCATCGCAGGCGAAGCGGTATTCCAAGCGGAAGGGGAGTACCATGGCCTCGCAGGCGGCGGCCAGGCGCGTGGAGAGATCCCAGTTCCCGCCGCGGGTGCCCGTCGTGCCGTACTGGGTGTCCAGCTTGTTGTCGCGCTCGGCGGCGGTCAGGTAGTCGTTGGCGTCGTTGGCGATGGAACGCAGCACCTGCCAGTCCAGCTCGCTGCAGGCGCCCTCGGTCGTGGCACTCACAAAGGCGGTGCCCTCGTCGCCTTCCAAGGCCTTCGAAATGAGGGCCAAACGATCGAGCACGGACTCGATGCGCAAAATGGTGCCCCGGTTGCCGGCCGAAATCGTGCTGTCGTCGAAGATGGACCAGAACAGGCCCGTGGTGTTCAGGCGACGCAGCTCCACCGGATGCTCCACGGCGATGGCGCGCAGGCTGGGCGCCTCGGCTTCGGAGAGCAGGCGGGCGGCGTAGGCGTCGAAGCCCGAGGACGAGGTCGGGTCGGTCGGGTCGGCCATGGACACGCGGAACAGCAGGCCGTCGATGGCGTCGGGCAGCGGGGTGGCGGTGAACTCCGCCAGCGCGTCGCGGGTGGTGCGGCCCGAGGCAGTGGCGCCGGCCGCGTTCTGGGAGCCGCCGTCTTTGGCGGACTCCTCGGGGTTGTTGCCCTTTTTGCGGAAGAAATCGAACACGGCGGAACCTTTCACCGGAGTAGTTGGATAAGTCTGCCCATTGTCCCACAGTGCGCGGTGTTTCACCGTGTCAACTTGGGAGAAATTGCCAGACCATCACGGTTTTCAGGGGATTTGCGAGCTTAATTGACGAGAAAGGGGGTGAGGTCAACAACATTCATGAGCAAAAGCATCAGGAATGTTAGCGAGCGATGTGCGGTGAAGCCCTCTGCGGCGCCGCCCGTCAGGCATTGTGCAGTTTGTAGCCCATGCCCCACACGGTTTGCAGGTAGCCGTCGGTGTCCGTGGGCTTCAGCTTGCGGCGCAGGTTCGACACGTGCACGTTCACCGTGGAGTCCTCCACCGAATAGGGCTCGCCCCAGGCCAGCTCGAACAGCTCCTGCTTGGTGAACACCTTCTGCGGTCGTGCCATGAGCAGTTCCAGGATGTTGAACTCCGTGCGCGTGAGGGCTACCTCCTCGCCGTCGACGCGAAAGACGCGCCCGTCGGGATCCAGCTCCCAGCGGCGGAAGGCGAGCAGCCGCTGGTAGCCGCCCGCGTCTGTGGCACTCGCGGCCGTCCCGGCATGCGCGCGCTCGGCATGGTGGCGCCGCTGAACCTCGATACGGGCCTGCAGCTCGTCTAAATCGAAGGGCTTGGTCAGATAGTCGTCGGCGCCGGCTTGCAGAAGGGAGATTTTGTCGGCGGCGGTGATGCGCGCCGAGATGACAATGATGGGAAGCGCGCTGTCGGCGCCGCGGATGGCGCGCACGATCTCCTCGCCGGGGACGCCGGGCAGCATGAGGTCGGTGATGACCACATCCGGGCGCTGCTCTCGCAGAAGCATGAGGCCCTCGGTGCCCGAGAAGGCCTGGCGGCAGCGGTAGCCGCGACGTTCCAGATGCGCGCAGACCACCTCGTTGATAGAGGGGTCGTCCTCGATGATGAGTATGTCGGCAACGGTTTCCACGGGAAGCAGGATAATACGCGCGGATGCGTTGGCGTCGGCATCTTCAAACAATCTTAACGCTTCGCCAGAACTTTCTTTAATTCCCGCGTTCACACTGAAAGCCGTAGGAAATGCGGTATAAGCGAGAAAGGACGAGGCGATGGTGCGAGAGCGGGAACGCGAACGCGAACGAGAACGAGAGCGCGAGGGCAGAGGTAAGCGAGAAAGGGGCGAGGCATGAACGTCATCGAGGCCCGCGGGCTGACCAAGGTCTATGGCGGCCGCGCGGTGGTGCGCAATTTCTCCATGACTGTGGCGGCGAGCGACATTTACGGCTTCGTCGGCAAAAACGGCGCCGGCAAGTCTACCGTCATGAAGATGATCTGCGGCGATGCGCTGCCCACGGCTGGCGAGGTGGTGCTGTTCGAAAGCGATCGGGCCGCGGCGGGGGCCGCGGGCGCTGCGGGGCCGGATGAGGGCGGCGTGCGGCGCATCGGCGTGCTGATCGAAGAGCCGGGGCTGCTTTTGAACCTGTCGGCCTACCGGAACCTCATGGCGAAGGCACTCGCCTGGGGCATCGTGGACGGTCCGGCCCGCTGCGAGGAGGTGCTCAGGCTCGTGGGGCTCTCCTCGGTTGGCAACAAGAAGGTGCGCGGGTTCTCGCTCGGCATGAAGCAGCGGCTGGGGCTCGCCATGGCGCTGCTCGGCAGCCCCGATGTGCTGCTGTTAGACGAGCCTTTCAACGGGCTCGACCCCGAGGCGACGCGCGCCATGCGCAACCTCATCGTGCGCGTGAACGAAACCTTGGGCATCACGGTGGTCGTCAGCTCACATGTGCTCGATCAGCTCGATCGCATGGCCACGCGCTACGGGGTCATCGCCGACGGGCGCATGGTGCGCGAGATGACGGCCGAGGAGGTGGCCGCCGAGTGTCGCAGCAGCCTGCGCGTTCGCACCGAGAACCCGGCCCGGGCGCTGGCACTTTTGGAAGAGGCGTATCCCGCGCTCGCCTTCAAAGCGGAGCCGGATGGGGCCATTGTTATCACGGGGGACTACGACGATGGTGCTATCAGCCGTCTGCTTGCCGGCGCCGGTGAGGTGGTGCGTGAGTTGTCCCAAGACCACCGCGATCTGGAAGAGTACTTCGTGGAACTGATGGAAGGGGGCGCGCAGTATGTTTAACTTGCTGAAGAGCGATATCTACCGCCTCGTGCATGGCAAGATGCTCTGGGTGGCCGCTATCGTGCTGGTGGCTCTGTCTGTTCTGGCGGCCGGCATGATGCACTGGGTGTCCTCGCCGGAGTTTCTGCGCATGACGGCGACGAGTTTCGAGATGACCGTGAACGTCAGCGACGGGGTGACCGGCGGGGCCGGCGTCCTGGGCGAAGGAGATGCTGCCGCTGCGAATGCATCGGCGGAAGCTGCGGCTGCGGCCAGCGCCTCGGGGCGCGGCCTGTCGCTGGATGAGCTGGACACGCTAGGCGCTGCCGAGGCCGCCGGATCGGCCGAATCCGAAGAGGACAGCGTGCGCGACGATGAGACGGCGAGCGATTCCGCATTCGCCTCGAGCGAGCTGTGGGATCTCGTCGCTGACAATCCCGAGGCGCTCAGCGATGCCGATTTCGAAGGAGTGTCCCGCGACATGCGCACCCTGGCCTCGCCGGCCGATATGCTGGGAGATATGGCGGTGTCGGGTGGGGCGTTGGCCATGGTCGTCTCGCTGGTGACGGCACTCTTTCTTGCCCAGGACTTCTCCATGCGCTTCGCGCGCAACTTGGTGATGGATCGCCGGGGACGCGTGCGCTACTACGGCGAGAAGCTGGTGCTCGTCGGTCTTCTCGCGGCCTTCTATCTGGCCGTGGCCGCCCTGGCCGGAGCCGCGTCCTTCGCGGCGGCAGGCTTCACCTATGCGGCGGCAAGCCCGTTGGGCGACCTGGCGCTCTTCCTCGGGCTGGCCTGGCTTCTGGCCTTCGCCTACGGGTGCACGACGGCGGTCATCGTGTGGGCGAGCCGCAGCGCCGGGGCCGGGGTGGCCTGGGCGCTCGTGGTCAGCTCCGGCATCGCCGGCTCGCTTCTCGGCCAGGTGCTGCTTCTGCTGGGCCAGGGCGAGCCCTGGATCGGCGCGTTGGAGCCGTGGATGCTCGCCTCCTGCATGCAGAATGTGGGCAATCACGCCTCGACGCTGCTCGCGACGCCTGCTGCCGCCCCGCTGACCATGGCGCCCCTCGCTGTGCAGGTGCTCATCGTGGGCACCGCCGCAGTCGCCCTCTGCGTCGTGCTGACGTTCGGCCCGCTGTGGAAGCGCGATTTGTAGGAGACATCCGGTGGAGGGGCGCGGCAACGTCTCACTGCATGCTAGTCTCCGTAGGGGGCGACCTCGGTCGCCCCTTGCCACAACTAGAGTCATGCGACAGGTGCTCTGCAACAAACGAAACGAGAAAGGACAGTTGTGACGCTTGCCATATGCTTCGGGGGCCTGGCGCTCTGCGGGTTCGCGCTGGTGCTGCTGTACGGCCACGAACTTCGCCGCATGGCCCGCTTCCTGCGGAATCGCGACGGGCGCTCCAACAGCCGCTTGACCACCGAAATGCCCGGACCCGGGTTCGCCGATCTGGCTCGTGCGGTGAACGGCACGCTGGATGCCGCCGACCGGCGCGAGCGCGAGCGCGCCGCCGAGCAGCGCCAGTTCCAGCGCGATCTGGCGAGCCTGTCCCACGACATTCGCACGCCGCTCATGGGTGCGAAGGGCTATGTCTCCCTGGCCGCCGAGGAGCCGGACGATGCTCGCCGCGCCCATTACCTGCAGGCAGCCGAAGCGCGCCTGGCCGACATGGAGGGCCTGCTGGACGCGCTGTTCGCCTACGCCCGCGCCACCGATGCCGCGTCCGATCTGGATAGGCGCCCCCTTGTCGTTCTGCCCGTGCTCGCCGATGTGCTCACTGGCCAGTTTCCCGCTTTCGAAGAGCGCGGCTGGGAGCCGGCGGTGGACTTTCCCGACGAGTCCCTGGTGGTCGAGGCCGACAGCGAGGCGCTGGCTCGTATGTTCGAGAACCTGGTGAGCAACGCCCTGCGCTATGGGACGTCCGCGCCGTCTATCATTCAGCGGGGTCGCACTTTGACCTTTTCCAACAAGGTTCCCGACCCGGCGGCTATCGACGTCAACCGTCTCTTCGAGCGCTTCTACCGCGCCGATGTCGCTCGCGCCCAAGGAGGCGCAGGCCTGGGCCTTGCCGTGGTGGCCAGCCTCGCTACCGCCCAGAACATAGAGGTTGAGGCCTCTTTGGAAGGCGACGAGCTCTTCTTGACCCTCGTCTTTCCCGCCACCCCCTAAGAGGCGCAGTAGGAGAGAAGGGCACATCTGGATTCACAAGGGCCGCTATCTGCCGCAATGAAAGCGGGGCTGCAACCTCACGTGAGGTTGCAGCCCCGTGTCGTTCTGCCCGACCCTGCGTACGCTAGAGTGCGGCGATTTCGCGGTAGGCGTTCATGGCCGTCTTGCGGCTCATCTTCGACGTGTCCCCTTTGAGGAAGGCGTAGAAGTTGCCCTTGTTCAGGCGGGTGACGCGGCAGGCCTCGGCGCGGGTCATATTCTTGTCGGCCAGAAGATCGCCGAAGGCGGTTGAGACGTACTTCAGGATTTTGCGGTCGACCTCGATGCGCGAGGAGTCGGTGCGCCATTCGACGAGGATGGTTTTGAACGGGTCGCCGTCGGGCAACATGCCCAAGTACACCTCCAGCGGACGCCCCGACGCATGCCAGTGTTCGACGAACTCGTCGAACATCTCGGCCGCTTTCGTGCCCTCCGCGCGCCGGAGCAGGTATTCCTCGCGTCCGTCGCAGATCGCAAGCAGAAGAAGCGGCGCGAATGCCTCGGGATGCGCATCCTCGGCGGCGGCGAAGAACTTCTTCGTGCTTGTAGTGTTTAAACCGGTCAAACCTTGGCAGCGTTTAAGTAGGAAATAGCGGAATGAACAGGCCATACTTCTCCTTTCTCTCTGAAAGCCGAAATTATTAATAGAATCAAATAATACTTTTCATGACCTAATTAATCAAGAAAAAGTTCGCGATCGCCACAAATGCCCCAAAATTCGTAGCCCGATCGGGGAAAATGTCAGAAACTCTGAAGAACTGCGGCAAAAAGCTAGGTCGGGCTGCGGATCCGAACGTGTGATCCGCAGCCCGAGGTGGATTTTTGGAACAGAACCCGTAGTCAGGGAAGGGAAAATGTCAGGGAACTCAAAGGAGCGCGGCAAAATGTAGGGCCGGGCTACGGGTTGGGATGAAATCAGCTTCCCCTGTGCGGAATGAGCAGAAGCGAATGGCGGTTCACTTCCGCTATGTTAAATTAGCGGAAGTGAATCTCGGTTCGCTTCCGCAATGGTTAAAGCAACAGAAGCGAAATCGTGAGCAAGGGGCATCGGCGTGAGTCCCTAGGAGATTCTGCGGCCGTTGCGGCAGGAGATGCGCGGCGGCCGCAGCTCCGCACGGGGTTACAGTTCCACTTCGTCGATGAGGTGGATGAGATCTTGCTGGCTGTGGATGTTCAGCTTGCGGTAGATGTGGCGGATGTGGGTCTTTGCCGTGCCTTCGGAGATGTAGAGCTGCTGCTGGATGTGGGAGGACTTGTAGCCGCGGGCCAGGTAGTACATGACCTCGCTTTCGCGGCGCGACAGCAAGTAGGTGTTGGCGACGATCTCGCAGCGCTGGCGGAAGCGGCCCCGGGCGGCGGGCGTGTCGTCGGCGGGCGCGGGGGCGACGGCCTCCTCGGCGAAGATGGAGCGCGAGAAGTCCATGGCCTGACGGGCGGGGGAGGGGGCATTGGAGGCAGAGCTTGCGGTGTCAGAAGCGGCGCTTGCATCCGATGCATCGTCCTGCATGGCGTCCACGGCGGTCGGGCCATCTGCGGCGGAAACGACAGAAGATGCGGAGGCGATCTGCCCCGATGCCGCGCCGGAGGTTTCGCCCAGCTCGGCAAGGGCGGCCACGACGGCGTGCTCCCAGTTTGCAGGGACCTGGGTGCGCACGTCGGCCTGCTCGGGGGCAGAGGGGACCGCGCCTTCCCGGGCACGTTCCAACGCATCTGCTTTCCCCTCGTTCACCACGATGAGCGGGGCCCGCGAGGCGCTCTGTACGGCCACCTTCCTCGGTGTTACGGCCACGATGGAGGCCATCTCGCGCTCGTCGGGCAGAAGCGCGTAGGCGAGCATCATGGCGACCAGCACGATGAGCACGGTGCCCATCTCCCCCAGACCCGTCGGCGCGCCGAGGGCGCCGGTGAACAGGGGAAGGGTGGATCCGCCCAGAGCCGCCAGCGCCATAACGCCGCGGCCGAGGCCGAACACGAAGATGGGGGAGAGGCGGAAGCGCTGGGAAAGCTCCGAGAAGAAGATCCACATGAGCGCCTCGAAGGACATGTAGCCGACGAGCACCACCGAGGTTCCCCAGAACGACGCGCCACCGGCGGTGAAGGGGATGAACACGGCCGTCACGGCGATGAACGGGATGAGCGGGCGGAAGAAGGTGTGCCAGCGCTCGTCGCCGCCCAGCGCCAGGAACGTCACCATGATAAGCACCGTGGCGGCGCAGGCGGTGACAAACAGCAGTGCTTGGTCTTCGAAAGCGCTGCCGGGCAGGATGGTCTCGATGGAGGTCTGGCGCATGATCCCTAAGGCCACGCCGAGGAAGAACACCGGCAACCCGAAGCGCAGCACGAAGCGCGCGTGGTTGATGGGCAGTGGCTGGAAGATGAGCTGGCGATTATCGAAATCAAGGCTTACGTGGCGACGAAGCACGAGCAGCAGGGCGATTTCCGCGAAGGGAATGAGCGCGCTTGCCACGCCTCCCCACGGGAAGGGGATCTGATGCAGCACCAGACCGTAGATGCCGAATCCGATGGCGATGGAGAGTGCTCCGTTGATGACGACGGAGGCTGAATCGCGGCGCGAGAAGGCGATGCCCCAGGCCAGCAGCAGCACCGACGATCCGGCGCCGGTGAGCACGCCGGAGGCAAGCTGCAGCGCTTCCGAGCTAAGGAGCGATCCGTCGGGCGCGAGCAAGAGCAGTGTCCCCGTCGAACCGAGCAGAGCGGCGATGACGAGGGTGGGCGTGGCGTGCAGCGGGCGAATGAGCCTGGTATCGAGAACGCTCGCGACGAGCAGCAAGAGCCCGTACACGAGAATGGACACGAAATAGGCGAGAGACAGCTGATCGTTGAAGGGCCCGGCCTGAACGCCGCTGGTTCCGAAGATGCCGCCCTTGTCGAACATCGAGCTGTAGATCCAGGCCTGATGCAGGCCATAGCCGAGCGAGATGATGCTCAACTCGCCGAAGGATGTGCCCTCTTTGAAGTCGATGTTGATGGTGACGCGAGGAACCTGAAACCCCATAATCCCCCTCCTGCGGGCCCGGCCGTCTCGCCGGGCGGGATGACGCATTATTGCTGAGTCAGGGGATTATAGATAGCGGACGGTGCCTCGTCAACTTGCTCACGGATCCCCTGGCCCGTAAAACCTCCTGTTCGGCGCGCTGCTATGCCGTTGCCATCGGCGTGCTCTTGCGCGCTGCGGTCGGGGCCACCGCTGGTCGACGATGGCCCCGCGACGGTCGGCGACCTACTTGGTCACCGTGATCACCACGTTGTCGTAGCGATCGAGAACGGTCGAGCCATCGCCCTTCGCGGGGGCGGTGTAAGCCTCGCTCACGTTCTGGGACGTGGCGGCGTAGGCGCCTTCCGCGTCCTTGTAGGCCTGCTGCTCGCCGGTGGCATACACGCTGATCTCAGCGTTGTAGCCGTTGGCGGCGAGGTAGTCGGCCACCGACTGAACGTCATAGTTGTGAATGGCGTCCAGCCCGTTTTGGTTCTCGCTGGAGATGATGCCCTCGGTAAGGACGACATCGGCCGTGCTGCCCGCCGGAACGAACATCAGGTCGGAGTGCACGTCGCCTCCCACGGCGGTCTCGTCGACCACCATGAAGACCTCGTAGCTACCCAGACCGTCAGAGGAATCCGACACGCTGTCGTCGTGCACGTAGTAGAAGCCGTACGCCGGGACAGCGATCAGGGCTGCGCACAGGCAGGCCAGAACCGCGATGGCAAGAACCTTCTTGCCGAATGCTGCGTTGGTCATAAGTGCTCCCTCAATCGTGGTCGCCCCGCAGTTTCGCAACGCAGCCCCATTATGGCGCGCGCACGGAAAAGGTCAAGGGCAAAACCCCAGGTGCAGCGCACAATCATCCTCGTGGAAGGGCGAAATCATCACGAGAGGATGATGCCGTTTTTCGCAAAGATGGGCCTGGTCGTATGAGCTGGGCGCCGCGATGCTTCCTAGAATGTAGGACGAAGAGGATAGGAAGCGGCGTCTGCTATCGGATTGCTCGAGCGAACGAAGGGCGAAAGAGCCTTCCGCGCATCGGGGTTCGCGATGACGACCGCACGCGAAACGAGAGAGGAAACCTGTATGGCCTATCAGCATCAGGGTTCTTGCGCGAGTGCCGGGGACACCCTCGAGCTGCTCGCCTTCGACGACGAGTTCGACCCTTTGGCGGTGGACGACTCGGAGATCGACCAGGAATGGATGGATGACGAGAACCCCTACGACACCATCGACTACCCCACCATGCGCAACATGCCCGAGACGGTGCACCACGATCCGGTGTACTCGCCGGCACGCCAAGGCAGCGCCACCGAGGCGCTTCAGGCGCTCATTGTCCGCAACCCCAACCGTCGGCCCGTGCTGCTGAACATCATCGGCCTGTGCGAGGGCGGCTGCCCCTCGAGCGTCATTTCCGAGCGCGTGGATGAGTGGCAGCGCGACAACTGGTCGGTATACGCTCCCATGACGCTTTGCCGCATGTTGGAGCGCGCCGGAGCGCTTACGTTGGAGATGCCCGACGTGTCCGAGGAGCACGAGAGCGCCGAGGAGGGTGTGGCGTACCTGGAGATTCGCGAGACCGTGGATCCGGTGTGGCGCGCGACTCCCGAGGCGTTGGCCTTGCGCGTGGAGTACCTCGCTGGCAAGAGCTTCCGCGCGGTTGTGCTGGGATCCGACGAGGCGCGCTACGCCGAGGTGTACGCGGCGGTTATGGAAGCCCTTGAAGAGGCGCCGCGAAAGCTGGACGCCATTGAGAGCCTGACCGACGCCATGGAGATCACCAAGTCGCCGCGCCGCTTCGGTCAGCACTTCATCGATGTGCTGGAAACCTGCGACTGCGTCATCTGGGGCGATGGCGCCTGGAACTTGACCGATTTGGGGCGGGCTATGCTCGCCGAGCTGAAGAGCGCGAAGGAGGCTTAACGCTATGGTCGTTATGGAAGAAGCCGTCGTCGAGGGAGCTGCCGCTTCCGAGGATGTGAACCTCGTCGAGCTGATGAACGCCCGCGCCCGATCCTACGGCATGCTGGCGCGTCTGTTCCGCGAAGAGGTGGATCTGCCGACGCTGCGCGAGCTGCAGAAGATGCGCTTTCCCCAGGCCACGGGCAATGCGGCCGCCGATGAGGGCTACCACCAGCTGTACGACTACCTGAAGCGCGCCTGGGACGACTCGGTGACCGAGCTCGCCATCGATTACGTGAGCACGTTCATCGGCCACGGCGTGAACGGGTATTCCGCCGCCTATCCGTACGAGTCGGTGTACACCTCCGAGCGCCGTCTGCTTATGCAGGAGGCGCGCGCCGAGGTGCTCGCCACGCTGCGCGAGAACGAGCTGAAACGCGGCAACTGGAACGAGGCCGAGGATCACATCGCGCTGGAGCTGGAGTTCATGCAGCGCATGGCCCTTCGCGCCGCTGAGGCGCTGTCCGACAACGCCGAGGACGAGGCGATCGCCTACCTGCGCACGTCCTACGACTTTTTGGAGAATCACCTACTGAACTGGGTTCCCATGCTGGTCGCCGATATGCGCATGCACGCCCGCACCTTGTTCTACCAGGGTCTGGGGCAGCTGACGCTCGGCTCCCTGCAGGAGGACGAAACCGTCCTGCGCGAGCTTTTGGATTCCGTGGAAGCTTAAGCGGCCTTTTGCGGCCCAAACCTTACTAACCCCTTCCTTCTTCCCCCTCCCTTCATCGGCCCCGCCCCTCCTCGGCGGGGCCGACCCATTTTCGCGTGCTGCCCCGCGGTGTGCGAGAGGAAGCTACTTGGAAAACAACGGGTAGCGTACCCAGAAACTACGCTACCCGTTGTTTTCCAAGCAGAATGAAGAGCGAGGAAAGAGAAAAACTACGCTAACCGTCATTTCTCAAGCAATTGAGGGATACCGTCCGGCGGTGAGGGGGGGAAATGGCGAAACAAGAAAAGCCCCGGTTGCGGGGCTTTTCTTGAGAGGGTTTGTCGGCGGTTGATGGGCTGCCGTGGCTCTAGTCGATGCCTGCGTCGGCGAGGAGGGCCTGGCCGCCTAAGGTGATGGGGGCGGCGGCGCCGGCTTCTTCCAGGAAGCAGGTGGGGCGCAGGGTGGCGATGCGCTCGCCGTCTTCCATGCGCACGCGGGCCACCTGCATCTTCGTGCGCTCGGCCAACTCGAGCGGGGCACGGCTGAACGTGGAGAACATCAGCGCGTCGGTGGCTTTGGCGACGCCGGCGGCAAACGTGCGGCGGTCGGCCTTGCGCACGCGGTCGCGGTCGGCGTCGGTGGAGACCACCTCGAAGGCGTCGCGGGCGGGCATGAAGCCGTCCACGCAGCCGGTGACGTACAGGGCGCGGTAGCCGCAGCCGCACAGCTGCTCGTAGGAGCTGACGCGCACGGCGCGGACGTTGGCCTCGTGGGTGGGGAAGAACTGCGTCTCGCGAACCATGGCGTACAGGGTCGCGGCGTCCTCGTCGCCGGCTAGCGTCGCGGAAAGCGCTGCGAAGTCGCGCAGCTTGTCGGCGTCGAGGGCCGCCAGCAGGTTGTGTCCGCGGCGTCCCGCATGCGCGGCGATCATCGCGCGGCCGGCCTCATAGCGCTCGGCCAGACGCTCGGCCCGGGGGAAGGGCTCCGCTTCGCCGGCGGTGCGGGCGGCAGCGGCCGCCTCCAGGGCGTCCAGAATGCCGGCATTGTGCTCGTCGCACCACTCCATCAGGAAGTGCCAGCCGTCGGAATAGGTGAGGTAGTTGCCGAAGCCCACCCATGCGCGCCAGGCGAACGGGTCGTCCGGGTCGGCCAGCAGGTTCAGCGATGTGTAGGCGATAAGCGCTCGGGCGCGGTTCGTATCGCGCGGGTCGCCGGCCAGGCGCTCGAAGCCCAGCGACGACACCGCAAAGCCGCGGTGGGCGAGCATCTGCTCGAAGGCGTGCGCCCACTGCTTGTTGGGGGCGACGACGCAGAGGTCGGATTGGGCCGCCTCAGGATTTTCGGCGTTCACGGCGAACAGGTAGCGCGTCAGCCCGTTGAATTCCTCGTCCGGCGTGTTCCACTTCACGGTGGCGATGTCGCGTATGGTTCCCTCGCGCTGGTCGGCCGCAAGCGCCTCCTCGTTGCCCGCGCGGGCCACGGCATCGCAGAACGCGGTGACGTTGGGATTGCCGAAAGCGGTGTCCAGGGCGAACACGGTCACGTTCCGGCGCAGGGTGTCGAAGGTGGCGAAACCCTCGGGGGCCGGGAAGCTCGTGGCAACGCGCACGGTCTCGTCCGGATTGCCGGCGACGATGAGCTGGTCGCGGGCGAGCAGACACAGGCAGGTCTGCTGTGCGACGGAAAGGTTCTGGAAGTCGTCGGCGAGCACGAGGGCGAACCGCTGTCGCGCGCCAGCGCCCGCATCACTTTGCAGGTAGCGCCCGCAGAGGTAGGCCACCTCGTCTTCCAGCATGGCGTTCGTGGCACCGAGCAGGCGATGGGCCAAATCCAGCACGTCCTTCTCCTCGCCCACGGCCCAGTCGTCCTCGGGGGCGAGCGCGCACCACTGCTTCTTGATATGGCCGAGCTCCGAGCGCAAGCGGCGGGCGGGAGTCCCCAAGGTCTTCATGTCCTCCAGGAAGAAGTTGCACTCGAAGGGCGCGAGCACGCGGGGAGTGTGGCCGGTGGCGGCGCGGGCCTCGGGCGCCTCCAGCACGGCAAGGCACACCTGCTGGGCGCAGGCCACGGTGATGCGGCCGGCGATGTCTTCCACATCCTGCACCCCGGCGGCGGCCAGGGCGTCCACCAGGCGGCGACGCGCCACGCGGGCCGCCTCGGCCGTGGAGGTCTCGATGAGGATGTCTTCGGGGGCGCATCCGGCGGCCACGGCGGCAGCAGCCCGGCGCAGCAGCGCCTCGGTCTTGCCGGAGCGCGCGGGGCCGACGATTTTGGCCGTGCGGCCGTCGAAAGCGGCGATTTCTGCCATCATGTCAGTCATGAGTGCCTCCTAATCGGCCAAGATGCCGCTGGTCGAGTCGAAATCGCGCGTGGAGCCATCGGCGTAGACGACCGTCCACTGATCGAAGGCGAGGGCGAAATCGGCATCGGGCAGGGCGTACTTCTTCTGGATGTCCTCGCCTAGATGCGCCTCCTCGGCGATGCGCTCGGCCACGATTTCCTCGGCGGTTTTGTCAAGCTCGCCGCGCTCGACTTCTTCCAGGTCGTGGGCGATGCGGGCCCGCACGACGATATCGGCCGCTTCCTCGGCCTCAAGCGCCGCTTCGGCGGCCTCGGCTACCAGAGCGGGGGAGGCCATGAACGACTCCTCGGCGGCCCTCTCGGCAGCCTCGGCCTCGGCTGCGGCCGCCTCTTCGGCGGCGCGGGCCGCAGCGGCCTCGGCCTCTTTGCGGGCCTCAAGCGCTTCCATGCCGGCGGCGTACTGCTGCTCGTAGGAGGCCGCGGAAGGCAGCGTCACGGCGACGACGTCCTTGCCGAGCGCGCCGGCGTTCAGGGCCTCGCGCACGCGGCTCACCCACTTGCTCTCCTCGGGGTCGATGCCGCAGGTGGAATCCAGCCGCATGCGCACCACGAGGCGACCGCCCTGCAGCTCGATTTCCAGCCACGTGAACACAAGCTCGGGCTTGCTCTCCTCGCGCTGGCGGCGGTTGAAGATCTTCATCTGGTTGTCCACGGCGTGCACCTGGTTCAGCAGCCAGTGCTCGATGTAGTCGCTCCACAGCGCGTCGGCGCCTTCCACGGAGGAATCCAGGTACTCGCGGGCTCCCACGCGCACGGTCATGCGGAGGGTGTTCACCAGCTCGCCGTCGCCCGCCGGGTGGGTGCGCACCACGGGCGTTCCCAGATAAGAGTAGCAGCGGTCGATCTCCAATCGCAGCTCGTGATCGACGATCGCCTCGTCCAAATCAAGCGTGAGGGCCATGGAAGGATGGGGCTTGCTCATCCGTCTCTCCTTTCTTTTTGGCAGGTTCCGCGAAAGATCCTTCAGCCAGCTTCGGCTCGTCTTGAATCCTGAGGGGAAACTGCCGCCTATCCTCTTCGCCATCCAGTATAGAGAGGCCTCGAACAGGTAAATCATCCCATCGAGATGAGCGCGCGGGATGATTGCCGTCCCTTAAATCGGCCTGCTCTTATGATTGCGCGGCCCGCACGGCCCATACCATTTTCAACCGTTGGGCAACAAAACATCGGTGGCCGCTCGACAGTGGAGGCGGATCTTCACCCCCTCCACTCGCGAAGGCCGCCGACGCCGCCGAGGGCCGCCGGTGTTTTGTTGGAAAGCATCGAACGAAAGAGAGAGGAGGACCCATGGCTAAACTTTCACTGACTCGTCGCAGCTTCCTGAAGGCGGCCGCCGTCACGGGCGCTGCGAGCACGCTGAGCTTCGCCGCGGTGCCGTCTGCGGCTTTGGCCGAGGGCGTCGACGAATCAGCTGGTGAGGTCAAGCGCATCCGTTCCTGCTGCCGCGCGTGCGGCAAATGCGAATGCGGTGTGTGGGTCACCGTGCAGGACAACAAGGTCATCAAGGTAGAAGGTGACGAGTCCAACGCACACAGCCGTGGACACTGCTGCGCCAAGTCGCAGGCATCCATGCTGGCGCTGTACCACCCCGATCGTCTGCGCTACACCATGAAGCGCACCAACCCCAAGGGCGAGGACGATCCCGGCTGGGTGCGCGTGAACTTCGCCGAGGCCATGGACGAGATCGGCGCCAAGTACAACGAGCTCATCGACAAGTACGGCGGAAAGTCGATCTTCTCCATGGGCGGTACCTCGCGCGTGTGGGCGCAGCCGCCCTACGGCACCCTGAAGTCCGTCTTCGGGACCCACAACTTCCATTCCGCCTACGAGATCTGCAAGGGGCCGCGCCACTTCGGCGGCGTGCTCACCGACGAGAAGGGCTCGCCGTGGATGGAGGTGGAGCAGGGCCCCATCGTGTACGTGCAGTGGGGCACCGCGTCCGAGTATTCCAATTACGACTCCACCAACCGTACCGTCGTGGACTGCTCGCAGCGCGCCTACAAGCACATTCTCGTTGACCCGCGCATGAGCCCGCTTGGCAAGGAGGCAGACATCTGGCTGCCCATCCGCGTCGGCACCGACCTGGCCATGTCGCTCGGCTGGCTGAAGTGGATCGTCGACAACGACGCCTACGACAAGAACTTCGTGAAGCGCTGGTCCAACGGCCCGTTCCTCTACAACCCCGAGGCCGACGGCAAGACCTACAAGGGCTACTTTTTGGAGATGAACGGCGGCATCCACATGACGAGCCGTCTGCTCACCGAGGCCGATCTGGACCGCGAGTGGGTTTCCCAGTTCTGGGAGCCGGCGCCGGAGCAGTACTCCTATCGCCGCTTTATCTGCTGGGACGCCGCCAACGAGAAGCCGACCTACTGGGACGCCGAGGAATGCCAGTGGGAGGGCGAGAAGCACAAGATCCCCACGACCGGCACCTGGATCGAGCACCCCTACAAGCCGATCATCGCCGACGCCTGGCTGCCCGATCCCTCCAAGTTCGCCGATCCGGCCGATCCGGCCTACGACGCCTACTGGACGGGCGAGGGCAACGAGAAGGGCGCCAAGAGCAACCCGAAGGGCCTGCCGAAGGATCCGGAGCTGTGGCCCGACGGTGTGCAGGTCAAGCTCAAGAGCGGCAAGATGATCGAGGCCAAGTCGGTCTGGCAGGAGTGGGAGCACAACCTGGAGGAGTACACGCTCGAGCGCGTCTCCGAGATCACCGAGGTTCCCGCCGACAAGATCGAAGAGGCCGTGCGCACCTACACCACGCGCCTGAACCCGCTTCACGGCAACGGCGGCATCCACTACCAGCTGGCCCCCGACCAGACGGGACATGCCGTGCAGAACACCCGCGCCCTGCAGCTCATCGCCTGCCTCACCGGCAACTCCGACGAGCCGGCCGGCAACCGCGGCTCTTCCAAGGCCCAGGTGGACGGCTGCTGCGGCCGCGCCAACATGATGGTCACCGACCACGACCCGGTCGACTGGGGCATCCGCGAGGGCATCGGCACTATGGAGCTCGGCAACACGCCGCGCGACCTTTCCGTGGAAGACCAGATTCCGCTCATCCAGAACTTCGTGAAGTACCTGCAGGACGAGAACTCCCCGCTCATGGAGCGCTACGGCAACCACATCCCCACCGATGAGGAGGCCCGCATCATTGCCATGCGCAAGGGCGGCGACTACAAGGGCTCGCGCTCCTTCCCGGGTCTGAAGACCCCGTTCGAGAACAACGCGGACCAGATCTCTGCCGAGCGCTTCCCGCTTCTGCGCTTCTGGAACTCCTGGACCGACGCCTCTTCCATCTGGGACGCCATCCGCGAGATCGATTCCCCCTACAAGCTCTACGGCGGCATCTGCATGTCCGGCGACTTCATGAACCAGTCGAATCTGCTGGAGGCGTGGGACGCGCTGACGCAGCTCGACTTCTGGGTGGACATCAACCTGTGGTCGTGCCCGAACAACGGCACCGCCGACTACGTCTTCCCCTGCACCCACTGGCTGGAGACCAACACGGGCCGCGTGTCCCAGGGCGCCGGCGGCATCTTCGGCGCGGGACAGCGCTGCGTCGAGCCCATTGGAGACGTGGTCTTCGACCCGACCTTCGTCGTGTGCCTGCACAAGTCCATGGGCGTGCCATTCAACGACCGCGACCCCGAATACGACGAGTGGCTGAACCTCGACTACCATGACTTCATCCAGGCCGGCGGCTCGGTGGGCTACGAGGAGCAGGAGTACCGCGTGCTCAAAGACGCCACCGACTGGTGGAAGACCGAGGAGTACCCCGACGGCCCCGACTTCCCGCAGTACGCCGCGAAGTTCCAGGAAGAGGGCTGGTTCGACTGCCGCAAGTGGCATCCCGAGCGCTGGGGCACCTACCGCCGCTGGGAGATGGGCTACCGTCGCCAGCAGGCCGGCTACAACCTGTACGCCGCCGTGGACGAGAAGTGCGCCTTCGGCACCCCCACCGGCAAGGTGGAGATCTGGTCGACCATCTGCGAGTCCTACATCGGCGACACGGTGAGCGAGTCCTACGTGCTGGAGACGCCGGGCACCGCGGCCAAGGTGGGGGAGAAGACCCCGTACTTCGCGAACGTGTGCTCGCCGGATCGCGACGCCTATGCCGGCGACATTCCGGACATCGACAAGTTCCCGCACTGGTTCGAGCCGAAGAACTCGCGGGTGCAGGCGCCCGAGTGGTACGACGCCAACCTGGTGGACGGCGCGTCCTACAACAGCGACAACTACCTGAACAAGCCCTACCACGGCATCGCCGGCGTGGGCACGGGCCAGGCGACCGACAACGGCGCTACCGACAACCTCGAGGCCTACAAGCAGGCCGTGAAGGAGAACCCGGAGGCCACCTTCATCTGCACCTCCGGCGCCCGCCAGCCCGTCTACTTCCACTCCGAGCACCGTCAGCTGCCCTGGTGCCGCGAGCTGTGGCCGTCCCCGCGCTTCGAAATGAACCCGAACGACGCGGCGCGCCTCGGCATCGAGCAGGGCGACTGGATCTGGGTGCGCACCCCCTGGGGCGCCATCCGCGAGGTGGCCGATCTGTACTACGGCATCAAGGAAGGCACCACCAACGCCAACCACGCCTGGTGGTACCCCGAGATGGACCACGCCGCCCACGGCTTCGAACTTGTCGGCATCAACTGCACCATGGACAAGTACGCCCAGTGCTGGATCTGCGGCGCCTCCCAGCTGCGCGGCAACCCGATGGTCGTCTACAAGGCCACCGAGGAGAACTCGCCGTTCGGCAACCCCGTGCCGTGCGACCCGTGGGGCAACGAGGCGATCACCAACGCCAACGACCCGCGTCTGAAGGAATGGCTGGCCAACGACCCGCGTCTGGACGACTCCAAGGTGGAGCTCACCTACGCGAGCGCCGATGCGAAGGGCCTGCAGACGATCAGCCTCATCAAGGAATAGGAAGGAGGAAACACGATGTCCAACTACGCAATCATCACGGATCTCAACCGTTGCACGGGCTGCCTCGCCTGCACCGTGGCGTGCAAGGCCATCAACGGCGTGGACGTGGGCAACTTCTGGATCAAGACCCTGCGCGTCGGCCCGCATCCCATCGAGGGCGGTTCCGGCACCTTCCCGGACGTGGAGATGTACTTCCTCCCCGTTCAGTGCCAGCACTGCGAGAACCCCGAGTGCGTGAAGGTGTGCCCGACCGAGGCGTCTCATGTCGCCGAGGACGGCACCATCCAGATCGACAAGGACAAGTGCATCGGCTGCCAGTTCTGCGCCATGGCCTGCCCCTATGGCGTGCGCTACCTGAACCAGACCGAGCGCGTCGTCGAGAAGTGCACCTTGTGCGAGCAGCGCACGAGCCAGGGCGAGCTGCCCCAGTGCGTGGCCCAGTGCGGCGCCCGCGCCCGCTTCTTTGGCGACCTCGATCAGGGCGTCGAGAACTTCGAGGCCCCGGCGCACCCGGACACCCCCGGCTGCCAGTACGACGACATGACGAAGACCCGCGTCAAGCTCAAGGACTACGTGGAAGCCTTTACCGAGAACGACATTCATCACCTCACCAACAAGGGCAACAACCCCAAGCTCATGTACTTGTTGCGCGAGGGCCGGAAGTGGAGGGAGTAACAACCCATGGAAATTCAGTGGCCCCTTATTCTCTTCACCTTCTTTAATTGCCTGGCCGGCGGCATCTTCTTGATGCAGGGTATCCTCACCCTGTCCGGCAAGGGCAAGGCCATGCAGCTCGCGTCCTGCGTGAGCGCCATCGTGGCCCTCGCCATCGGCGGCCTGTCGGTGTTCTTCCACCTGCAGCACCCGCTGCGCATGTTGAACGGCTTCGGGCACATCACCTCGGGCATCACCATCGAGCTCATCTTCGTGATCGTGTTCGCCATCGCCGTGGTGCTGTACTTCCTCATGATGCGCCGCTCCGAGGAGGGCGTGGCCCCCAAGTGGTGCGCCATCCTGGCCATCGTCGTGTCCCTGGCGCTGCCCTTCGCGACGGGCGACTCCTATCTGATGAGCGCCATTCCCGTGTGGGACACCATGCTGCTGCCTCTGTACTACGTGGTGGCCACGGTGATGCTCGGCGGCCTGGCTGCCATGATCATCGCTGGCGCCACGAAAGCTGAGGACGCCGTGAAGCTGTCCGCCACCGTGGCCTTCATCGGAGCCGTGGTGTGCGCCATCGTGAGCGTCATCTACGCGGTCGCTATCTCCGGCATGGGCGCGAACTATACCGAGATGGAGTACTACTTCGATCCGACGCTGCCCGATGTGGCCATGCGCCAGTCCGAGCAGATCACCGGTGCCATTCTGGCCGGCGAGCATGCCGTGGCCTTCTGGCTGGGCAACGTCGTCATCGGTTGCGCGGTGCCGGCGGTGCTTGCGGCTCTCGTGATGGTGGGCAAGATCCCCGCCGAGAAGGCTCTGGCCGTGGCCGTGATCGCCCTGGTGTGCGCCGTGATCGGCACCATCGTGTGGCGCGTGCTGCTCTACGAAGTGGCCGTGAACGCCCTCATCCAGTTCCAGTGGGCGCTTCAGTAAGAGGTTGAACGTGAGAAGGGCCATCTCTGGTCGGTTGGCCCTTCTCTGAAGACGAGTGTTGGACAGGGCGGCTTGATGTAACGGCTTAAGCCCCGCAGGCGACGCAAGTAAGCCGCCCTGTCTGTTTCGAAATGGCTTGCAAATAACGATTTTACGGTTGGAGAACGCGGCAACCGTTATTTGGAAGCCATTTAAGCAAAGAGTGAAGAGGAGACTGCTATGGCTCAAGAGGAAAAGAAGGACGAAGCCGAAGTCAAGCGTGCGCCGCGCGGCGGCATCACGCGGCGCGGGCTGTTCATCGGCGTGGGATCGACGGCGGCGCTGCTGGGTCTGGGCGCTTTGCGCTACGCGGGCCACAACCCGCTGAACCGACCGCCGGGAGGCACCGACGAGGCCCATCTGGTGAGCGGCTGCATCCGCTGCGAGCGCTGCTACGAGGCGTGCCCCCGTGAGGCCATCGTGCCGGCGAAAATCGAGGACGGGCTGCTGGGCATGCGCAGCCCCATGCTCGACTTCAACACGGGAAACTACTGCGATTTCTGCTACGAGGAGAACGGCGGCAACCCCTTGTGCGCGGCCGTGTGCCCCACGGCGGCCCTGGAGCTGCCCGCCAGCTACACGGTGGGCAACCCGGAGACCGGCGAGACGGGCGACATCATCATCGGTACGGCGGAGATCGATCCGCGCACGTGCTTGGCCTATCGCATGACCGGCTGCCGCGACTGCTACGACGCCTGCAACTACAGCGCCATCGAGCTTAAGGACGAGGGCGGCGCGAACCCCATTCCCTACGTCGTGGAAGACAAGTGCAACGGCTGCGGCGCCTGCCAGGCCGCCTGCCTGTCGCTGTCGTCCGGTTCCATCAAGTCCACCGAGCGCGCCATTGTAGTGCGCCCTATTGAAGCCTAAAGGGGGTAAGTTATGGCTCAGAAGAAGGAAACTACGGAAGCGTCCGTTTCATCTCAGGCTGCGGGCGTGAAGGGGAAGGGCTCTGCGAACGCGCTGGCCGCGAAGCTGAAGACGCGTCGGCTGCGCACGGCTGTGGGAGCCGTGGTGTTCGTCGGCATGGCCGCCGGGCTTGTCGCCGGCGTGAGCATGGGCACGATGTCCGGCTTCGGTTGGGACACGTTCTCGATGCTGTGCCCCTTGGGCGCGCTGGGCACCATGATCGCCACGAAGACTGTGATTCCCCGCGCGGTGGTGTCGCTCGTGCTTATCGCCGCCCTCGTGCTCGTGTTCGGTCGCGCGTTCTGCTCGTGGCTGTGCCCGACCATGCTCATCGATCGCGTCCGCGACTTCTTCCGCTCGCCCAAGAAACGCCGCGAGTTGACGGAGAAGAAGAACTCCGAGATCAAGGCCATCTCGCAGCAGGAGCTGGCGAGTTTGAAAGCTGCGAAGGACGGCTACGCCTGCGGCGCCTGCGGTAAGTGCCAGCCGGTTCATCACGGCAAGGTGGACTCGCGCCACGCAGTGCTCGGCGGCGCGCTGCTTTCCACGGCCGTGTTCGGGTTCCCGGTGTTCTGCCTCGTGTGTCCGGTGGGCCTCACGTTTGCCACGGTGCTCGTCATCTGGCGCGCCTTCGCCCACGGCGACGCGACCATCGGGCTCATTCTCATTCCGGCCATGCTCGTCATCGAACTGGTGGTGCTGCGGAAATGGTGCTCCAACTTCTGCCCGCTTTCGGCCCTCATGAACCTGGTCGGGCGCTTCTCGCGCACGTTTGTGCCTACCATTAATGATGAGAAGTGCCTGGAGACGGCCCGTGCCACCTCCTGCAGCAAGTGCGCCGAGGTATGCGACGCCGACATCAACATCCGTCATCCGGAATTCGGGCCGCGCACCATGGCCGACTGCACGCGCTGCCGCAACTGCGTGGACGTGTGCCCCACGCATGCCATCACGATGCCGGTGTTCGTCGGCAAGAAGGCGGGCAAGACGGTCGTGGAAATTCCCGATCCGGTCATGGACGAGCTGGAACCGAAGCTGGACTAGCGACTTGTTGGGGCGGCCCGCGGAACCCGTGATCACCGCCCGCTGCGCGCTTTATCCTCCTGCGAACGCGGCAAAAGAAACAGCGGAGATGACGCACATGAGTCGGTACCATCCCGGTATCGCTGCTGCTGAAGTGGAAGCTGTTTCTTAACGGCCGCGTTCTCCGGAGGGCGCGCAGAGGTCGGTGATCACGGGTTCCGCGGGCCGCCTCGCGAGGTGGCATCTGGCTGCAAAGGCGGGAAGGACTTTGGGAGAGGTTCGACTGTCTTGGAAGAGGAGAAACAATGGTTGAGACGATTGATGCGGGGGCCCATCGCTATGTGGGGGCCGCGTTTACGGTCGTGGACAGCGGGGCCATTCGGGTGCATCGGGAGCGGTGCGCGAAGGTGCGCAACCGCAATGTGGACTGCCTGAAGTGCGCGGCGGCGTGCACTTCAGGGTGCCTTTCTTTGGATGATGGCGAGTTGGTGATCGATGCCTCGAAATGCGTCGGCTGCGGCACCTGCGCCACGGTGTGCCCCACGTGCGCTTTGGAATCTTTGAATCCGTCGGACGCCGAGTTGAAGGTCGCCTGCCTGCGCGCCGCGCGCGGTGACGAGGTGGTCATTGTCTGCAGCCAGATGGAGGCGGCCTTGGGCGATTTGCTGGTGCCTGGTGTTGCGGCGTCCGTGATTTGCGCAGGGCGCGTAGATGAGTCGCTTCTGGCGGGGCTCGCCGCCGAGGGCGTGGGCTGTGTGACGGTGCTCTGCGGCGACTGCGAGCGTTGCGCCCAGCGCCACGGTCGCGACACGGCGGAGCTCGTGGCCGAAACGGCGCGTCAGGTGCTCGGCGCTTGGGGCAACGAGCTGGAAATCGTCGTGACCGACGTGCCTCCGGTGGGCGTTCTTGCTGATGGCGTCGATACCGGAGCCGTCGAAGCTGCCCGCGACGCCCACTTTGCCCAAGAGCCGGCTTGTCCGCCTGTTCGCGAAGCTGAAGAATTTCTCACCGGTTCATCTGTAGAGGCGGATGCCCTGCGCCGTCCCGCCCATTCCCTCCATGTCATGAAGGACGGCACGCTGCCGCACTTTATTCCCGATCGGCGCGAGCGATTGCTGGACGCATTGGCGCAGCTAGGGGAGCCTGCGAGCGGCAAGCTGGAGACCCGCCTGTGGGGTGCGGTGGTCATCGACGGCACGAAGTGCGTTTCTTGCCGCATGTGCGCGACATTCTGCCCTACCGGCGCCATCGCGAAGTTCGACGACGCCGACGGCACCCTAGGCGTTGCCCACACCCCGGGCGACTGCGTGAAGTGCGGCAGCTGTGGGGACGTGTGCCCGGCCGGCGCCATCACGCTGCTCGATGCCGTGCCTGTAAGCTGGCTCACCGACGGCAGCCGCCACCGTTACGTCATGACGCCGCGCCCCGTGAGCCTTACCGACAACCCTCACCAGATCCTCGACACCTTCCGCCTCGACTTCAACGGAGACATCTTCGAACGGTAGGGGAGCCGCACCGATCGCCGGGGCCCTCCGCGCAGGGAGTCGGCGAGCCGTTAGCGAGCCGTCCTTCCACGGCGTCTCGCCGAAGCCCGCACGGCGGCGACGGGATCGTCGTGCGGCGAACTTCAGACTTCTCCGCAAAGCAGGAGAGGCCGCATCTCCCGACTGCCCCGGCCCCGGCCTCGGCAACCGCGCGACCTCGATCTGCCCAGCCCCCGGCGCCCCTATCCTCTTCACGGCGCCGGGGCTTTTTATGCCAAGGGCAAACGCAGGGTGAAGGTGGTGCCTTCTTCGGCGGTGCTAGTGACGGCGATGGCGCCCTTGTGGGCTTGGGCGATGTTGGCCAAGCTACTGAACTATAATACAAATCTCGGCCTCATTTCTATGAAATCGTGCTATAGTGCGATTAACACAAGGGAAGTTGATCTCGCAAAGATAAAGTAGTAGAAAAAGAGTTGGCTCATCTATCACGCGAACACGCCGCTCTCGCGAAGGGTGCGGCTAGAGGTTGAGAAAGCGAGGCGCTAGGCGGTATGGCTGAGTACAAGTTGAAGAACGGCTATGTCCTCACCGACGAGGAGATCGAGCGACGGGCTGCGGAATGGGAGAACGACGAAGCGGAAATAGAACTCGTTCCTTTGCGCGTCGGCCGACCTCCTTTGTCGGGAGAGCCCAATGCGAACCTCTCATTCAAGTGTCCCGAATCGGGGGCAGAGCTCATCGCTCGCGCTGCTGAAGTATCCGGTGTGAAGAAATCGGCATTCATCCGCGAGGCCGCCCTCGAGAAGGCGGCGCAAGTGCTTTCTCTGGCTGGATAGGGCCTCTGCAACAGTTCCTACGCCAAGGGCAAACGCAGGGTGAAGGTGGTGCCTTCTTGCGCGGTGCTGGTGACGGCGAGGGTGCCCTTATGGGCCTGGGCGATGTCGCGGGCGATGGCGAGGCCCAGCCCGTAGCCTCCGGCGCCGTCGTTTTCGCTGTCGACGGCGTTGTGGGTGCGGGCTTTGTCGGCGCGATAGAAGCGGTCGAACAGGTGGGGCAGGTCGGCCGCATCGATGGGCTCGCCGCTGTTGCGCACGGAAAGGACGGCATCTCCCGTCGCAGCCCGCAGCGTCACGGCCACGGTGCCCCCGGGGTCGGTGTACTTGCAGGCGTTGTCCAAAAGCACGGCCACGGCCCGTTGGAGGCGCGCGGCGTTGCCCCGTACGGCAATGCCCGGCGCGACCGTGCATTGCCAGGTAAGATCCCGTTCGAAGGCCACGGCCTCGAAGGTGAGGGCCTCGCCCTCCACAAGGCGGCTGAGGTCGACGACGGCCGCGGGGCCTTCCGAGGTTTGGGCGCCTTGCGGGGTCGGTCGGGCCAGATCGAGCATATCGGTCACGAGGCTCTGCATGCGCTCCGCCTCCATCTGGGTGCTCTCAATCCACTGGCGCTGGCTGGCGATGGTGTCACTGCCGCGCTGCCGCAGGATGGCGTTGTTGGCGAGGATGACCGTGAGCGGGGTCTTCAGTTCGTGGGACGCGTCGGCTATGAACTGCTGCTGCTGGGCCCAGGCCTGCTGAACCGGGCGCAGCGCCCAGCGGGAGAAGACGAGATTCAAAAGGAACAGCAGCCCCAGCGCCCCTAGGCCCACGGCGGTGAGCACGAGGGCCAGCGAGCGCCAGCCGTCGGCGGCGCTTCCGTCGGCGAAGGCCACCATGAGGTCGGGGCCTGCCTCATGCTTGGCGAAGTACAGTCCGACGTCGGGCAGATACCCCCAGGGCGCTTCAGCGCTGACGACTTCAGGAATGGCGTGCACGAGCAGCGCCTCGGGCACGGTGGCTCCCGAGCGGTCGGTCAGTTGCATGACCGTGCGGTCGGCAATGTAGTAGACCGCCACGGGCAGCGAGGCCTCCTCGGCGGTGCCGGGGCCTCCGATGCGGGGCGGCGCGAAACCGGGATCGCTGGTGCCGGCGCCGATATCCTGGGTGGGAGCGGGGGCCGAGCCGTCCTCTGCGGGTGCTTCCGCGCCTTCAACGCTTTTGCCCGGGTTTGCGCCTGCGTTGCCGCCCGGGGCGCCTTCCGCGTCACCCGCCTCAACGTCGCTGGTCGCCTCGTCATCGGCGCGATTGCCGCCATCTTCCGTATTGCCGGCGTCTGCGGTATTCTCGCCGTCTTCCCGGGGGGCCTCGCCCCGATGGAAAGGCTCGGCGTCGGGGATGAGCTGCGGTTCGTGCAGGGAGCGGCTCGTGGCGGCCATGAGCCGGTTGCGCACGTCGTCGATGTCGGCGCGGTAGTCGGCGTAGCAGATAGTGGCGAACGAGGCGGCCAGCACGAGGGCGGCCAGCGCCATGTTCAGGGCTATGAACTTCGTTCTCAGCTGGCGCAGCATGGGGGCGGCTTCGTCGGCTGCGCGCTTCGGAGTCCTGACGCCCTTCGGGTTCAGACAGGAGGCGAGGCGCGGTTTCGGAGGGAGTCCCATGGGCGCTTAGCCCTCCTCGGCGAGCCGGTAGCCCACCGAGCGGATGGTCTCGATCTTCGCCTTCGACCCCACGTGGGCCATCTTCTTCCGCAGAAACGAGATGTATGCCTCTACGTTGTTGTCGCTGGCGCTGGATGAGGGCCCCCAGGCGCGGCTGATAAGCTGCTCTTTCGAAAGCACTGCTCCCGGCGAGCCGAGCAGGATGCGGGCGATGGCGAACTCCTTCTGCGACAGGCGGATGGATTCGTCGCCGCAGGTGAGATCCATGGATTCAAGATTCAGCGTGAGATCGCCCACGGTGAGCGTCTCGAAGACGACATCGCCCTGGCGCCGCGTGAGGGCGCCCAAGCGGGCCAGCAGCTCGGCGGGGGAGAAGGGCTTGGTCATGTAGTCGTCGGCGCCGGAGTCGTAGCCGCAGATTTTGTCGCTTATGGCATCGCGGGCGGTGAGCAGCAGAATGGGCGTGCCCACATGCGCTCGGCGCAGGCGCTGGGCCACGGTGAAGCCGTCGGCTTTGGGCAGCATGACGTCCAGGATGATGACGTCGTAGGCGCCGGTCTCGCCGTAGCGCACGCCGGCCTCCCCGTCGTGCACGACGTCGGTAGTATAGCCGTTGTCCTCAAGGATGCGGGCCAGCGCCTCGGCGAGGCGAGCGTCGTCTTCCACGACCAGAACGTGCATGGTGATCCTTTCCGTAAGGGGCTGCCGCCGAGAACCGTCGCGCGCCGACATCTCGGGCCTCGTTGCGGTATTTCGCGGTGCGCGCCGGGACCGTTGCGGCCCCATGGAGCGCCCAGGTTCATTGTAACGGCCCACCTGAAGGCAACCTGAAAGGAATTGGCTGCTTCAGGCGGTTTTCAGGAAGTCCCCTTATTGTTGGGGCCGGCTCGCGAGGGATCCAGGTTTCGCGGACCGGCGAGAATCAGGATCCGCGGCCAGCGAGGAAGGAGTATCCGTGACCGCCTACAACAGCGTGTTCAAGCGCGTGGAGAAGAAATACCGCATCGACGTGGCCGAGCGTGCGGCTGTGGAAGCGGCGGCGGAGCGCCTCATGGCTGTTGATGATTACGGTCGCACCCGCATCACAAGTTTGTATCTGGACACGCCCGAGCGCGCCATGATCGCCCGTTCGGTGGAAAAGCCGCTCTATAAGGAGAAGCTGCGTCTGCGCGCCTATGGGGATGCGGCTGGGGTGGCCCTCATGGGAGCTTTCGGTGCCGGGCCGATTGTGCGTGAGCCAGGCGGCCTGCCGCTTTCCGATGGGGAAGTGGAAACGCGGGTGGCTGCGGGGCTACGAGTGGCGAGGACGGCCGCAGGGGTGCAAGTGGCGCCTGCTGCCGCCGGGCTGCAGACGATGGGCGATGCTGATGGGGATGCCGTGGGAAGTGTCGAGGCGTGCAGGCCGTGCGCTGGAGAGGCGCTTCGGGGCAACGGTTTGTCAGCGGGCTTCCCTGTGTTTTTTGGCATCAAGAAGAAGTTCAAGGGCATCGTGTACAAGCGGCGGCTCGCCCTGACGCTGCCGGCGGCGCTGGCCTTCGTGAGCGGCTTGCCCTACGAGCAGGCCTGTGCCCGTTGGCCGCTGCCGGATGCGGGGCTTGCGGCCGTGGCGCTCGCGCCGGCCACGCGCCAGATCGCCCGCGAGCTAGAGGCGGCCATGAACCGTTGGCTGCCCCTGGCGCCCTCCATGGGCATCGCCTGCGATCGTGTGGCCTGGGCCTATCGGCCCGAGGTACGCGAGGCGCGTGGGTGCGACGAGCTGTTCGACGCCGAGCTGCGCATCACCTTCGACGACTGCTTGGCGTATTTCGACTGTCATCGCTTCCGTTCGCCATGGCGGCCCATCATCGAGTCGAGCGAGTCCGTCATGGAGATAAAGAGCGCCGTGCCCTACCCGCCGTGGCTGGTGGACGTGCTGTCGGCCGAACGGATCTACCCGGCTTCATTTACCAAGTATGGCAACGCTTATCAGATGGCAACGGCTGTGCCGCGCGCTCGAAATCATCGAAGGGCTATGCGTGGTGGTGCGTGAACCGTTCGGGAAATGCGAGTCCTGGAAATAGGCGAAAAAACGGAGTTGTTAGACATGGGCTAAGCTTCAAGGTCCTTCAACGGAGGAAAAGTGATTCGATCTGAGGCGAAAAACCCACTCGCAGACCCTCTTTTCGGCGAAGCTCAGAACAAAGAAGTCTAACAAGTCGGAATTCCTGCCCAAAACGAGGGAGCGCATTGTCTGGAAGGTTGCTCGCAAGAGTAGGCAGAGAATGAACAAGAAAGGAAACTCATGCTTGAATCAACGTTCTCGTCAGTGTTCGGAACAGCGGAATCGCTGGTAGGGGCCGTCTCGGCGGCGGACTTCTTGCTCTGCTGCGTGTTCTCGGTGGTGCTGGGCGCGGTCTGCGCCGGTGTGTACATGTTCCGGCACAGCTACTCGAAGAACTTCGTGGTGACGCTGGCGCTCTTGCCGCTCATCGTGCAGATGGTCATCACGCTGGTGAATGGGAATTTGGGAGCGGGCATCGCGGTCATGGGCGTGTTCAACCTTGTGCGGTTCCGCTCGATTCCCGGCTCGGCGAAAGATATCGGCAGCGTGTTTCTGGCCATGGCCATCGGCTTGGCCACGGGCATGGGTTTTCTGGGGCTTGCCGTCGTGTTCACCGTGGTGGTGGCTGTGGTGAACCTGCTGTTCGTGCTGACGCCCTTCGACCGCCCGCGCGAGCCGGGCAAGACGCTGCGCATCACCATTCCCGAAGACTTGGAATATGACGGCGTGTTCGACGCGGTGCTCGGGCGTTATGCGGCCGAGTCGGAGCTGGTGGAGGTGACGACTACCAACATGGGCAGCCTCTTCCAGCTGACCTACCAGCTCCGCCTGCGCGAGCGGGGGCTTGAGAAAGCGATGATCGATGAGCTGCGGTGTCTGAACGGGAATCTGAAGATATCTCTGGGGATGACGCCGCAGGGGCGCGAGACGCTTTAGGTCCTCGGGGCACTCCGCGAGGTGCTTTCCGGCATCGGTGCTCGCCGCCCGCTGATCGCTTTATCCCGCTGCGAACGCGGCAAAAGAAATAGCGGAAGGAACGCACATGAGTCGGTACCATCCCAGCATCGCTGCTGCTGACGTAGAAGCTATTTCTTAACGGCCGCGTTCTTCGCGGGGCGATCAGAGGTCGGCGAGCACCGATGCCGGAAAGCACCTCGCTAGATATACCTAGTAGCAGTGCAGTACCGTATAGACAAACGAACGACTAAGGGAGAATCATGCTGAAGTTGAAGACGAACGAGATGATGGGCGCCTGCGTGGCGCGACGACGGGCTTGGGGCCGCGGGGCCTTGGCCGTGGCGCTGGCGGGATCGCTGGCGCTGGCGGGGTGCACCGGGGGCACCTTCGAAGAGGCCGCCGAAGGTGCCGGCGAGAAGACCGGGCAGGGACAGAGCGGCCAGGCCCAGGGCGATAACGGCGCCACGGGTGCGACCGATGCGGTGGACTGGGCGTCGCTCATCGACATCCCCGGTATGGATTTCGCGTACTCCGACCGCGATCGGGACGCCTCCTACGATGAGGCCGCGGCAACGAAGATTGCGCTGACGGGCCAGGGCGCGACGGTGTCCGGCGAAGGGGCTGCGGTGGAAGGCTCCACGGTGATTATTACCGCGGCGGGCACCTACGTGGTGAGCGGCGAGTTGACGGCCGGGTCGCTCACGGTGAACGCGGGCGATGTGGACAAGGTGCAGATCGTGCTTAGCGGCGCCTCCATTCGCAACGAGGCGGGACCGGCGCTGAACATCCAGCAGGCCGACAAGGTGTTTGTGACTTTGGCCGACGGCACGCAAAACACGCTGGCCGACGGGGCCGCCTACGAGCTGTCCGAGGGGGAAGACGAGCCGAACGCGGCGTTGTTCTCCAAGGACGATCTGACTATCAACGGCACGGGCGCCCTTACGGTGGAAGGCAACTACGCCCACGGCGTGAACTCCAAGGATGATCTCGTGGTGACCGGCGGCGCGATTACCGTGACCGCCAAAGAGGACGGTCTGCGCGGCAAGGACTGCGTGAAGATCGCCGACGGCTCCTTCGCTATTACGGCCGGTGGCGACGGCGTGAAGTCGAACAACGACGAGGATCTGACCCGGGGCTTCGTGTCCGTCGACGGAGGTACTTTCGCCGTGGAGGCGGGCGACGAGGGCTTCCAGGCGGCCACGTACCTGCGCCTGGCCGGCGGCGATGCGCAGATCAAGGCGGCCGATCACGCCCTGCGCTCCGATGTGGAGGCGGCCATGAGCGGCGGCACCTACGTCGTGGAGGCCGGCGGCAAGGGTATGAATCCCGAGACGAAGTTCACCATGGATGGCGGCACGTTCACGGTGGCGGGCTGCGAAGAGGGCATCGAGGCCCAGGAAGTGATCGTCAACGACGGCGAGCTGAACATCACTGCGTCCGATGACGGCATCAATGCCGCGGTGGCCGAGCGCGACTCCAACGACGCGACGACGGACGGGACGACCGACGGTTCTGATGGCGCGGCGGCCGCGGGGCAGGATCCCAATGCTGCCGGTAAGAGCGGCGACGCCGATGGCCTGAACGGTGCCGATGGGTCGGGTGCGCCGGGCGGCCAGAGCGAGAGGCCGGAGTTGCCCGAGGGCGCGGAGCCCGGTCAGATGCCCGAGGCCTCCGAGGGGTTCGATCCCCAAAGCGGCGAGCGTCCCGAGTTGCCCGAAGGCGTCGAGGAAGGCCAGATGCCCCAGCGTCCCGAGGGGGCAGACGGCGAGCGGCCCGAGCGCGGTCAAGGTGGCAAGTGGGCCGATGGCGAGCGTCCCGAACTTCCCGAAGGCGCCGAGCCCGGGCAGATGCCCGACGACGGCCAGATGCCCCAGGACGGCGACTTCGGCGGTCGCGGCGGCCGCGGCGGCGCGGGCAGCGGCCCCCTGGCGGCCAACGCCAGCGAGGACTGCCTCATCCAGATCAACGGCGGCAAAGTGACCATCAACGCTGGTGGCGACGCGGTGGATTCCAACGGCTATGTGGAAGTTACGGGTGGCGAGCTTGTCGGCGCCAGCTCCGGTGCCGGTGACAGCGCGCTGGACTACGAGTACGGCGCCACGGTGACGGGCGGCACGGTCATCTTGGCTGGAGGCGCTGGCATGGCTGAGACCTTCTCGGAGGGGAGCACCCAGCCCTTCGCCTTGGTGATGGTTGCGGGCAACGAGGGCGATGCCCTCGTCGTGACTGGGAGCGCCGGTGCGGAGCTGGTCGCCTGGAGGGCCAGCGAGTCGTTCCAGTGCGTGCTCGTGTCGGTCCCGGGCATGCAGGAGGGCGAAACCTGCACGCTCACGGTGAACGACGCGGCCACCGAGTTCACGGCCTCCACCACGCCGAGCAACACCATGGGCGGGGCCCGCGGCGCCGAGCGCGGAGGGCGTCCCGACAATTTGTAAGGTTTTACCGACGGCGGCCGCCTGTGCGGCTGCCGTCTTGTTCCGCGCAGAATTGCTCGAAGCAATCGAGCAGTTCCATGCGGCCCTGAGATTCGGTCTTCTGATAAATTTTGTGCACATGGGTACGGGCAGTCGACTCGGCAATGAAGAGCTTCTCTGCTGTGTATTGCATGGTGCGGCCCTGAATGAGACAAGTGAGCACTTCCGTTTCTCGCTTCGAGAGGCCATGGGCATTGGCAAAAGGAGCTATAAATGCCATTTTGTCCGGCCGCGCTTCCGCTGCCTCCTGCTGGGCCCGCTGATTGGCGATGGTGCTTAGCGCGTCGGCGGCCTTGTCGGTGAACACCAGAGAAGAGGCGGTAATGATGGCGAACAATCCGAGGCCTGTCGTGAGTGTTGCCGAGAAGCCGTCGCATAACTCGAGGAGAAACCCGCCTCCGAATAGTAAGGGAACGCTGCGGTAGAGCACGTACGGCCCCCGGTTCTCGTTGAGCAAATGTACGGCGGCCACCATAACGAGCGCCAGCACGATGCTTGCGATGGCCTGAACTTGCGGTCCGCTGGTGAAGGGGTGTTCGGAGGTGGCGGTGCGACAGGAATAGAGGGCGAACGCAAACGCGTAGAGGGACAGACCCGCTGTGAGCCGGTGGAGAGAGGACGGCAATTTGACCGGCACCGCCTTGTGGTCGAACGGGTGGGTAATGGCTACGGGCGTATTGGCCGCGATGAGGGCCGTATCTATTCCGCTGGGTTCGTTCAACGTGCCCGGTCTGCTTCTGTCCGCCGTATTGGCGGTGGTGCTGAACCTGGTTCTGCCTAAGGAGGCTGCCGAGGCGGTTGTTGAGACGCCTTCGACCGGGAAGGGCTCGGGAACGGTCGAGGTGTACGACGGTTTGGTGGAGCCCTAAGGATCCATCTCATTAGGTGAAATATGGCGCCGGGCACTTTCGCGCTTTTTGCCCGGCGTGCAACAAAGCAACGAGGGGAGTGCCCTATGGGTGGTCTTCGGGCTCATCGCATGCAATGCGCTCAAGATGCTTGTGGAGCACGAGGTGGATATGACCTCGTCGCGCAATCTCATCATTTTCGGCGGCCCGGCCATTGCCGCCATCGGCATGCAGTCTCTCGGCGTGGGCATTCCCGTGGGCGATTACGCTATTCCGGGATTAGCCGTGGCGGCGCTTCTGGGTATTGGGTTGAATGTGGTGCCCCCCGGACGTCCTTGCGCGACGGTAGCGGCTTCGGCGGGCACCGGCGAGACGGATGCTCGTCCTCTGCCAGATCGCGATGCCCGTGAGTCGGGCGGCGACGAGGCAGCCTCGTGAGCGGAGGAGCTCGGGCGTCTCTGCGTGGAATCGCCGGGGCGTTGCTTGGTTTTTTAGCCGGCGGCTACCTTGCGGGGTGGTGAGTGCCCGTCTTCGGTTGGCTTGTGACGGCCCGCCTCGTTCAAGCGGTGGGCACGGGTATTTTTATTCCGCTCATGATGAATGCTATCTTGGAGATGGTGCCCTCGCATCGACTGGGAACGTTTCTCGCTATCGGTAATGGGATGATCGCCTTGGGGCCGGCATCTGCTCCGATGGTGACGGGCGTGATGGTGGATGCGTGGGGGTGGCGCAGCGTGTTTATCGTACCACTTGTCGTCTCGGTGCTCATTGGCTGCTGGGGCGCGACAGTTCCAAGTAGGATGCCGATGCCTCATGGGCCGGATGCGCGGTTCAGCCCGAGGGGGATGGTGGAGAGCCGCGGGTTTGCGGGAGCGGCGGTGCTGGTGGCAACGACCATGAGCGTGTACTTCTCGCTGAATGTGATGGTGCCATTGTTCCTCGGAGAGCAGGTTCATTGGGAGTCGACGGTAGCGGGGTTTTGCATGGGGCCGCTGGTGGTCGCCTATGCCCTGGCATCGTTGGCGGGCGGCCGTATGCTCGACCGGAAAGGCCCTCGTCCTTTGCTACCGGGAGGGCTGGGGGTGGCAGTTGCCGGTTCGCTGCTTATGATGGCCGCCGGCCTTACGGCCAGCGTGCCGCTGGTGCTGGCTGGTGCGCTCGTCGTGTTTGTTGGATGTGGCATGACGGGCGCCTCGTTCCAAACGGTCGGTCTGCGACGCCTGCCTGCTTCTCAACATGCTAGAGGTGTTACGATAATGACCATGGCTGTTCAATTGGCGGCATCCCTCGGGCCGCTGGTCTCCGTAGGAGTCATGACAGCCGCCCAGGGGGAAATGGGAGTTGGAGGTGCGAGCTATGCCGCTGCTTTGAGATAGTCCTACGAGTGCGGTAAGTTTGATAATTGGCCGATACATTGATACGAGCGAAGGAGCTATTGGTATGCGAGACATCGATCCTGTCTGCAAAATTGCGTTGGTGCAAGCGGAGCCTGTTCTATTCGATAAGGAGGCGTCCCTGGCAAAAGCTCTTGACTACATCGAGGAAAGTGCGTCCCAAAACCCCGACGTGATCGTATTCCCGGAGCTTTTCATCCCCGGCTATCCCATCGGTATGGACTTCGGTTTTAGCATGGGCAAGCGGACAGAAGCCGGCCGGTCCGATTGGAAACGCTATTACGACGCTTCCGTGGTAGCGGGCGATGCGGAGTTTCAGGCCCTTGCCGATGCGGCCAGAAAGACGGATGCCTATATCAGTCTCGGCTTCTCAGAGCGCGATGCGGTCAGTGGGACGCTGTACAACAGCAATGTCATTTTCGAGCCCGACGGCACCTACCGGGTGCATCGCAAGCTCAAGCCGACGGGTTCTGAGCGGGTGGTTTGGGGCGATGCCGATAAGGGCTATTTCCCTGTTACTCAAACGCCCTGGGGGCCTATCGGTGCCCTGATCTGCTGGGAGAGCTATATGCCGCTTGCACGGGTGGCGCTCTACCAAAAGGGGGTCACCATCTATATTTCGCCGAACACGAACGATAATCCCGAATGGCAGGCAACAATTCAGCACATCGCCATTGAGGGCAAGTGCTATTTTGTCAATGCGGATATGATTGTGGGAAAAAGCTCCTACCCCTCTGACCTTCATGAAATGGAGGCGATTTCCCAGCTACCGGAAATGGTGTGCCGCGGTGGAAGCTGCATCGTGGATCCCTATGGCCATTACATAACGGAGCCCGTCTGGGATCGGGAAACGATCATTTTCGCAGAACTCGATATGAATCTTCCGGCTGCTTGCAAAATGGAGCACGATGTGGTGGGGCACTATGCGAGACCCGACGTGCTGGAGCTGAAGGTCAGCGATCGATAGCCAGACGCTGTGGCGACAGATCGTTCAATAAAGGCACGATAAAGAGAATGCTTCCGATAAGGGTGAGAGGGGAGGCTCTACAGAAGCGTTCGGCTCGCCCCCGTGACGATTTCGTGACAGGTGAGTTTCTTGACTGCCCTGGTGCGCAGGGCAGTCAGCAGCCCGGCGGCATTCGGCGAACCGAGGCGGTTGCCTAGGCGATCGCCTCCTCGGTTTCGCCCATGGCGGCCGGCTCCTCGTCCAGGAAGGCGCCCGTAAGTTTGAGTACGCCGCGGTAGAAGCGAGTTTCCACCATGGTCTCGGCTTGAGCGAGGAAGGCGGACGTCCAGGAGGCTACGTGGGCGTCGAAGAAGGCGCGTTGGCGCTTCAGGAGTTCCCGGGCTCCTGTTCTGTCGCCTTCGCGCAGCGCTTGGGCCGTCTTATCGCAGAGATGGGCGAGGTAGGCGCAGATGAACGACAGGTGGTCCTCGGGCAGATCGACGCCCTCGGGAACGCGCAGTTGGTGCGCGCGCAGCTCCCGGTATACCTCGCTGCGAGCCTCGCCCATGAGCTGACCTGGCCTCTGGGTGCGAAACAGCGATTCGAAGGGCTGGGCCGTGCGGCCCTCGCGGGTGCGGATGCCGTAGAAGGCGCCGGTGAAGTCGGCGGCTAGCTCCTCTTTGGTGCCCGTGTGCCGCAGGCGCAGCGCTCCGTGCAAGTCGCGATAGGCCGGCGCGAAGGGCGATTCGCTGTCGCTGGCCAACTTGGCGAGGTCGCTGGCGGCCAGGGCATCGATCTGCTCCTCGGACAGCGGCTGATAGTACAGCGAGGCGAGCAGGCGGTACAGGGAAGCGCGATCTTCGAGAAAGTCGATGGCGCAGGCGAGGTCGGTCATGGCGGTCTCCTTAGGTGACGAGTGGGCGGGCTGGGACGATTCGCTTGACGGACCGTCCCGCAGGGGCCGGGGGAAAGTACCGGGAAGGGGCTTTCCCCCGGCCGGGGAACAGCGCTACAGGTTCAGCATCACGCTGGGGATGCCGTGGGAGAACAGGTTGAGGTAACCGGTGGCGCAGGCCCACATGAGCATGCGCAGGGCCACGCCCCCGATGGCGGCGCAGGCCACGCCGGCCACGGCCAGGGCGGCGGGCGCCTTCGCGGCCAGCGCGGTCATGCCGGCAATGGCGCAGGCTAGCACGCCGACGACGCCGCACGCCACGGCCCCGCCCCAGAACAGGACCCCTTGGGCCGCGACCGCGTCAAGGCCGAGGAACAGCCCGTAGGCGAGAATGCCCACGGCGTCCACGACGGCGCAGACGAGCACGGCCGGCCACAGCTTGCCTCCCAGCTCCTCGGCGCTGGCCGCTTTGTCGGCCGGCGTCTTGGTCGCGGCCGCCACCAGGGCGTAGGCGAAGGCGCCGAGGGCCAAAGACGTGCCCAGGTAGGCCAGGGGCAGCGTTTCGGTGCTCCAGGTGGGCTGGGCGTCGATCACGTAGCCGTGGCCGCAGAAGAACCCGATGGCCACGCCGAAGATCACCGCCAGCACCGCCACGACCCGCACGGCGCCGTCGCGGCCCTCCTCGCGGGTGAGCACCAGGTAGGCGGCGCCTGCGATGAAGCTCGCGCCCAAAAGCATCAGCTCGATGGAGATGCCCGAGAACGACAGCAGGTTCGTCACGGCGCTGATGGCGTTCAGCGGAGAGGCCAGGTGGGCCACCGAGCACAAACCGCCGATCACGAACAGGGCCAGTGCGCACCAGACGGCGCGGCGGCGCACCGTGCGCGAGCCGCCGAGCAGCTGGGAGAGCCCGGCGAAGGCGAGCATGGCGCCGCCGGCTCCGGCCAGCAGCGAGAACAGGACGAGGGGCCATTGAATCGCCATGGTTACACCAGCTCCTTCCAGGAAGCGAACTTGGGGGACAAAATGTAGCGCGTGAGCGGCTTGGCGTCATTGGGATCGGGCAGCGTGTGGATGGCCTCCTCCGGGTACTTCGCCAGCTCGCGGCTCACATCGGATTCCGGGTCGTCGTAATCGCCGAAGAAGCGCGCGCCGCAGTTGCAGTTGTGGACGCAGGCCGGCACGCCGTCGCCGTCAGCGGTGATCTGGGCGCACAGCGTGCACTTCTGCACCACGCCGGCGTCCTCGTTGAACTGGCGCACGCCGTAGGGGCAGGCGTAGATGCAGTACTGGCAGCCGATGCACTTCTCCTTGTCGATGAGCACCATGCCGGTTTTGGGGTCGCGGTAGCTGGCGGCCGTGGGGCATACGTGCACGCAGGCCGGGTTCTCGCACTGCTGGCACTGGGAGGGCAGCCAGTACTTCTCCACGTTGGGGAAGGTGCCCGTGGGGCCCACGGCGATCACCTTGTTGTAGAAATGGCCCAGGGGCAGGTCGTTTTCCAGCTTGCACGCCACGATGCAGCTGTCGCAGCCGGAGCAGCGATCCAGGTTGATCAGCAGGCCCTTGCGCATTTAGAACACCTCCTCGGTGACAGGTTCGCCCGAAAGCGTGGGCATGAACGGTTGGAACTGCTCGCTCTCGATCCAGATGCGCTCGGGGCGCTCGGTCTTCTCGATCTTCACCGTGAAGGCGCGGTAGCTGTTCGTGGCGAAGCAGGGGTTTTGGAACTCGTCGGCGGACATGATGTTGTAGCCGCACTCCTCGATGCCGGGGGTGATGGTCTCCTGGGTATCATCGAAGCACTCGGGGTTCCAGAAGCGCTCGGTGATGAGCACACCGGGGGCAATGCCCTGGGTGAGGTAGGCCCGCGCGTTGGACGATCCGCGGCGCGAGGTAATCTTCACCCAGTCCAGATGCTCGATGCCGTATTCCGCCGCCGTCTCGGGGTTGATCTTCAGCTCGGGGGCGGGCATGACCTCGCGGATGAAGGGCGCGTGGCGCATGGTGCCGTGATGGAAGTGGGGCAAGCGTCCCGTGGTGATGACGAGCGGGTACTCCGGATCGTAGCCCGGCTGGCCCTCGACGGGGCTTTCCGTCGGTTCCTTGAAGGTGCAGATGGGGTCGTAGTCGTCGCAGGCCGGCTGGTCGAAGGGATACATGTAGGGGAAGCCGGTGCGGGCCAGGCGCAGCATGGCCTCGGAGTACACGTCCACCTTGCGCGACATCGTGGCGAACCCGCGGGGCAGCCCGTCGCTCACCGGCTCCTTGTACTGGTAGTAGGCCATGTAGTCGTCTATGGGCTCCTCGGTGAAGCGGTGGTCGATGTCGTCGAGCATCTCCTGCCAGCTTCCCTTGCCCATCTGCTCGGCCCAGGCGGCCCGGGCCGCCTCCAGGCTCTCGAAGAACGGTACCTTGTAGGCGTCGGGGTCGAACACGTTCTCGGCGCCGAGCTTCTCCACGGCGGACGCGGCCACCTGGTAGGGCGATACGAAGGGGTTCACGGTCTCGCCGAGGTGCGTCACCTGGCAGCGGGCGTAGTGGCGGTTGAAGTGGGTGCCCGGCGCCTCGTAGGAGTCGTATTCCAGCCACTCGGTGGTGGGCAGGAACAAGTCGACGGTCTGCACGGTGAACGAGGTCATGTTGGGGTACTGCTGGATGACGAAGTCCTGCTCGTCGTAGGCCTTCTTCCACTCGAGGGAGGGCCCCATAACGGCGTACTTGTTGCCCGACATCTCGTACATCACGCGCGGACGGTAGGGCTCGCCGGTGGTGATGGCCTGCCGCAGCTCCTTCGGCGCGCAGGTCTGCCACTGGTGGATGCCCTTGTGCTCGTTGGCGCCCATGGTGTCGCAGCGGGACTGGAAGAAGTAGCGCTGCATCTCCTTGCCGTCGCGGCCCTTGGCGTCCCAGTCGGCCACGATGGCATCCAGCAGGCGGTCGTTCTCGGCCTTGGTGAGACCGGTGGTCCAGCCCAGGCCGTAGCGCTCGAAGGTGGAGGAGAACACGCCCAGGCGCTGAGTCGGGCGATCGGCGGTGCGGCTGGCGGCGCCGTGATTCTGGAAGGCGGAGCAGGGGGACTCCACGTGGCCGAGCAGCGCGTCGATGGCGAGCGCCCCCAAAGGCGCGGTGGAGGAGTTCTCCTGGTGGTCGGAGAACACGCCGTTGGACAAGCCGCCGAAGTCGGCGTTCGCGTACAGCTCGATGGCCTCGCGGATGCGTTCCGGATCGAGCCAGCAGGTCTCGCCGGCCGCCTCCAAGGTCCAGGGCTCGGCCTCTTCCTTGTAAATCTGGCCCGCCGTCTTGGCCTCCTTGCCGTTCACGGTGGCGGTGGCGAAGATAACGGGGTCGACCGCGCAGTTCTCGGGGGCGGTGAAGGGGAAGGGCTGGACGGAGTTGGTTTTCGCGTCGAAGCACACGTAGGCCGGGGTATCGTAGACGCCGGCGGGGTCGGCGGCCGGGTTCACGTAGTCGGGCCACACCTCCTCGGCGCGATAGGCCAGGCGCGTGTCGGGGTTGATGAGGAAGGGCAGGTTCGTCCAGTGCTTCACGAACTGCTCGTCGTACAGGTCGTTCTCGATGATGTGGTGAATCCACGACAGCATGAGCGCGCAGTCGGAGCCGGGGCGCACGGGAAGCCACACGTCGGCCTTGGCGGCCTCGGCGGTCATGTAGGGGTCCACGACGATGGTCTTCACGCCGAGGTTCGACCGGGCGTCGGTCAGCCCGTGGCCGCCGTGGGCCGCCTTGGAGGAGTGCGGCTGGCTGCCCCACAGCACGAAGACGCGCTCCGTGTCGTCGCGGCGGGTGCCGTCCAACTCGGCGTTGTCGGTGATGCCCACCCAGCGATCCACGTTGTCCATGTCAACGCAGCAGTTGAAGCCCACCGAGGTGGTGGAGACGAAGTCGCGCGGCATGGCGCACTGGCAGGCGCCGGAGGCCAGGGAGTTGCAGCCGCCGAAGGTGTAGTCGAGGCCCGAGGTCTCCCATTCGATGTAGGCGCCGCCGCCCCCGCGGGCGCTCCAGTAGGCGTAGGGGCCGTACTTCTTCACGGCCGTGGCGATCTGCTCGCCGGCCAGGTCAACGGCCTCGTCCCAGCTGATGGCCTCCCACTTGTTCTCGCCGCGCTCGCCGACGCGCTTCATGGGGTGCAGCACGTGGCGGGGGCTGTAGACGGTCTGAATCTGGGACAGGCACTTCAGGCACACGCCGCCCTTGTTCAGGGGGCCGTCCGGGTCTCCTTCGATCTTCACGACGCGGCCGTCCTCGGTGTACACGCGCACCGGGCAGCAGTTGGTGCAGCCATGGCAGGCGGTCTTGTGCATCACGCGCTCCACGGATCCGGCGGCGAAGGCCTGATCGGTCGTTTCGAGCAGCGGGATCGAGCCGGCGGCCGTAAGGGCCGCGCCCGTGGCCGCTGCGGCCTTCATGAAGCCGCGTCGGCTGATGGTTCCCTTGGTCATGGGGGTCCTCTCTTTCCTCTCTACGGTCAAAATGGCGTTCCTAGCGAAGTTGCTGCAATACCTTCATTCCCCTCTCTGTGATCTTCCATCCATCGTTCCAGGCAAGGCCGCCCGAGCGTTCCAGTGCGTCCACGAAGAAGCTCGGCTGCAGGGGTTGGCTTGAGGTGGTGCTCGCGAAGGCAGCGGCGGGTCGGGTGCGCAACAGCGCCTCGATCTCCTTGAAGGTGCGCTGCTCGCGGCAGAAGTCCATAAGGTCCAGGTAGGTGGTAAGCCGCTGGGGTACGAGATCGAAGAGGCGTTGCAGCCGCTTCTCGGGCGCGAGGTCCTCGGCCATCTGCTCGCCGACCGGCGTGGTTACCACAGCGTAGGCGAAGGTGGCGTCCTCGATCTCGTCGGGAGTGAGCCCCGCCTTGGCCTGGGGCGTCAGGGGCCGGCCCGTCTCGTCCAGCTCCAGCCAGTACAGGCCGCCGGCGTGCACGAGGGTGCGGATGAGCCGGTAGGGGCTTTGGGCCACCGAGGAGAACTCGGGGCAGGCCCGAGCCGCCTCCTCGGCTTCGGCGAGCGTGCGCTGGGTGGTGCAGAAGGCGAGCAGCTTGAGGAAGATCTCGCGGTGCAGGGGCGCCCGGCTCACCGTCTCGGTAAGGGCGGCCACGGCTTCCTCGAAGGTGGCCTCGGCGCTGGCGTCGGCTTCGGGTGTCGATGCGGGCTCGGCGGCCTTGGGCGCGAGGTCGCCGTCGGCAGCGGCGACGTAGGGCGCGGGTGTGCTAGCGGTTTCCACGGGTCAGTCCTTTCTTCGTGAAGCGGATGGCGTCTGCGGGGCAGGCGGCGGCGCACTGGCCGCAGCGGGTGCACTCGGCCAGGGCCCGGTCGCCCAGATCTCCCGCCGGGTCGATGAACTCGGGGCAGGCAGCGGCGCATACGGTGCAGGGCATGCCGTCCTTGCGCAGGCAGAGGTCGGGGTCGATCTTGGGACGCGTGGCCTTGTTGAAGTTGGCCACGAGCCCCATAAGGGCGCTGATGGGGCAGAAGCGGTGGCACCATTTCCGCAGCAGGGTGAGCTCGGCTACGATGATGAGGGGGAACACGATGAGGTCCAAGGTGGGCTCGTTGAACCCGACGAGGCGGTAGAGGGCGATGGCCGTGGCGAAGGTGAGGCCCACCGGGCAGATGAGGCAGAACACGGGGAATCCGCAGATCGCCGCCGACACAAGCGAGCCGCCGAGCACCACGTGGCGCCCGTCCACCTTCGCGAACCGTCGCTTGTCGGTGCCATCGGCGGGGGCAAGCGACGGTTCGCCGGGTTTCTTCTCGCCGCAGCCCGCACAACCGGCGCACGCGGCCAGGCGCCCGCTCACGTGATGGGCCGCCTCGATGCGCGCCGCCTTGTCGGCCTCGCGGCGCTTCTTGCCCGACAGGAACCGGTCAAGCGGCGGAATGGGGCACACCCAGCTGCAGAAGGCCTTGCCCACGAGCAGCACTGCCGCGGCGGCCACGGCCAGGATGATTACGGCCCGCGCCACGAAGGCCCCGGCGCCGAAGAGCGATTCCAACGCGCCGAGGGGGCATACTGCCGCAATGGACTCGTAGCCCACCGAGCACAGGGTGCCCGAGCCGATCCCGGCTACCAGGCCGATGATGAGAAGGGCGAACACGATGCCCGGGACGTATCGGCGCACGCGGCTCACCTTCGAGCGGCTGCCCTCCTCCGGCTGCGCGGAAACCTCGGCGCCCTTTTCGGGGGTTGTCGACTTAGCCATGCCACACCTCCACATTGATGCCGCGCTTGTTGCTGGCGTCGTAATTGCGATAGGCGCTCGTGGGGCAAACGTACTCGCAGGCGCCGCAGCCGTTGCAGCGCTTTTCGTCCACCACCAGGCGCCCGTTCTCGTCCAGGGACAGGGCGTCCCACTCGCAGGCATCGATGCAGGGCGCGTTGCACGTGCCCGAGATGCCGTACAGCTGGCACTCGGCCTCGTCTACCACGGCCATGCCGATCTTGTCCACGTAGGGGTCGAAGGCCGTAAGCGCCCCGGTGGGGCAGGCGGCGATGCAGCGGAAGGCGCCGTCGCACATGTCGCAGTAGCCCTCGCGAAAATCCATGATCGGCAGCCGCGCCCCGATAATGCCGGGGGTGAGCCCCTCCACGCCGATGGCGGCAAGCGGGCAGGCCGCCCGGCAACGGTCGCAGCGGATGCACGCGCCCCAGAACCGGTCGGCGTCCTGGCCTCCTGGCGGTCGCAGGCGATCGGTCTCGCCGCCGAAGGCCGCCGTGGCGCCCCCGAAGGCCAGAAGCCCTGCGGCCATCGCGGCGCCGCCGATGAGCGACCGGCGGCTGAGGCCCGGCTTTTGGGGGCGTGTCGCCCCGCCGTCCTCTTGGAGGCTCGCGGCGGAATTCGTTTTCTCCCTCGTCTTCACGCTCTCCCCTCTCCTCGTCTCTTCCCGCGCCCTTATCGGCGCGGGGAATCTGCTACACTTCCGGGAGGCTCATCCACTCGTCAAAGCCGAGCCTCCCGTTGGCATCTAGGTTAGGGGCTGGCATCTGCGCTGAACATTCTCCGAAGCGCTGTAAATTGCCATAAGCGGGCCTCCACCAAAACGCTTAGGGGTTGTGTTTCCGCAGGTGAAAAGAGGGATAATGGTTGGAGAGGGAAAAGATGCATCAAATGAGGGGCGCGTGGGCGGCCCAGCGGGCCAGGTGGCGGAGAGCCTCTTTCCCGTGCGCTTTTTGGGGTTCGGGTTCTATTGGGCGTGGCTCTTTCTGGCGGGGGTGACCCCCTCTCCGCTTATCGGGGCGCCGCTCTGCTTTGCGAATGCGCCGTTCGAGATGGTCGAGCTGTCGGTACGGGCGCTGGTGCTTGTGGTCGTGCTCATCGCTTCGCGGCGGCTGGCCTCCGTTGCCGGGCAGCGCGGGCTGCTCGTGCTCGGGGTTGCGGCAAGTGCGGCGGCGGCTCCGCTTGCCCTCGGCCTCGGAGGCGCCGAGGCGGCTTCGGCCTCGGCGGTGGCGGCCGCCATCGGCGAAGTGTGCATGTTCCTGCTGTGGCTCTGCTTTTTCGGGTACATGAAGGTGGGCGAGACCTTCGTTCTGCTCGTGGGATCCTATGCTATCGGCTCGGTGCTCTTCCTTCTAACGGCGGCATTGGGCTTCAACGCCATGGCGGCCGCCTCGGTGCTGTTCCCCGCGCTATCGGGAACGGCCTTCGTGCTCTCCCAGCGTCTTATGAAAGCGCGGACGGGAGAGGAGCTGTTTGTCGAGGAGCCGGTTTCGGGTGACGGTGCTCGAGAGACGGGCGGGGGCGTGCTGCCGGCCGCTGCCGTTGCGGCCTCTCGCCATGGGGCAGCGGGCGGCGCGGAGAGTCCCGTGCGCCAGAAAGTGCGCATAGGCGTGGCCCTTGCCCTGTACTCGTTCTCCTTCTCCCTCTCGTGCGGCATCGCCCTGTTCAGTGGGGAGGGAGTGATCGGGGCCTTCACGGTGGAGCCGGCGGCCATGATTGTGCTGGGGGTTATCTGCGCGGCCTTCTTCAAGTTCGACCGTCAGCCCGATCGACCCTACAAGCTCTATCGGGCCGTTGCCCCGCTTATCGGGGCTGGGTTCTTGCTGATGGCCGTCTCGCCCCTTCCCGACGAGGTGGGCGGTTTCTGCGTTGCCTTGGGCTACGTGCTCTTCGAGCTGCTGGTCCTCAACGACTGCTGCAATATCGTGAAGGCCAACGACGCGTCGCTCCTGCGCGTGATGGCGGCGGCCCGGCTGGCCATTACGCTGGGAATGTTCTTGGGCTGGCTGGCGGCGTTTGCCGCGGCCTCCTTGGCGGGTGCGGCGGAAAGCGTGTCGAGCTTGGTGGCCCTCGGGCTGTTCGCGGCTCTGGTTTCCGTCTCGCTGGTGTTCACCGAGCGTGATATGACCTCCTTCGCCGCCGTTGCCGACGATCGGGCCCTATCCGAGGGTGCTTTGGAGGGTCCCACCCGCGAGGAGGCCTTCGCCGCCTTCGCCGAGCAGCAGGGGCTTTCCCGGCGCGAAGCCGAGGTGGCGTCCTATCTGCTCGCGGGGCGCACGACGAGCTTCGCCGCAGAGAAGCTGTTCATCGCCGAGTCCACGGTGCGGGCCCATGTGCACAGCATCTACCGGAAGTGCGGCGTACACTCCCGCATGGAACTGATGGATGCCTTCGACGAATGCTGGATGGAAGGTGTCGATACGTAGCCCCTCGCCCGGTTAAGCTTTCGGATGTTCGGAGCAGAACTGCTCGAAGCGGTCGATAAGCTCCATGCGACCCCGGGTCTCGGTTTTCTGGTATATCTTGTGAACGTGGGAGCGGGCGGTGGACTCGGCGATGAACAGTTTCTCGGCAGTGTACTGCATGGTGCGGCCTTGCAGCAGGTACTCTAGCACCTCGGCTTCGCGTTTCGAGAGGTCGTGCTCGGTGGCGAACAGCGGAATAAACCGCGTCTTGTCGAGACGCGCCTCGGCGGCCTCCTGACGGGCTCGCATGCCGGCGATGGTGCCGAGCTTCCCCATGGCCTTATCCGTGAAGACGAGCGACGCGGCAACGATGACGACAACAAAGCACAGAGCGATTATCAGACGGCTCGATTGATCGGGATCCAGCGCGGCGCTGAGAGGAGCGCCCAGCACCCAGCCGAGGAAAATGCCGAGGGAGCCGGCGATGCGCACGATGAGCATCGAGCGCAAGAGCGAGCCGTCGTTGGTTTTGGTGGCATTGCAGAAATCGTTGAAGGAAAGCGCCTCGAAGAGAAGATAGCCGAACATGATGAAGAAGCCCGCGCACAGGGAGAGTCCGGCGGGCAATACGAGGAAGAGGGCGGCGCCCCCGCCGAATACCAACGGCACGCTGCGGTAGAGCGCGTAAAGGCCGATGCTCACATCGCTGAGGCGTATGGCCGCGATGACGACAGCGGCAAGCACGATGCTGGCGAGGGCTTGTACGAGCGGTCCGCTGGAGAACGTATATTCGGAGACGGCGGTACGGCTCGAGAAGAGAGCGAACACGAAGGCGTACAGGGTAAGACCGATGGCCAGCCGCCTGAGGGCCGCCGGTAGCTTCGGGCGGCGGTCTGCGGCGGGGGAGGCTTGAAACAGCCCTTCGGAAGCGAGGGACGGAGGGTTCTTCACGAAATAGGCGAACAGCGCTCCCGACAAGATAGGACTTGTGATGGCGGCGACGAGCATCGCCGTCTCGCCCGCAGCAACGACGGCCAGGTACAGTATCGAGCCCAGGGCGTAGGAGCAGGCAAGCATGAAGGCGATATCGCCGATTTTCGCATAGCCGAAATAGCAGAGCCACATAATGAGCATGGCCACATCGACGACGGCCGTGATGAAGGCCGCCAAGGTCACGGCCTCTGGGGTGGCGGCAGAGGAAAGGGCGAGGGCGGCGACGGGGCCGCCGACAAGGCAGCAGACGGGGTAGACCCAGCGTCCTCGGCTGGTGGTGAGTAGGCGGGTGGCCGCAAGGGAGAGCGAGAGAAGTAAGAGGCGCGCACCCACTTCCCATACCTCGAAGGGGAGGCTCCCCAATCCTTTAAGCGCTCCGAACAGCGGAGAGGGCGATACGGCCACCAAAAAGAGCCATATCCAGAAAAGGGCGAAGCCGAATGTTCGCATGAAGAACAGTGATCTCGATTCATCCGACATGATTCCCCTTTCGCTTCGCTCGTCCCATTATAGAAAGCGCTATTTTGGGCCGCAACAATTTAGCTTTCGAATTACAAAGCCTTGAACTGGCATTTCTTAAAAATCAACGTTTTGATGGATGGGCCGTTGCGCTCAAAATCAACCACTTCAACGATGGTTCCCCCCTTGGCCGCGCTGGTAGGCTCGGGCCATCAATTATGTGCGGGAAACTCAACAAGGAAGGAGAGACGCATCATGGCAGACTCGATTTGCCCGAGCACCGCCGCCCCTGGGGACCAGCCCGACGGGGCCGCCGTGGCGCGCGTCGAGAAGGCGTTGCATCGCCGCGGCGCCTTCACGGAGATTATGGGCAAAGTCCTGGACTTCTGCCGCCAGCGCCGGCTTCTGGCAGAGGTGGAGGACGAAATCGCAAGTTATCCGGAATTCAAGTATGTCGATCAGAGCCAAGCCGCTATCGCCTTCATGCTCGTCGAGGCCGGCGGCCTTGCGCGCATCGATTTGGATCGGGATGGCAACCCCGTGGATCCGGCTCGTCTGGCCTCTCTGGATGAGGACGCAGCAGACGAGCTCGTGCAGTTCTGCGCTCTGGAGACGACGTCGGCCGGGGTCCAGGTTGCCCAAGCCCATCGTCCTGAGGTGCGCTTGGAAGAGCTGTTCGCCCGCACGCCGGAGCGCAACGACGCCTACCGTGCCATTCTGCGTGCGGCCAGCGAGCCCAAAACCTTTGCGGAAATAGAGGCGCTGCTCGGCAAGCAGCTCTCCCTGCCCTCGCTTAACGGGAAGTCCGGGCTGCCTCTGTACCCCAGCGCGTTGGTGGCGCACCTGGAGAAGGCCGGCGGCTTGGTGTGGGACGAGGCCTGGAGTACCACCCCGGCCGGAGCGAGCTTCGCGACCTCAAACGAAAGGAGCAAGTAATGGCGGCACGGAAGTCGAGCTACGGAAAGCTCGCCCACATGGCGCAGAAGGTGCAGGGCATCGACTGGGCCTCGGACGCCTCTCTCGTGGAGGCTGACGAGCAGTTTGCCCGCTCGGCCCCGCTGCGCGAGCGCCATCACAGCTGCTGCCATGGCTGCTACAACTGCTGTCCTTTGTGGGTGTACACCGAAGACGGCGTGGTGGTGAAGATCGAGGGCGACTACGACGGCACCCTGACCCAGGGCTGCCTGTGCACCAAGGCCCTCAACCAGCAGCATCTGGTGTACAGTCCGCGCCATGTACTGCATCCCATGAGGCGCGTAGGATCCCGCGGCGGCAACGACTGGGAAGTCGTGTCGTGGGATGAGGCCTACGATATCGTGGGCGAGCAAATGGCCTTGGCTACGAGGAAGTACGGCCCCTATTCCATCATGGTGGGCGCTGGCGGTGGCGGCACCTACGGTAACGTGTTCCAGCGCGTCACCCAAGATGCCATTGGCGCTCCGGTGTGCATTTCCGGCGGTGGCTGCCAGTGCTATCTGCCCGCCGACTGCGCGGGCCAGTGGATGCGCGGTGGCTCCAACAACCGCCACGAGGGCAACAACGCCCGCGAGATGTGGAACGCCTGGCAGCCGGCCATGGAGTGCGTGGTGCTGTGGGGCGCCCAAACGAGCGCTTCCGGCGCAGCCTATGCCGCTCGCGCCAACGCCGAAATGCGAGAGCGCGGCATAAAGACCATTGTTATCGACCCCTACTATACCGAAGAGGCGGCCAAGGCCGACATCTGGTTGCCCATTCGTCCCATGGGCGATATCGCCATGCTTTTGGGCTGGTTCAACTACATTATCGCGAACAAGCTCTACGATGAGCAGTTCTGCAAGTACTGGACCAACTACCCCTTCCTCGTGGATCCTGACACGCGCCTGCCTTTGAAGGCCGAAGAGGTGTGGCCCGACTACGTGAACCCCTCGGCCGACCCCAACGACGTGTACGACACGCCGGCCTACGTGTGCTTCGATGCTCGCACCAACAGCGTGCAGCCCTTCCCCTACACCGCCCCGGAGGACTCTCCGGTCGACCCGGTGGTATTCTGCGAAGCCGAGGTGAACGGGCGTCTGTGCAAGAGCGCCGGCCAAATCCAGTGGGAGGCCTGCGAGGACTTCACCTTGGAGAAAACCGCTGAGCTCACCTGGGTCGATGCCGACACTATCGAGCGTGCGATCAAGCTGTACGCCACCACGCTCTCGGGTATCGGCACTGGCCAGTTCGCCGATATGAGCGAGCTGTCCTCGAACTTCATCTTCGGTACTATGGCCCTGGACATGCTGTGCGGCAAGGTGAACAAGCCGGGCGTGGTGCTCACCGAGCAGAAGCCCGAATCGCGCCACACCGCGCGTCCCACCCACTTCTGGTGCAACCGTCCCTATCAGGAGACCTTCGGCATCGGTTGGACGGTGGGCCTGACCGAGGGCGAGAACCTTCGCCGTTCCCAAGCAGCTGTGGAGCGCTGGAATGCGAAGGGTGTCGATGGCAAGGCCAAGCAGCAGGCTTTTGTGGACTACCAGCTGGCTCGCTTGGGATCGCTGGAGCACAAGGCCGTGCACCAGTGGCAGCTGAACGCCTTGGCGCCGGTGCGCGAGGCGTTGCTGACCGGCGAGCCCTACAAGATCTCGGTGCGTTGGGAGCAGTCTGGCAACAAGTATTGCGTCATGAGCAATGGCGAGCAGTGGAACGAGGCTTACGCCAACATCGACTTCTGCGTGCACCAGCAGCCCCACATGACTTCCACTACCATTGAGGACGCCGACCTGTTCCTGCCCATGCAGGAGTGGTTGGAATTCGAGCACGCCACCGAGACGACCACCCAGTTCAACCAGACTTTCATGCGCAAGCAAATCGTGCATATGGGCGAAACGGAGGATCCGTTCATCTGCGTGACGCGTATCGTCGACAGCTTGTGCGAAAAGCTCGGCGGCGATGATGCGGTGCTCTGCCGCGACTTCCAATTCAACGGTACCTATCGCACCAAGGAGGACATCTATCCGGCTTGGGCCGAGATGTTCGGCGTGGAAAGCTGGCCCGAGGCCGTGAAGCACTCCGAGGATCACACGCTCACGGTGCCTATTGACGAGCTGTACCAGTTCTATCAGCACTTGGATATCGTGGACGATGGGCTGCCTGCCGGATTCGCCACGCTGTCTCGCAAATGCGAGCCCTATGTGACCATGGCGGTGCTGAACGGCCGCACCGGTTTTCCCTATCACTTCCCCTACACCCAGGTGGCCGCCGACGGCACGTGGCCGGAGTACGATGCCGTGTGCACCTACAAGGAGCAGAGTGAGAACATGCTCCAGGACGATCCGGATTTCCCCTTCTACCTCACGACGGGGCGCGTGGCCCACTACCACCACACGACGCTGCGCACCGCTCCCTACAGCCGCGAGCTCATTCCCGTCCCCGATATGCGCATCAACCCCCGCGATGCCGCGGCCCTCGGTGTGGCCCACGGCGATTGGGTGGAGCTGTCGAGCCGTCGCGGTGCCACGCGCGGCCGCGCCTACCTCACCGAGGGCGTGCGTCCCGGCGTGGTGATGATGGAGCGTTTCTACTTCCCCGAAAGCTACGACCATTCCACCAAGACCATGAGCGGCGGCTGGCGCCAGTGCAACGTGAACCTCATGGCCCGCGATGATGTGGTCAACGACAACTTCGCCTCCGCTTCCTGGCGCGGTTACCGCGTCAACGTGAGGAAAGCCGAGGCTCCCGAGGGCCTGTGGACCGAGCCGGAGCAGTTCCAGCCCCTCATGCCCAGCCGCACCTTCGAGTCCCGTACCGAGGAAGGGGCCTGCCATGCCTAGGAAGTGCCTTGTCATCAACATCGACCGGTGCACCGGTTGCGACAGCTGCATCGTGAGCTGCAAATTCGAGAATCACCTGCCCTTGGGCACCTTCTACAACCGTGTCATGCAGGTAGGACCTACGGGCACCTACCCGAACATCGAGCGTTACAACCTGCCCGTGCAGTGCCAGCAGTGCACCCATGCGCGCTGCGTGGAGGTGTGCCCCACGGGCGCTTCTTATCGCGACAGCGAATCGGGCATTGTGCTGGTGAACGAGGCGAAGTGCATCGGCTGCCAGTACTGCCTGTACGCTTGTCCCTACGGTGTGCGCAGCTTCAGCGAGGAGGACGGCGTGGCCCGCAAGTGCACGCTGTGCCAGCATCTGACCGCCGATGGCAAGGCCGATCCGGCCTGCGTGCACAATTGCCCCGGCGGCGCCCGGTTCTACGGCGATCTGGACGACCCGGATTCGGCTGTTTCCCGGGAACTGGCCAAGTACGACGACGCGTGCATTCACACGCTGGGCGCTCCCGAAGGCGAAGAGCCCCTGACCCGCTATATCCTCTCGCCTTCGACGGCTCATTGGAAGGAGCTGGTGTAAATGGCACCGAAAATTCAGTGGCCCCTCGTTCTGTTCTCAATGCTCGCGGGGTGCGGCGGATGCTGCTTCGCTTTCGCGGGCGTGGCCGGCGCTCTCGGCGAGTCGACGACGGTCACGCTCTGGGCGACGGGCATCTCGTTGGTGCTCGTTGTGGTGGGCGCCGTCTGCTCCATGATGCATCTGGCCACGCCGCGTCACGCTTTTGCGGCTGTGACCCATCTGCTGTCCTTCTCGGGCATTTCCGTGGAGCTGATCATGCTCGGTGTGGTATCGGCGCTCATGGTGGCCTATGGCGCTGCGTGCCTGTGGTTCGACAACGAGCTGGTGCGCCTCGTGCTCGGCATGGCTGGCGCGCTGGCCGGCGTCGTGCTGGCCTTTGTAACGGGCCATGGCTACCTCATCTCATCAAAGCCCACCTGGAATACGAAGAAGCTGCCTTTGGCCTATACGGGCACGGCGCTTGTGGCCGGCGGGTTTCTCTACGCGGTGGTGTCGGTGGCGACGGGGGGCGTCTGGGCTATGGAGTTGCCCGTGAAGCTGCTGCTGGCCGTCTGCGCTGTCTTCTCGGCAGTGACGGTGGCCGCGTACCTGGGGCATTTGGGGATGCAGACGGCGAAGAAGAACCCGACGCTGTTCTGGGTCGGCATCGTGGTCTGCGGCCTGGTGGTGCCTCTGGCCTGCGCGGCGATCCTGCTCGCTCCTCTGCCTTCGATGGCTTTCGTCGCGGTGGCGGCCGTCGGTTTCGTTGCCGCCATGGCGGGGGGTCTCAGCCTGCGCATGCTCATGTGGATCGTCGGTGCGGGATTCCTCTTCTTTTTCGAGGACGCCCAAGCAAATCGCAGCGCCATTCTCAACTGCTAGCTATTTTCGGCGGGCCTGTCCGCAAGGATCGCGCCCGCCCTGTCAAAGAAAGGTGGGGAAACCATGATGACCCCCGACGAGTTCTCCCTAGTGCAGGCGAACCGTGCGAAGTTGTACCGCCTTTTCGGCCGTCTTTTCAGGGCGCCGCTCTCCCAGGATGACATTGAGGCGCTTGCAGCGGCCCGGATCGGCTCCCTGAAGAGCGAGGACGCTGCGTTCGATCACGGCATGCACGTCATGGAGCGTTATCTGGAGAAGCGCCACACGGGCACGCGCGCCTTCTTGGGACGCGATTTCACGGCGGCGTTTCTGGGTATGCGCGATGAAGCCGGCCGTTACGCTTTGCCCTACGAAAGCGCCTTTGTGGACGCAACGCAGCATTACATGGGCACAGCGCGGGGCAAGGTGTACAACATCTACAAGAAACAGGCGCTCAAGCTGGCGGAAGGCATCGATCTTCCCGAGGATCATCTGGCCTTTATGTGCGAGTTCATGGCGACGCTGGCCGATCGTGCCGTTGAGGCGCGCGCCGCGTCCGATATGACGGCCCTGCGTGAGAATCTCCTGCTTTCCCAGGCGTTCCTCAAGCACCATATCCTGAATTGGTACCCGGAGTTCTCCGCTCTGGCGGCGCGCTTGGTGGACGAGCGGTTCTACCGCGGGCTTCTGGAGGCGGCCGGTGCCTTCTTCGCCCTGGATGCCAAGGTGCTTCGCGATCTGGTGAAAGATGAGAAGGCAAAGGACCGCTCGTTCGATCTTGCCCGCTGGGAACTGGCCAATGCCGTCCCTGTCGACAAAGAGGGCGTCTATCCGCAGCTTAATCGTCATCGTTGCCTGCGCGTGAAGGGCATGACCTGCGACCGGTGCACGGCTGTGTGTCCCGAAGCGGTAGATCCGGTGGCGAATAGGAAGCATGAGCCCCAGAACGCTTGCACCGCCTGCGGTGCCTGCGTGGCGGTGTGCCCCGAGAAGGCGCTGTCTCTTTAGGGGCTCGGTGTCTTTGCCGGGGCGTCCGTGAATCGACCCGCGCCGGCGCCATCGTTGGCATTCGGGTCCGTCAAATGGTTGAAGCGCCGTGCAGGAAAGCACGGCGGGAAAGAAAAGGAGGTTTCGTTATGAGACAAGACGGAGGTTACGCCATTGGGGATAAGGTCCCCATGGGGAAGGCCATTGTGTACTCGTTGCAGCACCTGATGGCCTTCGTGGGCGGCGGCGCTATTGTGCCCGCCATGATCATGGGACTCAATCCGGCGCTGGCGGTGTTCTGCACCGGTCTTGGCACCATCATCTATCTTATTTGCACGCGCAACAAGGTGCCGAGCTACTTCGGCGTGTCGTTCAGCTTCATCACGCCCATGGCCGTGGTGACGGCCGTCGATGGCATTTCGGGCGCGCTCTGCGGTATTGTGGCCGTCGGTGTGGCGCTCTGCGTGGTGGCGGGCATTGTGAAGCTTACCGGCACCGGCTGGATTGACAAGGTGCTGCCGCCGGTAGTGACCGGCTGCATCATCGTGGTCATCGGCGTGGGTCTGTCGGCCACGGCGGTCAACTCCGTGATGTTCGACGGCGGTGCGTCGGAGACCTTCGACACGATGGGCTGCATTGTCGGATTCATCACGTTCCTCTCGGCCGTGGTGGCATCTTCCTGGGGTCGCGGCTTCCTTAAGATGGTGCCCGTGCTCATCGGCATCGTGGTGGGTTATATCGTGGCCATTCCCCTGGGTATGGTGGACTTTACCGCTATCAACGAGGCAGCTTGGATCGGCCTTCCCGAAGTGACGCTGCCCACGTTTAGCGTGAATGCCCTGCTCGTTATCGCTCCCATTGCGTTGGTGCTCGTAGTCGAGCATATCGGCCACCTGATGACGGTGACCAATCTTTCCGGCGAGGACTGCAACAAGTACCTCTCCTCTTCGCTGCTCGGCAACGGCCTTGGCACGGTGGCTTCCGGCTTCCTGGGCGGCCCGGCTTTGACCTCCATCGCCGAGAACATCGGCGTTATGGGTCTGTCGAAGTGCTATTCCACCCGTATCTTCTGGTGGACGGCCGCTTTCGCCATGATCATCGGCGGTTTTTGCCCGAAGCTGGCCATGCTGTTCTACTCCATTCCCAACTGCGTGCTGGGCGGCGTGTCGTTCCTGCTGTTCGGACTCATCTCCGGCAACGGTCTGTCGCTGCTTGTGGATGCCAAAGTGGATTTCAATGAGAATCGCAATCTCATGATCGCTGCCGCCTCGCTCATCGTGGGCATCGGCATGATGACCACCGGCGTGTCCATCCCCCTGGGTTCCTTCAATGTTCCCGGCCTGCTGCTGGCTGCGGTGCTGGCTGTGATCCTGAACCTCGTCTTGCCCAAGGAGTCTCAGGGCGAGAAGCCGGTGACGGCGACGACGGCGGCCGAGGGCGCTGGTAAGGTCCAGGTCTACGACGAGCTGGTCGAGCCCTAAGGCGCTGTGGTTTCCCATCCGTTCAAGCAAGGGGTCGCGGTGCCGAGAGAGTTGTGCGCTCGCTCGGCACCGCGCCGTTGACAAGGGGTGTCCATCATGGGCAAGAGAGTGGTAGATGTCGAGGAAAGGCTTCCCTGGTACCAGGCGCTGCCTCTGGGGCTACAGCATTTCCTCTCAATGTTCGGAGCAACGGTGCTCGTGCCCATGCTCATGGGATTTTCGCCGTCGGTATCTGTGATGTGCTCGGGTATCGGAACGGCGTTGTACCTCGTGGCAACGAAGGGGAAAATTCCGAGCTACCTGGGACCTTCCTTCAGTTTCGTGGGGCCAGTGGTTATTGCGAGCGCTACGGCGGGGGCGGCCGGGGTCGGCTCGGCCATTGTGGGGGCCGGTCTGGTATTCGTCGTGTGCGCTCTGGTGGTGCGCAAGACGGGGACGCGCTGGATCGATCGGCTCATTCCCACGGTGGTCATGGCCGAGATCATCTTCGTTATTGGCTGCGGCCTGGCTACCACGGCGGTTTCGGAGGCGCTCACCGTGCCCGAGGGCGAGACGCTGTGGCAGACGCTCGTTGTGGCGGGGGTGGCCTTCTTCGTGGTCGTGCTGTGCACGTGCTTCGGGAAGCGGGTGCTGAATACCATCCCCGTGTTGGTCGGGGCCGCAGTGGCCTATGGCCTTTCATGTGCTTTCGGTATGGTGGACTTCACCCCTGTGGCTGAGGCGGCTTGGATCGGCCTGCCCGAGTTCACGTTGCCCGTCGTCGATGTGACGGCCATTGTGCTGGTGAGCCCTATCGCGATTATCGTGGTGATCGAGCATATCGGGCATCTGTTTGTCATCGGCGAGATGACCCACAGGAATTACAATCCCATTCTGTGGCGCTCGCTTTTGGGGGACGGCCTGGCCACCACTGTCGCCGGCCTTCTGGGGGCACCTCCGGCGACGACCTTCGCTGAGAACATCGGCGTGCTCAACGTGACGCGCGTCTATTCGACCCAAGTGTTCTGGTATGCTGCCGCCACGGCATTCATCGTTGGCGGATTCTGTCCCAAGCTGGGGGCGCTGGTGGGCACTATTCCCGATCCGGTTATCGGCGGGGTGTCCATCGTGATATTCGGGCTGATTGCCTGCAATGCCCTGAAGATGCTTGTGGAGCACGCCGTCGACATGACCGATTCCCGGAACCTCATCATTTTCGGCGGTCCGGCCATCGCGGCTATCGGCATGCAGTCGATGGGCGTGAGCATTCCCGTCGGTGAGTACTCCGTGCCGGGGCTGGCCGTGGCGGCGCTGCTGGGCATTGTGCTGAACCTCGTGCTACCGGGCCGTTCCGCCGATGCGGGGGCCGAAAAGGTTCCCCCTGTACCGCGGGAAAGCTATGATGATCTGGCCCGCGATTTCGAGCGGGCCGAGAACGGATCGAACGAGAAGGGGCAGGCGTGAGGCGGTTGGTTCTTTCATGAGTGCGCGGAATGCCGCGGGTCGTCTCATAGGATTTTTTGCGGGCGGTTTTATCGCCGGCTTTAACGAGAACCTGGTGAACATGGCGCTTGTTGCCATCATAGGCGAGTTTTCCGTGGATGCCATGACGGCGCAGTGGCTTGTGACGGGGTTCATGGTGGTCACGGTGTTCGTTGTGGCGGCCATGGCGGCCCTGTATCGACGGCTCGGCCCGCGGACGTTACTGTTCGTCGCTCTGGCGTGCAACGCACTCGGGTCGATGGGCGGTCTGGTGGCCCCTACCTTTGCGGTGCTGTTTGCGTCGCGGCTCGTGCAGGCTGTGGGCACGGGCATTTTCATCCCCCTTATGATGAACGCCATATTGGAAACGGTGGCATCGGAGAAATTGGGCACCTATCTCGCCGTGGGCAACGGCATGATCGCCTTGGGCCCCGCCGTGGCGCCTGTGGCCACCGGTGCCCTCGTCGGCGCCTTTGGCTGGCATAGCGTGTTCGTGGTTCCCCTGGTGGCTTCGGCGCTTATAGGTCTGTGGGGCCTTGTCGCCGTCAGGCCCTCGAGACGCGGCGACGTCCAAGGGAACTTCGTCTCTCTTCGCGGGGTGCTGCTCAACCGCGGTTTTGTCGCCGCGGCCCTGCTCGTGGTGCTCACCATGAGCATTTACTTTTCCCTTAACGTCATGGGCCCGCTGTATCTGGAAGAATGCGCCCACCTCGGCCCGGCCCTCTCGGGGCTGTGCCTGGGCCCGCTCGTGGTGGCCTATGCTGTCGCGTCGCTTGCCGGCGGTCGCCGTCTCGACCGCCGAGGTCCCGCCCCCTTGCTTTCTCGAGGCTTGGCCGTGGCGGCTGCTGGATCGGTGCTGATGGCCGTAGCCGCCTGGATGGCAAGCGAGATCACACTGCTGGCGGGGATGTTGGTGGTGTTTGTCGGCTGCGGCACGGTGTGCGCCAATTTCCAGACTACAGGGCTGCGGTGCCTGGCGCTGAACCAGCACTCCCTGGGCGTCACCATAATGACGATGGCCGTCCAAATTGCTGCTTCTATCGGACCGTTTGTCTCGGTGGGCACAATGTCGGGCATCCAAGGTGCGGTGGGGGAGGCTCAAAGCGCCCTTGGCTATGAAGGCGCCTGGTTGCTCGCGGCCCTCGTTTGTGCGATGGGTTCGCTTCTCGCTCGTTGGGCCTGTCGACGGCTGTGGAAGTGGAGGCGCAACAATGCTGATGCGGGGTAAGGCTAACGTCGGCGTTCGTCGGAAGCCGGCATGACGGACTCTCTCAAAGCCGTTACGGGCGCTGCGCCGCCAGCTCTTTCAGGTTCTCGATGGCCAGTTCGGGATCGAGCACGTGCATGCCGAGGTAGGCGCCGCCCATGGTGTCGGCATCGGCGGTGGCGTAGATGGCGCGACTCGTCTCGCCGGTGAGATAGTGCCACAAACGGTACAGGTAGCCGGTCCAGTACATGGGTTCCCGGCCCCAGGAAGCTCCGGCACGGGGCAGGCCGCCCACTTCGTCGTCAAGCTCTTCCAACAGGTATTCCTCCCCGGCCCACTGCAGGAAGTCGAAGACCCCATCCATACGTCGCGCCACGTCGCTGTTCATGAAGGCCTCGATGAAGGTGGGGCAATCGTAGCCGCGCGCGCGGGCCAGTTCGAAGAGACGTCCCTGGATGTCGCACAGTTGTCGTTGGTCTAATCGCAGGTCAGCCAAGGGGAACACCGGCTTCCAGTATCTCGTCGAAGAAGTGTCCCTCGCGGCGGTGCTCGCGACAGATGCGCTCAGCCAAAGCCACTCCCTCGGCCCGGTTCGCCTCGCTCGTGGCAATCAGCTCGGTCCGCTCGTCCTCGCTGAGGCTACGTTCATCCACGATGCGAACGGCATCGCATGCGGCTTGGGTGAGCGCCACTACTTGGTTGCCCAGCTGCAGCGCGGAAAGACTTTTTATAAGGGCGACATCAGTGATGTCCCCGTTGAAGAAGCGGTCGAGGACGACGAACATGCGGTCGTTGGCAATGGGCCCAATGGCAACATCTGCACCCTCAAGCGCGGCGGCTGTCTCTGCATAGAGGGTGGTGCCGCGGGCCTGCTCCATCTTGCCGCGATGATAGGCGACGACGAGGGCCCAGGTTGCGTCAGCGGAAAGCTCGCGCACATCGAGGCCGTCGAGATCAAGTTCCACGGTGTAAAAGCGCGCATCGGGGAAGTCGCAGATAAGGGTGAGCGGCTGCAGGGGTTCGGTGCCCAGGTAGAAACCCCGTCCGAAATCACATCGATCCCGGCTAAGAGGCGCAATGGGGCCGTCAATACCGTGGCGTGAGCCATGATAGAGAAGCATGGGGCCTCCTTTGTGACGAATGACCGTGCAGCTCGTACCGATAGTATAGCGGAACAGAGGGCGGGCGGGTTGCCCACAGCTGCCGCGTTGCACCCTCCCGCAATAAAAGGACAATATTTTCCCCGCCCGTTTTTGCGGTATCCTGAAAGCTGAACATGACGTGGGCGCATAAGGCCCGCGGCAGCGAGGGCGGCGAACCGGACGAGACCGGCTTCCCCCGCGAGGGCTATGCGCTAGGCGATCTGGCCGGCGCGGTGAGCCTTTCCATCCCCATGGAGGTGTACGAGGCGGAGGCCCGCGAGCGCACGATGGCCAACGTCAGCCTGTTCGGGGCGCTTGCGGCGGTCATCGTGGCGGTGGCCGTGGCGGTGAACGGAGCGCTCCGACGGCAGGGGCGCCAGATGGACACCCTGGACGCGGCGAGCCTCGAGGCCGACCGCTATCGGGTTGAAATTCTCCCCTCGATGTGCTCGACGTGGAGAATGCGGTGGAGGCGACCGTTGCGCCTGACCGTGGCGCTCACGGCCGCCCGCGATGGCCTGCTCATCGAGGTGGCCGACACCGGTATTGGCATTCCCGAGGACGAGCTCGCCACCATTTTCGAACGCTTCCGCCAGGCGGACTCGTCCATCTCGCGGCGCTACGGCGGCAGCGGCTTGGGACTTGCGCTCGTGAAGGAGATGGCCGAACTGCTCGGCGGCCGCGCCACCGTGCAGAGCGAAGTGGGCGTCGGCAGCGTGTTCCGCGCGAGCCATTCCGGCGCCGTCATGGGCAAAGACGAGCTCATCGAGGAGCTATGGGGCGAGGAGTACCTGGACGGCGCCATCTCCATCGCCGTCTACGTGCGGAAAATTCGCGAGAAGATAGAAGAGAACCCCGCCAAGCCCGCCTACCTGAAGACCGTCTGGGGCGTGGGATACTCCTTCGAGGCGTGAGGGCACCCCGCAATACTTTCGCAATAAAACGGCAAAGCGCTCTTTATGGCATCGCCGGCGCCCTCTTTCATCGAGTGGGGCGCGCAATCGTTCATCACTACGTTTGCCAATAAGAACCTTACCACGAATCCGCTTGCGGGCTCTGATGGACAAGGACGTACAGCGGCTCACAATTTCGATGGATCGATGGATTATCTGGCCCGAGCCGAGGCCATGATCGATGACGCGTTGGAATCGCTCAGCGCACAGCAAGCCTAAGCAAGTTTCTCACTTTGTGATAGTACTGACGTTGGGAAGGCGGACTCGATTGGGGCCCGCCTTCCCCTTATTGCGAGAGCCTGTATAGGTGTGCGGATTGATTCTAGATCGCACCCTTCCGCATCTGTGCGAACCACTCGGGCAGCAGCCCTGCTGCGTATAGGGGCAGGTTCACTACCCAGTCCTGCTCTTTGAAGGGCGACAGCGACAGGCGCAGGCCCCGGCCGAGGTGGTTACGCTCCACGAACAAGCGAAGGCTCTTCGCCTTCAGGTTCGTGGTGGCCTTCGCCTCGACGGCCACGATGGAGCGGCCGTAATCGTACACGAAATCGACCTCGCCGGAGGAGTTCTCGGCCGACCAGTAGTAAGGAACCACCTTGCCTGTGGCAACGAGCTCCTGGCACACGTAGTTTTCCGTGAGGGCCCCCTTGAACTCGGAAAACAGCTCATGGCCGTCAACGAGAACCGAGGCATCGAGACGGCTTGCCGCGCCGAGGAGTCCCACGTCGAGCAGGTATATCTTGAAAGCGTCTCGATCCTCGTAGGCGGAGAGGGGCAGTCCCGGCTTCGTGATGCGGTTGACGCGCAGAAGCAGTCCTGCGTCCACGAGCCACTGGATGGCCTCTTCGTAGCCGCGTGCGCGGGCGCCCGTGCGCACAGCTGAGTAGACGAACTTCTTGTTCTCGCGGGCGAGCTGTCCGGGAGCCGAGTTCCACACGAGCCGTATTTTCTCGGCGAGGGCAGCGTCGGCGTATTTGGAAAAGTCGTGCTCGTAGTCGAAGAGCAGCCGATTCTGCTGCTTTCGCGTTTCGCTGAAGCTGCCCGTATCCAAAAACGTTTGAACCACTTCTGGCATGCCGCCGACGAAGTAGTAATTGCGCAGCTGCTCTATGTAACGCTCCGAAAGGGAATCGGCCAACGCGAGATCTCCTCGTCGCAGGGTATCCAGCATGAGATTGTTGCCGGTTGCGAGGAGAAATTCGTCAAAGGACAAGGGGTAGATGAGCAGGTGGTCGACTTTCCCGACAGGGAAGGAGACGCCCCGGTGAAGGGCGACGCCCAAAAGCGACCCGGCAGCGACGAGGGCGGTTTCAGGGCTGCGCTCGGCGAACGATTTGAGGGAGGTAAGGGCCCGAGGGCATTCTTGAATCTCGTCGAACACTACGAGAGTGTTCGGGTCTTTGGCGTTAACGCCGGTGTACAAGGTGACGGCGTCGAGCAGCCTCGCCGGAGCTAACTCGCCTTCGAACTGACGCGCCATGGCCTCATCTTCGAGGAAGTTCACGTAAGCCACTGCGGCGAAGTGGGTCTGCCCGAACTCCCTGATGAGCCACGTCTTGCCCACCTGTCGTGCTCCCTGCACGAGCAGCGGTCGTCGGCGAGGGGAGTTCTTCCAGGCAATGAGGTCTTTTATGGCGAATCGCTCCACGGCAAGCTCCTTTCTGCCAACGCCAGTCATCGGTTCGAATGCCATGATAATATGTTTCAGAGCAATATTCCATCTGAAAAGTGGCACGGATACCAATTATTCCGACGTAAAAGTGGCACGGATGCCAATTATTCCGACGTAAAAGTGGCATGCTGCGGCTTCGAACTCGCTTTGGCCCTGAGGGGACGACTCTGGTTTTGCCGCCTTCGTGGAACTGCTCTTTCGCTTTAGCGTGTTGGAGTACAATGGCCCTTGCTCGCGTTGCGCACGCGACGAGGGCTTTTCTAGTCTGAGAAAGGGATGGTTCCATTGTCCGACATCACCGAGGTCGATTACATCTGGAAGAACGGCGAGCTGGTGCCGTGGGCGGAGGCGACGACCCATGTGCTGTCGCATTCGCTGCACTACGGCTCCGGCGTGTTCGAGGGCATTCGCTGCTACAAGGTGCCCGACGAGGACAAATCCTACGTGTTCCGCCTGCGCGACCATATGGAACGGCTGCATCGCAGCTGCAAGATTGCCCAGATCGAGTTGCCCTACAGCGTCGACGAGCTGATGGACGCCACGTTGGAAGTCATCCGTGCCAACAGGCTTCCGGCCTGCTATATCCGCCCATTGGTATACCGCGGCTACGGCGTCATGGGGGTAGACCCGACCGGGGCGCCCGTGGACGTCGTCATCGCCGTGTGGCCCTGGGACGCCTACCTGGGCGCCGACGCGCTGGAAAACGGCGTGGCCGTGGGCATCTCCTCGTGGCGCCAGCGCTCGAACAACGCCATTCCGCCGGCGGTGAAGGCCACGGCCTCTTACATGAACTCCATCCTCGCGAAGATGGAGGCGAAGGCCCACGGCTATGCCGAGGCCATCATGTTGAACGAGGCGGGGCTTGTCTGCGAGGGCACGGGCGAGAACTTGTTCATCGTGCGCAACGGCGTGCTTTCCACGCCGCCGCTTTCCGACGGACTTCTCGAGGGCATCACCCGCGACACGGTGCTGTGTCTGGCCGACGACCTGGAGATCCCTGCTGTGGAGGAAAGCCTCACCCGCAGCGACCTGTACATCGCCGATGAGGTGTTCATGACCGGCTCGGCCGCCGAGCTGACGCCCGTGGGTTCCGTGGACGGTCGCGTCATCGGCAAGCCCGGCGAAATCACGCGCGCGCTGCAGGATCGGTTCTTCGATTTGGCCTACGGTCGCATCGGCGAGTACGCCGACTGGCTCACGGAGGTCTAATGGCTGAGATTCGCACCCCCGATGTGGACGACCTGCTGAGCGTTCTGGCCGCCCTCGACGATCCCGATGCTATTTTCGCGCTTCTGGAAGACCTGTTCACCGTGCGCGAGATTCGCGAGACGTCCCAGCGCCTGGGCGTGGCGCGTCTTTTGGCGGCGGGGAAGTCCTATGCGGCCATCGAGGCGGAAACGGGCGCCTCGGCCACGACTATCGCCCGGGTTTCCAAGTGCCTCAGCTACGGCGCCGGCGGCTACGAGCAAGCGCTCAAAATTCTGGATGCGCGCCCGTAGCGGCTGTGCGGAGACGGGCGCTCGGTAAGGGTGATCCGACGCGCGCCGTTCGGCGACGATAGCGAAAGGGGTGTCATCTGGGCACCCCTTTTCTCACGCGCATGAATTCGGGAGAGGCTTTGCGTGCCAAAAAGAAGAGGCGGCTTGGGGGAGCCGCCTCATTGCAGGGGTTCGAGAACGGGTCGGGGAAATCTCGTTCTCGGGAAGCAGGCTTGTTGAGGGGTACCCGCTTCCAAAAGAGAGAAGAAGGAAAGGAAAGGGGAAAGGAGAAGATTGATCAGCTCTTTTCCGTTTCGCTGGTTGCAGTATAGGGGAGGGACGATCTTTGGGAAGACTTTCGGCTTTGCAGTTACCATGGCGTAAATAACCGTGCACGATTCCGTCAAACAGGGGCGGGGCGACCGGGCTGCGTGATACCGACGAAGGCGCGGGCTGGGTGCGCGAGAGTTGTGGAGAAAGTGTAAACCCAGGTTAACTCCCTTGTGCGAACGAATCAGTTAACCTATTATAACTTTTGTCAGCAGGGCCGAGGGAACGAAGCCCTGTAATACCTCCTCTCTTCTTGTTTTACTGGGTGGCGAAGCTTCTCCTCGTCTCGCTGTCGCCACAACATGAAGCCCGCGGATCCCCCCTCCCGCGGGCTTTCGTGTTTTCGGGCCAAATCTCTTGTATTGCCATGGAGCTGAAGCAAAGCGTTCAAGGGGCGGTCACTTCGGTTGATGCTCTGTGAACTATGACCTTCCGCATTTTGATTTCCTAGCGTTGACGTGGGAATTTCAGCTGAAACAAAGCAGTGGCGCAGAGGCTACGAAAGGGCGCTGCGCTCTAAATTAGTACACGAGCGGGGTAATCATTTACTTGCATGGTTTGCGTAACAAGACCTTCAAGGGAATGGTGATGACAATGAAACTGAAGTATCTGGGCTGGGTGGCGCTCTCAGGTCTGTTCGCGGTAAGCCTTGCGGGGTGCGCGGCCCAAAGCGGTCAGACGGCACCGGCCGGATCGGAGCAGGCGGTGGTGCAGACTGAAGAGACCCAGGGCCCGGCTGCGGGGCAGGCCGCCGTCGATGAGCAAGCCGACGCCGAGGCCGATGCGGCCACGGCCGAGCAGGAGGCCGCAAATCCCGCTGAGCTGCAGATCGTCGATTCCGGATGGTTCGTGGCCGACAACGGCATGGTCGATTTTGCCGTGAAGGTGCAGAACCCCAACAAAACCGTAGAGGCCATCGATCCAGTCATCGAGGTCGTGGGCAAGGACGATAGCGGCAACGTCATCTTCGACGAGACGATTGAAACTCCGGGTGTGTTGCCCGATTCCACTTACTATTATTCCTACGTGGCGGGATCGACCGCTGATTCCTCGGCAAACTCGACCGAGGTGGTGAAGCCGGCGACCGTCGAGTTCTCCATTACGACGCCCGAGGGTTCGTGGGAGGCCACGGACCAGAAGCTGGCTCATGTGTACGCTGTGCAGGACGGGGGCGCGACCGATACTCAGTTCGGCGCCAAGGAGTTCACAGGCACGGTGACGGCGTCCGAGTCGCTGGATGGCGCCACGCAGTCGCGCGTCGACGTGGTGCTGCTTGATCAAGACGGGAAGATTGAGGGCGGTTACTTCAAGATTGTCGACACCGAGCCTGGTCAGGCGGCCGACTACGACATCTACGCCGTGGGCGCTCCTCAGTACGCGAGCTATGCCGTGTACGCCAGCCCGTGGCCCGAGGAGGACGCGGCATAGAAGCTGAGTGGTTTACTTTGGATTAGACAGAGGGCAGAAAGAAAATAAACCGAGTTCGGACTTTTCAATTTCTCGAGTCACATTAGAGTGAGCGCCAAGGACGGCCCATTGTGCCAGGCTGTCCTTGGCGTATCAGGTTGAATTCCCAAAAGAGGAGGAGAACGCTTATGCCATACGAAAAGGGCAACGGCAAGACCGTCGTCATCGCCCTGGGCGGCAACGCCCTGGGCAACACCCCGCAGGAGCAGCTTACGCTCGTGCGGAACACCGCCAAGCACATCGTGGACATGATCGAGGAGGGCACCAACGTCGTCGTCTCCCACGGCAACGGCCCCCAGGTCGGCATGATCAACAACGCCTTCGCCTACGCGGCGGCCAACGACGACAAGACCCCGGACATGCCCTTCCCCGAGGCCGGCGCCATGTCCCAGGGCTACATCACAAGCGCAGGCGGGGAGTCCGCTTCCTGGTAGGGGAGGGCTTTAGGCCCTCCCTTCTTGTTCCCTACGATGGGCGTCCTCCTTCTGCAGGGCGGCTGAAGCCCCCCTACGACGGGCCCTCACAATGGCCCCTCCGTGTGGCCCTGTCGAGCGGGCCGTTCGGTTCAAGCGTTGACCATGTCGCTGAAGGAGACGAGCCGCACATTCCTCGATCTATTCGCCTCTGCTCGGCATGCTTGCGAGAATCCGGTTTTCGAAAACGCGTAAAGCTGCGCCTCGTCCGCATTGCCAATAAGGTTCGTGCGATGGCGAAGCTTCTCCAGGGCCGAGGCGGGAAAGTCCTCGTTTCGCCACTTGCATTCTCCGGCGAGCACCACGTGTGTGCCCTCTATGCCGACGATGTCAATTTCGGCTTCCTGCTTACGTTGCGGATCATTGCCCCACCAGCGTCCAAGGTCATCGAATTCTATGGCCGACTCGTCTCTTGCCATCTGGCGCCAAAGCCACTGGTTGCAGATATCTTCGAAAACCGGTCCCATGTATTCGGAAAGTGCCTTTTCGATAGAGCGCCAAGCACGTCCTGGCATCCCACGTTGGATCGAGGAAGTATGCGGTGCGATGAATCGAAACCAGAAACGGAAGAGATTGTCGCTGAGTCTGTAGATCGGCCTCTTGCCCTTTCCCCCAAGGGGCTGCTCGCGGGTAACCAGGCCAATGCGCTCAAGCTCTTTGAGGTAGTACGAGGTTTCCGCTGTGGTGGAGCCAATTGCGGTTGCTATCTCCCCGCTCTGGGTTCGTCCATTTGCGATGGCGTCGATGACCGCGTTGTATCGCGATGCCTTCGACACCTCTTGCATGAGCAAGATGCTCGGTTCCTCGTAGAGGATTGAGTTCGGGTCGAGCAGCGCTGCCTCGGTGAGCTCGCGTAATGTTCCACCATTCTGAAATTGCATAAGATAAAGGGGTACGCCGCCCACCATGCCGTATATTTCGGCTGTCTCGATGGGGTTGCGTTGGGGGAAGAGCTCCATGGCTGTGAAAAAATCAAAGGGCTTAAGCTCTATCTGGGCTGTTCTCCGCCCGTACAAAGGGCTCTTCTCTCCAAGTACCTGCTCTTTCATGAACGACAACGAAGACCCGCACAGCAAGAGAAGCAGCTTCGAATCTGCAGAGGCGCGATCGATGAGAGCTTGCAGGATTGAAGAGACGCTCGGGTCGGCCTTTGCCAAATAGGGGAATTCGTCAATGACGAAGATGACTCGCTGGCTACGAGCGCGTTCGAATATGGCCTCGAAGGCTTGCTGGAGGCTGGCATAGAGCGGCGCAAATTGGAAAGCGAGGTGCTCTTCGGGCTTCTCATCCATCCTGGGGTAGGAAGGGTGAGTCCAGGAGGCTGAAACGCCTTTTCGGGATACAGCGTGTTTGCGTGTGGCCGCAGTGCCGGCAAGGGCTGCATGGGCGCATAGGTCTGGCCCCGCGGCTCTGCGGGACTAATGACCGCAGAGCCGCGGGGCCTGTGTTCAAGGGTTTGCGCGCCGTTCCGTATAGCTGGCGTCTTCTAGCTCGGTCCTACCCCTCGTAGACGATGCGGCCGTCGGAGATGGTGTAGACGACCTTCGCCGAGGAGATCTCCTTTGGATCCACTTCCAGGATATTGGTGTCCAGCACGACGAGATCGGCGAACTTGCCCACTTCAACGGTGCCGATAATATCGTCCATGAAGTTCTGGTAGGCGTCGTTCTTGGTGTAGGCCTCGAGCAGCTGGTAGGCTGTGAGCCCCTGTTCGGGCCAGCGGGTCATGTCGGTGTCCTCTTCCTCGGGATAGGGCGAGTTACGGGTAACGCCGGCCTCGATCGCATCGAGCGGGACAAATGGAATGACGGGGGCGTCTGAGGAGCCGCTGATGCAGATGCCTGCCTCGGCCATGTGCTTTGTTCGGTACATCGCCATGGCGCGCTCGTCGCCGACATAGGCGCGCTCCAGGTCCATGAGATCATCGTGGTACATCATCAGGAATTGGAGATTCGCCACTACATCCAAATCGGCCATGCGCTGGATATCCTCATCGGTAATGGCGCATACGTGGGTGATCGTGTGCCGCGCGTCGCGCTCCCCATTGGTCGCCCGAGCCTCCTCGAAGGCATCAAGGGTGCCGTGAACGGCGCCGTCGCCCATGGCGTGCACGTGCACCTGAACGCCTTCTGCATCAAAGTCGTGTACAAGACGGGTAAAGTCTTCCTGAGACCAGATGGGTTCGCCGCACCAATGATCACCGAGTCCCGTTGATTCCAGGTAGGGTTCCAGGAAGACGGCGGTGCCTCTTTCGGTCACTCCGTCGTAGAAAATCTTCACAGTATTCGAAGAAATCATGTCTGTGGCGGAGTCGTTGTAGGACTTGATGGTGGAAAGCACTTCGTCATAGGTGCGACCTTCTTTCATAGTGGGGACGACGCGCATGCGCAGGGTCAAATTGCCCTCGCGCTCCACCTTGTGGTACATATCGATAATATCAAGACCGCCTTGGGTGATATTTGTAATGCCGGTTATGCCATAGGAGTTTGCTTCCTCCATGAATTTGTACAGGGCCTTTTCCAGATTATCGTTGGTCATGGTGTCGGGCATGATGGCGAATACTATTCCCTTGGCGGCATCGCTGACGCATCCCGAAGGCTCGCCCTTTTCGTTGCGATAGAACAGGCCGCCTTCTGGGTCGGGGGTGTCGGCGGTTACGCCAGCCATTTCGAAGGCCTTGGAATTGACCCAAGCGGCGTGGTAGGAGACGTCATGGATGAGAATGGGCTTATCGGGGCAGATGGCATCTAGATCCTCTTTCGAGGGCCCGGGATTCGAGCCGTCGGGAAGCTGGTAGGCATTGAGCATGAAGGGCGATCCGATGTAGCCTTCTTCGTCGGGATGGGCTTCCACGAAGGAGCGGATTGCCTCGAGGTATTCCTCATTGGTGCTAAGTCCCGTTAGATCGATTTGGAAGAGTTTGGTGAACCAGTTGCCAGGGGCGTGGATGTGGCCGTCAATGAAGCCGGGGGAGACGAACTTGCCATCGAGGTCGATGACTTGGGTGGTGTCTCCTACGAAAGCGTCGATGCCTGAATCATCGCCCACATAGACGATTTTGTTGCCCGCGATGGCTATGGCCGAGGCAACCTCGCTTTCCGATACCATCGTCTGCACATGGCCGTTGTACAGCACGAGATCGGCGGCGTTCTCTTCGGGGGAATCAGATGGGCCGGTTGATCCGAGCGGCTCATCTGATGCGCATCCCCAAAGACCGCCCGAAAGCGTGGCGGCCGCAAGCGCACTTGATCCAATGACGAAATGGCGGCGGCTGAGAAGCTGATCGAGACGGGACATGCTCATAAAACCCTCCTTAGTTCGGTCGCAGCGCTCTCTTCTCGGTGCTGCGATGACCTAACTTTAAGAGCGGGGAAATCTCTTGTTAAGGAAATCAGGGAGGGCTTCTAGATTATTTAGGGGATGATTTTTTGTCATCCCCTCTTCTGAACTGGGATAACGAAGAAGCTGAATCGAGTGTCAGGCAAGTCGGTAGCCTTGGCAGCCAAACCGTCTATAATGTTTGCTATCCGATGAAGGAGGAGTCGTGTCCCTCGCCTTTCTCTACAATGTGGCAAGCTGCATCGCCTATGCGTTGGCCATCGCCGCCTATGGGAGCCTGTACTACGTCGAGCGCAAACCGGGATACATCTTCACGGCGCTCATCTTCTTCGCGTACACGATAGATATCGTTTTATTGTTCATGTACGAGTTTGTTCCAGAATTCGCGTTGCAATTCGAAGACGCGCGAAACGCCTACCCCATGCTCTACACCACATTCAACATGGCTATAATCCTCTTGTACCGGCTTGTGCTGGGCAGTTTGCTCTCGCGCAGCTTTTCCCCTGTCGAAGGATTTTTTTGGGCGGTTTGCATAATGGCGGCCTGGGCGAGCGGCGCTTCATCAGTCGAATCGGTTGCGTCGTGGCGCGGGTTCCTCTTTACCAGGCTGCTGGCATTGTGGGTGATAGGGTACGGTATCTGCTGCTTGGTGGCGGAATTTCGATGCATGAACCGCTGGCGATGGGTTTTCTCGCTTCTGCTCGTGCTCGTGTATGCCCTGGGAGAAGCGGCAACGTATGTGAGTTTCGGGCAGGAGAGCAGCGGGGACTTTGCTTCTCCTCGCAAGGTGCCCGTCGAGGTTATGGCGCTCTGCTTCACCGTGGCCGCCTACGTCTTCCTCGCCCATCATCGGCGGATGCGCAACGAGCAGCTGGCAGAATCCCTTGTGCCCTGGATCGCCCGCGAATACGGGCTGACCAAGCGTGAAGAGGTGCTGCTGTCGCTGCTCGAGAAGGGTGCATCGAACAAGGAGATCGCCGAGCAGGAGTACATTTCCGTCAACACGGTGAAAACCCATATATCGAATGTTTACGCCAAGCTTGGCGTGAGCGGCCGGGACGAACTTACGCAAATGCTCAAAGAAGAGCTAGAGCGCCGCAAAAGGGCTCGATTCTAGGGCGCTGCGGGAATAAGGGCGGCTGCGGCCTTCCGACGCCTGCACCTCCCACGGCGCCAGCCGCTGTTGCGCGTCTGCCAGCTATCCCCTATCCCTTCCAGAACAGCTGGGCGAGCTCTTGGCGGGTAGTGGTGCCGGTTTTCTTCAGGATGTTGTGCACGTGAGCTTTCACGGTGCCGAGGGCCAATTGCAGCGAACTGGCGATGTTCTGATTGTCCTTGCCTTGCAGCACTTCTTCCAAGATGACGCGCTCGCGCGCGGTCAGGTGATAGCGCTCGCAGAAGGCGGGAAGCAGCTCGTCCACGTATTCCTGGGTGTCGGGCGCATCGGCACTCGGCGGCTCCTTGAAGCGCAGGCGCAGGGTGTCGGCAGCGACGCGCAGGGTGAAAAAGGACAGGGTCAGAAGCAGGATGCTCTCAGAGAAGTTCCGCTCGCTGATATACAGGGGCAGCATATCGGCGTTCGCGAAGAAGCTGGAATCGAAGACGAGGATCATGACGATATCCTCGATGAGAATGCACAGGCACAGAACTAAAGTGATGAGGAACAGCGGCTCCTGACGGCGCAAGCGGGCCTTCTCCACTTCGTTGCGGGCCGTGCAGTAGCGATAGACCCCGAAAGCCAAGCACCACGGGAGAAACGCCTGTCGCAGCGTGTAGAAGAGCCATTGGCGAAACTCGTCCACGGGCAGGCACAGCACGACGATTTCGCTTGCCGCGATGAAGGCCAAGGCTGGGGCGAGGCGCAAAACGCGGCGGCGCTCGTTCACGAAATCGCACAGTATGAGCCACATGGGCTCGAGAGTGCCCAAGGCGAGCGGTATCTTCAGCTGCGGATGGTCGATGGTATAGAACTGGTTGATGGAATACTCGACGTTCTGGCCCAGGTACTCGTATTGAAAGATAAGCGCGAGGTCGAGGAAGTAGAACAGCAGCATGGCTGCAGCGTAGAGAAACGAGTGGCGCCGGGAAACGAAATAGGCCGAGAGCGATACGGAACCCGACGCCACGCACACGAGCATCACGACGATGGTGTAGAGGTAGAACGCTGTCTCCAAAGCAAGCCTCCTCGGTGACGCATAGGGCCCGATGATGAGCCGCGACGGTCTAGAGCGGTTTAGGTCGTGCCTCAACTTGAAAGATCAGCAAAAGAGGCGATGGATCTTTTCTACCATAGAGGCCAGTTCAATAGGTCTAAGTAGCGGGATTATTTGGGATTAGACGCACGGTGAGCTTTTACCATCTGGAAATAATCTTGATTATTTCTTCTCAAAACTTCTAGCGCGTTCCATGCTGAGCCTCGAGAGATGCGGAAGACGCTCAACAATTCCGGAGACGGCCTCGAGTCGAGAAAAGGCCGCGAACGGGAATCCGGCCCGAATAGCGCCGACATGAAGGGTCCTCCGCATGAAACCGCATCGCGATCATCTTGCGCAGAGGTCGCGAACGAGATCCTAAAGGAGGATTTCTATGGTCAAGGACTACATCGACACCAACGACTTCACCAAGGAGGAGCTGCTCGGCATGGTGGACCTCGCCATCGCCATGAAGGGGCTCATCAAGGAGGGCGGCGAGTACCCGCTCTTGCTGAAGCACAAGACGCTGGGCATGATCTTCCAGCAGGTGTCCACCCGCACGCGCATCTCCTTCGAGACGGCCATGACCGACCTGGGCGGCCACGCGCAGTTCTTCGGCCCCGGCTCCATCCAGCTGGGCGGCCACGAGTCCATCGAGGACTCCGGCCGCGTCATGGGAAGCCTCGTCGACATCCTCATGGCCCGCGTCGACCGCCACAAGGACGTGGTGGCCCTGGCGAAGTACTCCGCGGCCCCCGTGATCAACGGCATGAGCGAGTACAACCACCCCACCCAGGAGCTCGGAGACCTCATGACCATGATCGAGAATTTGCCCGAGGGCAAGAAGATCGAGGACTGCAAGTTCGCCTTCATCGGCGATGCCACCCAGACCTGCGTATCGCTCATGTTCATCTGCTCGAAGATGGGCATGGACTTCGTGCAGTTCGGGCCCAAGGGCCATCAGATCCCCGACGGCGCCCTGCTCATAGGCACCGATGAGGAGCGCGCTGTGTTCGGTAAGGAGCTCATGGCCATCGGCGAGGAGAACTGCAAGATCTCCGGCGGCACCATTACCGTCTCCGACGACATCTCCTGCATCGAGGGCGCCGACTTCGTGTACACCGACGTGTGGTACGGCCTCTACGACGAGGAAGTCTCCAGCACCAGCTACATGGACGTGTTCTATCCCAAGTACCAGGTGACCTGGGACCTGATGAACGCGGCCGGCCCCGACTCCAAGTTCATGCACTGCCTGCCGGCCAACCGCGGCGAGGAGGTCGTGGACGAGGTGATGGACGACCCGGAGCGCTCCCTGTGCTGGGACGAGGCCGAGAACCGCAAGCACTCCATCCGCGCCATCCTCGCCACTCTGTGCCCCCAGAGCGAGCCGAACCCGGAGAAGGCGACCAACTACCGCGCCACCATCGACGAGTGCATGGCGAAGCTCGGCAAGCAGGGTCTGTAAACCATGTGCGATCGGGGAAGGCGCAACTTCCCCGATCGCTCTTTCCCATTAAGGAGTTACCCTATGAGCGGTAAGAAGAAATTCTCCTTCGTATCCGTTATTCTGTCGGTGATCTGCGTGGTGTTCGTGTGTGAGGCGGCGGCACCGGCTGCTGCCATCGGCAACCAGCAGTTCTTCTGGTGGATCTTCCTTATCATCACCTTCCTTTTGCCCTACGGCATGGTAGCGGCCGAGCTCGGCACCGCCTACGACTCCGAGGGCGGTATCTACGACTGGGTGCGCGACGCGCTCGGCGACAAGTGGGGCGCCCGCATCAGCTGGTACTATTGGATCAACTTCCCGTTGTGGATCGCCAGCTTGGCCACGCTGTTCCCGCCCATCTTAAGCATGGTGTTCGGGGCCGATATCGAGTCGAATCTGCTGCTGACCTTAGGCATCGAGATCGCGTTTGTGTGGATCGTCGTGTTCATGAGCTTCTCGAAGGTGTCCGATTCCGAGTGGATTCTGAACGGCGGTGCCGTCTTGAAGGTGCTCGTGGCCGTGTCCGTGGGCGTGCTCGGCATCTGGTATGCCTGCGCCAACGGATTCGCCGGATCCATGGCCCCCGAGACGTTCCTGCCCGACTTGACCAACACCGCTGCGCTCGGCTACCTGTCCATCATCATCTTCAACTTCACGGGCTTCGAGGTGATCTGCACCTTCGCCAAGGACATGCAGAACCCGGCCCGCGACATTCCCAAGGCCATCATCCTGGGCGGCCTGGCCATTGGCGCCATCTACCTGTTCTGCGGCTTCGGCATCGGCGCCGCCATCCCGGCCGACCAGATCGACCCCGACTTCGGCATGCTCTACGCCGTAATAACCATGGTGGGCGAGACCTCCCCCATCTTCATCATCATCGCCGTAGTATTCCTCATCACCCTGTTCGCGAACATGGCCTCCTGGTCCTTCGGCGTGAACGCCGTGGCCCAGTACGCCGCGAAGAACCAGAACATGCCGAAGGTCTTCGCCCACGAGAACCCGAAGACCGGCATGCCCACCGGCGCCGCCATCGTCAACGGCATCGTGGCCACCGCCGTGCTGCTCATCCAGCTCATTCCCAACGAGGCCATCTCCGACGGGCTGTTCTGGACGCTGTTCGCCACCTCCGTGGTGTTCCTACTGCTCACCTACATCCCCATGTTCCCGGCCTTCATCAAGCTGCGCAAGGTCGATGCGAACCGTCCCCGCGTGTACCGCTTCCCCTTCCAGGGCACAGCCATGAAGGTTATTCTGGCCATCCCGGTCATCGAGCTGGTGCTGGCCGTCGTGGCCACGCTCGTGCCGTTCTCGGCCGAGGAAGTGGCGGACAAGGTGCCGATGATCGCCATCTTCATCATCTTCCTCCTTTTGGGCGAGGTGGTGCGCATTGTGAGCGCCCGCGGCCGCAAGGAGGAGTTCAAGGGCCTCACTCCCGCGATGGCCGCCGAGCGTTTGGCTGAAGAGGCCGCAGGCGAGCCCGATTCGCTCGAGCCCGTTGATCCGGCCCAAGTCGAGCAGATTCTTGCCGCCGACGACGGCAAGAGCGAGAAGATTTTGTAGATTGCTGTACTCGTACCCCCCCCTCTTGAAAGGAATTCCCTCATGAAAACCATCTACGAGTCCGACTCCACCCCCGCCGCCGACGGCTTCTTCATGCCCGCCGAGTTCGCCCCGCAGGATCGCGTGTGGATAGGCTGGCCTCACCGCACCGACACCTGGGCCCACGGCGCCAAGCCGGCCCAGAAGCAGTACGCCGCCATCGCCCGGGCCATCGCCGAGTTCACGCCGGTCGTTATGTGCGCCAACGAGGACGACTACGCCAACTGCAAGGCCGTTTTCGAGGACGACGAGAATGTGACCGTCATCGAAATGACCACCGACGACGCTTGGTTCCGCGACACCGGCGCCACCTACGTCATCGACGGCAAGGGCGACAAGCGCGCCTGCGACTGGCACTTCAACGCCTACGGCGGCTTCATCGACGGCCTGTACTTCCCGTGGAAGGCCGACGACCAGATCGCCTGCAAGATGGCCGAGCTGTCGCACTGCCGCCGCTATCGTCCCGACGACATGATCCTGGAGGGCGGCTCCATCACGGTGGACGGCGAGGGCACCCTCGTGGTCACCGAGCAGTGCCTGCTTTCCCCGGGCCGCACCGCCTCGGCCGTGCTCGCCGAGGAGGTCGAGGAGGACACCATCTGGCCCGTCTACGCCAAGCGCTTCGAGCCCTGGAGCGAGGAGCTGCGCGCCTACATGGACGAGCACCTGAAGGCCTATCTGGGCGTGGAGAAGGTCATCTGGGTCAAGGAGGGCATCGACCCCGAGGAGACCAACGGCCATATCGACGACGTGGCCACCTTCATCGCCCCGGGCGTGATGGTCTGCATCTGGACCGACGATGAGGACTACCCCTTCTACCGCCAGTGCCATGAGGCCTACGAGACCTTGAGCAACGCCACCGACGCGAAGGGCCGTGCGCTGAAGGTGTACAAGCTGCCCATGCCGGCGAAGCCCCTGTACATGGACCAGGCCTCCTGCGACACCATCGACATGGACGAGAACGCCGAGCCGCGCGTGGCTGACGAGCCGCTCATCGCCTCCTACATGAACTACCTGGTGACCAACGGCGGCGTCATCGTGCCCCAGTACGGCGACGAGAACGATCCGCTGGCCGTGGACACGCTGCAGCAGATCTACGACGAGGTGTGGGGCGAGGGCGTCTACAAGTGCGTGGGCGTCCAGTCCGACCAGGTGGTCTTCGGCGGCGGCAACATCCACTGCATCACCCAACAGGAGCCTAAGGCCTAAGCGCGTCGCCCATATGAGGCTTCAAAGTCCTCCGACGCCCCAGGGTCGGCAAAGTAGGGCATTTTGCGCCAGCCATCAAGTTGCCGGCAATGTAGGGCTTTTGGAAGAAAAGAAAGGGCTAGATTATGAGAAGAAAAGTAGCTCGTGTATTGTTTTGCGCCAGCTTATGTTTAAGTCTGCTGGCATTTGCGGGCTGTTCCGCAGAGAGCACGACGGGCGGAGCATCGGACAATGCGCCTAGCGGAACGCCGGACAATGCATCGACGGATGTAGCGGTAGCTTCTGGCGCCGAAGAGTTCGATGGGGTGTTCGATGCAACCGTCAACGCAGGGAACACGCAGGAAGTTGTCTATGTAAACGGCTCCTGGTTTGATATGGGAAGGCAGTACGGATTACAGCAGAAAGTGCAGTTAGAGAATAACTGGGCATCTGTAATGGCCATGATTTATACGGAGGCAGACGATGCCGCATATAACGAAGCCATGGGTAAGATCCTGAAGCACTACGAAGCGGATGAGCCATCTGTGTTTGACTTCTTGTCAGGGGTGGCTGATGGGGCAGGAATCTCAAAGGAAGATGCGATTGTTGCAATTATGGGTTCCTCTGTCCTTAACTACGATTTGATGATGCATTATGATCCGGAGCGCTCAAAAACGTGCATGACCGTATCGGCTTGGGGAAACATGACCCTGGACGGCCGTCATCTTGGAGGCGCCAATCTTGATGCAATCAGCGCAACGCCTGCTGCAATGTTCTCGGATATGATTTCTTATCCGGATGATGGCTATGCGGTTATGGCATCTGGCGGAATGCAGGGCAATGCATTCATGAACTCTGAAGGCCTCATTATTACCTATGCCGGAGGGCCCCACGCGGCACCGAGCGAGGGTGCCGAGGTGATTGATAGGGAAGGCACGTTCCTCGATACCCTGTTCGCTTACTGGTATACAGCTACAAAGTGCGCTACAGCAGATGAAGCGGTCAAAATGCTTACGGAAACTGAGTGGATCCATACCGGCAACATTAACATTTCTGATAATAACGGGAATGCTTATGTTGTAGAGCAAAAAGACACTGCCTATGTAGTCCGTAAGGCCGGCGATCATGGCGAGGAGGATTACCTTATTACGGCAAATCATTTCCTGGACGAGTCGTGGATGAACGATTCGTACGAGGCGTATCCGGACAGCGTGCCCAGGGCTAGCACGGTAGAGAGGATCCTGCTGGACAACAAGGGCTCTGTTACCCCGCGCACCATCGCGGATGCACTCGGAAGCATTCGCTACTATGACGAGGGCAAATGGAGCGAGGAGAATTGGGATTTCGGCGGCTTCTATCAGTTCCATTCCCCAGAAGGAGATGATCTGGAGTTCAAGACCATCTTCAGGACGATTTTCGACGCGACCGATCTTGAGATGTTCGTCTTGAGGGGCCATGATGAGAAATTCCGCTCCGATGTCCCGTTCGGTACGGCCAACTACTACAAGCTCACTCTTGGAGAGGGCATGCAGGCCACCAATAAGAGCGCGGAAACCGATGCCCGTATTGCAGTGAGAAACGCTGGCGCCGAATTGTACAAGAGCGATACCGAAGATGCCGACGCGTTGGAGTGCTACAACAAGGCCGCCGAGGCGGTGCACACGGGATGCAATTATACGACCATGGCCGATTGCGCTGGGGCAAAGGGCGATAAGGAGCAGGCTGCGATCTTGTATGGCCTTGCAACTTCGCAGTTCACCAATGCCCAGCGGTATGCGCAGGCATCTTATACTACCGAAAACGTGATTGTTGACTAAAGCTATGCAGCACTTGATCCCTCAGTACTTCATATAATTCCTAAAGTTTGCAGTCACAAGAGTCTTTCAAAAAGCGGAGATGATTCTGAGGTTCTCCTCTGATCATCTCCGCTTGCTACGTTTCCTATGGAGCGTCCGCAAATTCCGATAGCAGATCAGGGCCGAGTTAAGTGGTAGATTTCAGTGAATGAATGCTTGGATACTGATCGCGCGCGGAATATTGACGTGTCGGACGTTTAACGGGCCGAATATCGCGGCACGAGAAACGCCCACCACTCCACCCGCCAAGATCTCACCCGCGATTTCTGGAAGGGGTAGGGCCTCGCGCACGCCCTCACCTCCTGCTGCGGCCACGACTATCGTGAGGATGGCCATGACAAGAAGCAGGATGCCCAAAATAGCGAATGAGGTGGGCATTTTCATTTTACGGGCCTTGCGGTCTTGCCTCGCGTTCTCGGACATATCTTTTTCTCTCAGCTATTTGCCGGTAGATAGAGGCCGATCTCCTTGCCGTCCTGCAAAAGGAGAATCTGCTGAAATTCACTCTAGACCTTGGTACTGTCCCAAGGTCTAGAGTGAATTTTGCCGTCCTTGAGAATTGTTTTTTTGAGATAGGGGACACCATGGTCCAGGTTAATTCGGAAATCGGTCCTTTGAAGAAAGTCATGCTTCATCGTCCGGGCAATGAGCTTAAGCGAGTGCATCCCTTTCATCTGCAGGAGATGCTCTTCGAGGACACGCCTCTTCTGGAGAAAGCGCAGGCCGAGCACGATACGTTCGCGGGTATTCTCAGAGAAAATGGCGTCGAAATCCTCTACCAAGAGGATATGTTCGCTCAGGCTATGAAAAACGAGAGCGAGAGATCGGCATTTGTCGAGGAGTTCCTCGATCGTTCTGCGATTCCCTCTATCGGGCTGCGCGATCGGTTGGCGGAATACTACAATGGGCTTCCTCTCGATGAGTTCGTGGAGCGTGTTTACACCGGTGTTCTCAAGAGCGAATTCGATGGAGGGGATTCGCTGGGGGGCTGTTACGTACCTCGATGATCTTTTTCTCGTCAACCCGCTGCCCAACAGCTATTTCACGCGCGATAGCAGCATCAACATCGCCGATGACGTCATTTTGTCCCACATGGGCAAGCCCTACCGCCAGCGCGAGCCCTTGCTCATGAAATACATCCATCGCGCCGCAGACGAGTATCGCGACAACCCCACGCAGGATTTCTACTCGATGGAATGTTGACCATGGTCGATCGGGACGCGTTCCTGTTCAACCCCTTCCTGAGCGGCAATGTGAACGTGTACAAGCTGACCCCCGCTTCCGATTGCGTCAGGACGCAGCCCGTCGGCTCCGACTGGAGCAAGGTGCTCGCCGATGCGCTTGGTGAGTCCTCGGTACGGCTTATTCCCGTAGGCAACGGAGATGAGATCCAGGGCTTTTGGGAGATGTGGAATCTCGGCGGGAACGTGCTCACGTTGGCTCCAGGATTGGTGGTCTGCTACGATCGCAACAAAATAACCCTCGATTTGCTCGATAAGGCAGGTATCGAAGTGCGCACCTTCGAGGGAGCGGAGCTGTCGCGCGGCCGTGGAGGCGCCCGCTGTATGTCGATGCCCATCATCCGAGAGGCCCTCTAATCTTACTGAGCCGATGCCGGCGTGGTTGCTTTGACTAGAAGGGCGACTGAAACCGCCTCCCTCCAAGTGAGGTTAACCCGCGATTGGAGAATGACTTCCAGGGCCGCTGGTTTAGGGCGGATTAGGGGTAGTTGCGGTAAAAATAAACCCAATCTTATCTTTTGCGCCTACGTGGCGCTCAATAAAGTAAGTACGCAGAATGGCTTTTGTGCCGAGCCATCCTGCGTACTTCTCATGATGAGGCCAACAGGTAAGGAGAATTCTATGCCATACGAAAAGGGCAACGGCAAGACCGTCGTCATCGCCCTGGGCGGCAACGCCCTGGGCAACACCCCGCAGGAGCAGCTTACGCTCGTGCAGAACACCGCCAAGCACATCGTGGACATGATCGAGGAGGGCACCAACGTCGTCGTCTCCCACGGCAACGGCCCCCAGGTCGGCATGATCAACAACGCCTTCGCCTACGCGGCGGCCAACGACGACAAGACCCCGGACATGCCCTTCCCCGAGGCCGGCGCCATGTCCCAGGGCTACATCGGCTACCAGCTGTCCCAGGCCATCCTGAACGACCTGAAGTCCCGCGACATCATGCGCTCGACCGCCTGCATCGTGACCCAGACCGTCGTCGACGAGGACGACCCGGCGTTCCAGAACCCCACCAAGCCCGTGGGCGCGTTCATGGACGAGGAGACCGCCAAGGCCAAGGCCGAGGCCATGGGCATCACCGTGAAGGAGGACGCCGGCCGCGGCTGGCGCCAGGTGGTCGCCTCCCCGATCCCCAAGCGCATCGTTGAGTTCGACGCCGTGCGCGACCTGGTGGAGGACGGCTACGTGGTCGTGTCCACCGGCGGCGGCGGGGTGCCGGTCTTCGAGACCGGGGACGGCTACGTGGGCACCCCCGCGGTCATCGACAAGGACCGCTCCAGCGCCCTCATGGCCGCCGAGCTCGGCGCCGACATGCTCGTGATCCTCACCGCCGTGGAGAAGGTGTGCATCAACTTCAACACGCCCGAGCAGCAGACCATCGACGAGATGGACGTGGCCCAGGCCGAGGAGTACATCGCCGAGGGCCAGTTCGCCCCCGGCTCCATGCTCCCGAAGGTGGAGGCCTGCATCGAGTACGTCGAGGCCTACCCCGAGGGCCGCGCCCTCATCACCTCGCTCGAGTGCGCGGCCGCCGGCCTGCGCGGCGAGACGGGCACGGTCATCACCGCCAACTAGGCAACGATCTACAAGCCAAGGGGCGGCTCCGGGATAAGGAGCCGCCCCTTTTTATGCAAGAATTTCGACTTGTTAGAGTTATGGGAGGCAGGAAAGGACCCCTTGCCGCTTGATCCAGGGAAAGCGACGGCGAAATCCCAGGTCGCTGTACGATCCTCTGCAGCCGATTCTTTCGAGCGCTCGTCCCGAACTCTAACAACTCGAAAAAACCGCTCTGCAAATGGCCGCCGATTGTCGCGGGGGATCCGGCTTCCCCGCTAGCCCTCCGCGCGCAGGAAGGCTTCGTAGCCGCGGCGGGCTTCGTAGATGTCGGCTTTGCTGGTGACTTCCCAGGGGGAGTGCATCGAAAGCACGGGCACGCCGGAGTCGATGACGTCCATGCCGTATTTCGCGGGGATGTAGGCGATGGTTCCGCCGCCGCCGGCATCCACCCGTCCCAGCTCCGCGGTTTGGAAACTTACGCCCGCGTCGTCCATGATGCGGCGCACCAGCGCGACGTACTCGGCCGAGGCGTCGTTCGATCCGCTCTTGCCACGGGAGCCGGTGTACTTGTTGAACACGAGGCCGCGCCCCAGGTAGGCGGAGTTCTTCGCCTCGAAGACGCTTGCGTAGGCCGGGTCGAAGCCGGCGGACACGTCCGAGGACAGCATGCGCGAGCGGGTGAGGGCGCGGCGCAGGCGAAGTGGGCTGCTCTCGCCGGCAAGCGCCATGATCTCGGCGATGGTGTTCTCGAAGAACATCGAGGCCATGCCCGAGGCGCCCACGCTGCCGATCTCCTCCTTGTCCACGAGCACGCAGACAGCGGTGCGGGCGGGCACGTCGTCGCCCAAGGCCAGCTGTGCCACGAGCGAGGTGTAGGCACAGACGCGATCATCCTGGCCGTAGCCGATGACCATGGAGCGGTCGAATCCGAGGTCGCGGGCGCGGCCGGCCGGCACCACTTCCAGCTCGGCGGAAAGGAAGTCCTCCTCGCTGATGCCGTACTTGTCGGCCAGAAGCGCCAGCACGTGGGCCTTCACCGGATCTTTGGGAGTTTCGGTGCTCTCGGCTTCCTTGGAGTCGGAGGAGTCGGCGGTGCTCAAGAGCGGGCGGTTGCCCACGAGCACGTCCAAGTCCTCGCCTTCCACGACCTTTGCGCCCTTCTTGTCCATCTGCTGGGAGCCCAAATGCGGCAGCAGGTCGGTCACGCAGAACACCGGGTCGGCCGGGTCGTCGCCGATGTTCACCTCTATCACCTCGCCGTCGGTGGTCGCCACCACGCCGTGCAGCGCCAAGGGCAGCGCCGTCCACTGGTAGTTCTTGATGCCTCCGTAATAGTGAGTGTCCAAAAGCGCGAAGTCGTTGGCCTCGTACAGCGGGTTCTGCTTGATGTCCAGCCGCGGCGAGTCGATGTGCGCCCCCAGGATGTTCATGCCCTCGGAGATCGGCGCGGCCCCCACGTGCACGAGGATGACTGCCTTCCCCTGGGCGCAGGCCCACAGCTTGCTGCCCGGCCCCACGGGCGTGCCGGCGGCGATGCAATCGGCCAGCGAGTCGTAGCCGGCGTCCTCGGCCGCGGCAATGGCGGCCGCAGCACACTCGCGCTCGGTCTTGTTGTCGGAGATGAAGTTGATGTAGTCAGCAGCCAGCGCCTCAACCTCGGCCGATGCTGCCTCGTCGTACTTCTTCCAAGCTACTTCGCGTTCCACGAAACTTCCTTTCTCTTGTGCGATCGAACACAGTATGAACCAATCTGTGGGGAAAAGTTCGGAAATTGTTACATCCCGTTTTCCTAGGACGCAGAGCGCGAAGGCCGTACTATAATGGCCCAGACATTGAGACGATGTCGCCGATACTTAAGAAAGGAAGATTCCATGAATCTGCGTGACGTTATTCCTACCGCCGAGAACTCCAGCAACTTCAACGTCGTCCCCGAGTCCATCACCGAGGTGGGCACCACCCTCGAGAACCTGAAGGCCGCGGTGTGCGGCGAAACCGGCGCGTCCGCCAAGTACGCCGCCTGCGCTGCTGCCGCCAAGGAGCAGGGCTTCGACCAGATCGCCCGCCTGTTCGAGGCCACCAGCGCCGCCGAGCAGATTCACATCGGCCTGGAGGCCGGCGTGATCGCCGAGATCGAGCCGGGATACGAGCGTCCCGCCGCTCCCGACGCCGAGGGCATCGCCACCGATCTGAACCTCATCGCCGGCGCCCTGGGCGAGATCTACGAGACCTCCGACATGTACCCGAGCTTCATCAAGGTGGCCCAGGAGGAGGGCAACAAGAAGGCCGAGTTCGTGTTCACTCGCGCCAAGCTCGCCGAGGCCGTGCATGCCGAGCTGTACATGGACGCCTACAACAACATCGACGCTCCCACCGACGAGGCCTACTACCTGTGCCCCATCTGCGGCTACATCCACAAGGGCGATGATTTCGAGAAGTGCCCCATCTGCTTCACCCCGGCCGACAAGTTCCGCAAGTTCTAAATCGTCCGCAAAAGGATCGCGGGCCCATTCGCGAGCGCATTGCGCAACAGGAGCGACCGCCTTTCGGGGCGGTCGCCTTTTTGCGTGCGCGTCCGATCGACTCTTGCAATTGGGCAGCGTGAGCATCTGGCATGGTTCGGTGAGCTGCGCTCGCGTCATGCTCGCGCTATAAAATAGGGAGGCAACTTTTGCGATCGGACGCTTCTGCGGGGAATAGGTCCGTGCGTCTCTCCCGCCTGCAATATGCGATACTGGGTGTCGTTCGATGCGAAGGAAGCGAGGGAGCATGCGGAAAGCAGACTTCGATACAGGGCGCGGAAAGATCGTCTACTGGGTGAGCGACACGGCCGATGCGACGCGGCCGTGGGTGGTGTTTCTGCCGGGACTCACGGCGGATCGCCGTCTGTTCGCTCCTCAGATCGAGCACTTTGAGGGCCGTGCCAACTGCCTAGCGTGGGACGCGCCGGCCCATGGCGAGTCGCGGCCGTTTCCGCTGGATTTCTCGCTGCCCGACTTGGCCCGTTGGCTGGGGGAGATCATGAAGGCGGAAGGCGCCAGTGCGCCTGTGCTCGTGGGTCAGTCGATGGGCGGCTATGTGGCCCAGGTGTTCGACGTGCTGTTTCCGGGGCGCGCCTGCGGCATCGTGTCAGTGGACTCCGCGCCGCTCGGTCGCGACTACTACAAGCGATGGGAGTTGGCCTGTCTGCCCTTTGTGACGCGCATGTTCTACCTGTACCCCTGGGGGACGCTTAAGAAGACGAGCACTGAGGGCAATGCCGCAACTCCCGAGGGCCGCGCCATCATGGGCTCGATCCTGGCCGGCTACGAGAAGGGGGAGTACTGTCGGCTTTCCGCCCATGGGTTCGCCATGCTGGCCGAGGTGGTGAGAAGCGATGAGTACGCCGCGCCGACCGCTCCGCTCACGTTGATCGTTGGCGAGCTCGACCGCACGGGGTTCGTCCGCAAGTACAACGAGCTGTGGTCGAAGCGCACCGGCCTGCCCATCCGCTGGGTAGAAGGCGCCGCCCATAACTCCAACGCCGATAATCCAGCTGCCGTGAACGCCATCATCGAAGAGGCGCTCGGCGGCAACTGAGATTGCACCCAGCGGATTGCGGCGGCTTCAGGCACTCGCGGCCGCCTCGCAGCTTGCAAATGATCGGGCGCAGATGTTCGGCGCTCGCCTTGCCAGCTTCCAAACGATCGTGTGAGAGACGGCTCTGGCTGGTTTAGTTCTGCTAGAATGCTTCCGCTGAGAAAGCCATAGCGTGAAGGAGGTGAGAGGAATGTCGAAGAAGCGCAAGAAGGCGCATCCTGTGCAGGCGGTAAAGCCGAAAAGCGATGTCGTGTGGCGGCAGTCGGCTGAGGAAGCGACGCTGGCGAGCAAGCCGCGCTACAACGGGTTCGCCTGTGGGCATGGCGCCCACGGTTCGGCGAAGTACAGCCGAGCGCGGGCCAAGCAGGTCTGGCAGCGACAGATGCGACAAGAAGGAGCCTCTCGGGGCTCCTTCCCTTTTATAGAGGCCCGACGACGGGATCCCGCAGCAGCGCGGTCTCAGAGGCGGTGCTGTTTGCGCCAGGCGGCGGGGGAGCAGCCGACCTCGCGGGAGAAGGCGGTGGCGAAGGTAGTCGGGCGCGGATAGCCCACGGCGCGGCCCACCTCGGACAAAGGGAGGTCCGTGCCGGCCAGAAGCTCGCGGGCGCGCTCCATCCGCAGGTCCCGCAGCTCCTCGGCCACGCCGCGCCCGCGCTCGGCCTTGTAGGTGGCCGCCAGACGCGAGCGGCTCACGCACAGTTCGCGGGCGATGGACTCCAGTGTGAGCGGCGCATCCAAGTGGCGCTCCAGCAGCGCGCGGGCGTCGCGGGCCAGACGGGCCGCTTCGCTGCTGCCCCGAGCGGCTTCGGCCTGTCCTTCGGCCTCGGCGGTATCCATGAGGCAGGCGACGGCCTCGGCGGCAAGCGCCGTCAGGTGCAGCTCGGTCGCCGCGGCGTCGGCCGTTCGGGCGTCGAGGCGCTGCAGCATGGCGCCCACGTGGGGCGCGTTCAGGACCTGGGGCGCCGTGGCAAAGCGCTCCAGCAGGGCATCGCCGTCGGAGCGGCGGTCGAAAGCGAGCTGTTCCCAGAAGCGCGGCGTGAAGCACAGCGAGCGGGACACATAGGGGGTGCGCGGCTTCAGCCGGTAGGCGTAGGAGCCGGCATCCTGGCAGTACATGACAAGACCTGCAGGGCCGGGGGCGCTGACGGGCCGCGGCATGGTTTCCAGGCAGCTCGGCGACATGATGCCCAGGCAGAAGTAGCCGGGTCCGCAGCTCGTGAGGTCCACGGCGCCTTCCACCTCGAGGTCGAGCACGGTCATCAGGCAATCGGGGCCGATGCCCGCCATCCAGGCGCTGCCGCGGCCGCGCTCCGGCGCGAGCTGCGACACGATGCCGCTGCGCCGGGCCACCGGCTCCATCCCCAGCGTCTCAATTTGGGAGAGGAACAGGTGGTGCAGTCCCTTGTCTATGTTCGCCAACGCGCTCGCGCCCATAATCGTGCCCGTCGTTTTCCGATCCGTCCAGAGTTCTTTCCGATTCGTCCATAAGTTAGCCTTACTTAACACAAAGGCCTTAACGCAAGGTAAATTAACCGACTGAAACTTTCAAGAAGAGAACGGCGACGCGACGGAAAAGGGACGGGAGCGCCGCCTTAAGCGGAAAGGTGCGCACAGGTGGAAGGCACGATGGACGGAATCGAGGGCGCCATGCCCGAGCCCAGGAAGGCGCCGCGGCCGGCGTCGGTATCTCGGGCGCGCGAGGGCGCCTCGACTCGCGGGGCGTCGGGCGGCCTGATGATGGCGGCGGCCGAGCACGACCGTCGCCGCGTGGACCCGCGGGTGGCGCTGGCGGTGCTCGTGCTGCTCAACGTGGCCGTGTTCGCATCCGGCGCGAAGGCCATCGAGCTGGCGGCCGTGGCCGGCGATGCGGCGCTCATGCTGTGGTGCCGCCGCGGACGTTTGGCCTGCGCGTGGCTTGGCGCCTACGCCGCCTTATCGCTCATTGCGCTGGCCTGCATCCTGGGCGGTCCCTTCTTCATGCCCATGGGCTCGTGTCTGGTCATGCTCGCGCGGCTGTTCCCCACGGCCATGTTCGCGGCCGCGCTCATCTCCACGACCTATTTGGGCGAGCTGGCCTGCGCTCTGCAGTCTTTCGGGCTCTCGGGGCGCATGACCGTGGCGGTGTGCGTGGGCATGCGCTTCTTCCCGACCATCGCCCGGGAGGCGAGGGCCGTGCGCGAGGCCATGCTCACCCGGGGCCTTCGCCTGACGCCGGCGGCCATCCTGCGCCATCCGGCCGGGCTGCTGGAGAACTTCATGGTGCCCTACCTGCACCGCGTGTCCATCGTGGCCGACGAGCTGGGGGACGCCGTCATGGCCCGCGGCGTGGAAACGACGCGCCGACGCGGCTCCTACCACGAGCTGCGCATCGGGGCGCTGGACGTCGTGGTGCTGGTCGCGGCCGTGGCGCTGGTCGCGGCGGCGGTGGCGGGGAAGGTGCTCCCGTGAGCGCCGCGACCCCATCGGCCGCAACGGCCGCCATCGTCCTCGAGAATGTGTCCTACACCTACCCCGGCGCGGAGCGGCCGGTGCTGCGCGGGGTCTTCCTCGAGATTCCGCGGGGCCAGTGCGTGGTGGTCACCGGCGCCTCCGGTTGCGGTAAGACCACGCTCACGCGCCTCATCAACGGCCTGGTGCCCCATGTCTATGCCGGCGAGGTGAAGGGCCGCGTGATGGTGGAGGGAACGGAGGTGGCCGCCTGGACTCCCGACGAGCTGGGCGTGCGCGTGGGTTCGGTGTTCCAGAACCCCCGCAGCCAGTTCGTGAACCTGGACGTGGCCTCCGAGATCGCCTTCGGCTGCGAGAACCTGGGCCTTCCCCGCGGCGAGATTGTGGCGCGGGTGTCCAAGGCGGCCCGGGCCTTGGGGATCGCCGATTTGCTCGATCGCGGCATCGAGGAGCTTTCCGGCGGCCAGAAGCAGGCGGTGGCCATCGCCTCGGCCTTCGCCATGGAGCCGGCGGTGTTCGTGCTGGACGAGCCGACGGCCTCCCTGGACGTGCCCTCCATGAAGCGCCTCGCCGAGGTGGTGGCGGCGCTGAAAGCGGCGGGCAAGACCGTCGTCGTGTCCGAGCACCGCCTGTGGTGGCTGGCGGACGTGGCCGATCGGGTGGTGCTCATGGAAGATGGCGCCGTTGCCGGCGACTGGACGGCCGCCGACTTCGCGGCGCTGCCGGCCGCCCGTCGCGCCGCGGCCGGCGTGCGGGCCTGGACGGTGGCGGAGATGGAAGGGGAGGGCCGCCCCGCTGCGGCGGTCCCGGCCGGCGCGGTCTCAGCCGATGCCCCCGCGCCCGAAGCGCCCCGGCTGCAGGCCGCCGGCCTGACCGTGGCCTTCCGCCGCCGGCCGCCGGTACTGGACGGCCTCGACCTCTCCCTGGAGCCCGGGCGCGTGCTCGGCATCGTCGGCCGCAACGGCGCCGGCAAGACCACGCTCTTGCGCTGCCTGGCGGGGCTTACCCGCGAGCGCGCGGGCACCGTGGCCGTGGACGGGGCGCCCGTGGCCGCCCGACGGCGCCCGGGCCTCGTGCATCTGGTCATGCAGGAGCCGGGCTACCAGCTGTTCGCCGACAGCGCCCGCGCCGAGCTGCATCGGGAAAGCGACGAGGCCGCCGACGCGATGCTGGCCGCTTTCGGCCTCGCCGCCTGCGCCGAGCGCCATCCCTTGGCCCTTTCCGGCGGCGAGCGCCAGCGCCTGGCCGTGGCCGCCGGCCTCGCCCAGGGTGCCCGGGTGCTCGTGCTCGACGAGTCCACGAGCGGCCTGGACCGCGCCAACATGGAGCGCGTCGCCGCGGTTTTGCGCCGGGCCGCCGCCGACGGCGTCGCCGTGGTCCTCGTCACCCACGACTACGAGTTCCTCTGCGCGGTCTGCGACGAGGCGGCCGAGGTGGAAGGCGGCCGCATTCAGGCCCGCTACCCCCTCGACGACGCCGGCCTCGCCCGCGTGCGCGCCCGCTTCGGCCTCTGAACCCCCCCTCAAATTCCGAGCCCTTCGGCTCTCTGAACCTCACGGTAACCCATCCCCAAAGGAAAGGATTGAATCTATGGCAACGACAACGGCAAAGACGACGAGCGCAGCACCCCTGGCAGCCTCGGGGCGCCTCACGGCGAAGGACATCGTGCTTCTGGCCGTGTTCGGCGTGGTCACCTTCTTCGTCATGATGGCGGTGGCCATGGTGTGCAGCTTCAGCACCGACATGGCCTGGTGGACCCACGCCATCGGCTCCATCCCGGCCGGCATCGTGTGGACCTACCTCATGGCGCGGGTGCCCAAGCGCGGGGCGGCCTTCATCGCCGGCGCCATCATGGCCCTGCTCGGCTTCGTCATGGGCATGGCCTGGACGGGCCCGGTGGGCATCCTTGCCGGCGCGGCCCTCTGCGAGCTTGTCATGATGGCCGGCCGCCGCGCGAAGTGGACGGTGGTCGTGGGCTGGGCGGTGCTCGTGCTGTGCTGGTGGTTCGGGCAGATCTCGCTCATCCTGTTCGCCGGCGAGTCCTATGTGCAGATGGTGGTGGACATGGGCATGACGGCCGAGTACGGCCAGGGGCTCGTGAACTGGGTGTACAGCCCTGCCTTCCCGATCTGCGGCTGCGTGACGGCGCTGTGCGCCGCGCTCGGCAGCTGGCTGGGACTGCGCATCTTCCAGAAGCACTTCGCGAAGATCGCGGCCTAAGGGGAAGCGATGGCGACGGAACAGGATAAGCGGCCCCAGGGCGGCAACGCCGTGATGCAGCTGCTGCAATTCGCCGGGTCGCGGCGCTGGCTCGCCTTCGCGGGCTCGGCGCTGGCGGCGGTCAACGGCATCCTTACGGTGGTGCCGCTCGTGCTCGTGTGGTTCGTGCTGCGCGACTTCGTGGCCGTAGCGCCCCATTTCGAGGAGGCCACCGACGCCACGCTGTGGGCGTGGCTCGCCTTCGGGGCGGCCGTGCTAGGGGCGCTGTGCTACTTCGCCGGCCTCATGCTCACCCACACGGCCGCCTTCCGCGTGGCCGCCAACATGCGCAAGGCGTGCCTGGCCCATGTGGCGAAGGTGCCGCTCGGCTATTTCGACGCGAACGCCTCGGGCCGTCTGCGCCGCATCATCGACGGCTGCGCCGGGCAGACCGAGGACGTCATCGCCCACAAGATGCCCGACTTCATCGCTTCCATTACGGCACCGGTGGCCTATCTGGTGGCCATGTTCCTGTTCGACTGGGTCATGGGACTCGTGTGCCTCATCCCCGTGGCGGTGTCGCTGTTCGCCATGTGGTGGATGATGGGCCGCGACGTGCCCGAGGGCGGCCGCTACTTCATGCAACGCTACCAGGAGGCCCTAAACCGCATGTCCACGGCGGCCACCGAGTACGTGCGCGGCATTCCCGTGGTGAAGGTGTTCCAGCAGACGGTGCACTCGTTTCGGGCCTTCCACGCGGCCATCGTCGACTACCGCGACATGGCCACCAACTACGTGAACTTCTGCCGCCTGCCCCAGGTGGTGCAGCTCACAGCCATCAACGGCACCTTCGTGGTGCTCGTGCCGGCGGCCATTTTGCTGGCGGCGGGCGCGGGCGACTTCGGCCGCTTCCTCACCGACTTTTTGTTCTACGTCATCTTCTCGGCCTTCACCACCACGGTGATGAGCAAGGTGATGTACTCCTCCGAGGCGCTCATGATGGCCGAGGACTCCATGCGCCGGGTGAACGAGATTCTGGCCGTGGCGCCCATGGAAGAGGTCGCCGAAGGGGCCGCGGCGCACCCGGCGGGCACTGAGGTGGCGCTTGAGAACGTGACCTTCGCCTACCCCGGCTCGGCGCGCCCGGCCCTGCGCGACGTGAGCCTCACGGTGCCGGCTGGCGCCACGGTGGCGCTCGTCGGGCCCTCCGGCGGCGGCAAGAGCACGCTGGCGAGCTTGGTGCCGCGCTTTTGGGATCCGCAGGAGGGCGTGGTCGCGGTGGGCGGCGCCGATGTGCGGCGCATTCCCGCTGCCGAGCTCATGGACACTGTGGCCTTCGTGTTCCAAAACGATCGCCTGTTCAAGGGCACCTTGGCCGACAACATCCGCATGGGGCGCCCCGATGCCAGCGACGAGGACGTGGCCGCGGCGGCCCGGGCGGCCCAGTGCGACGACATCATCGCGAAGTTCCCCGAGGGGCTTGCCACCCGCGTGGGCGCGGACGGCGTGTACCTGTCGGGCGGGGAGTGCCAGCGCATCGCGCTCGCCCGCGCCATTTTGAAGGACGCGCCCGTGGTGGTGCTCGACGAGGCCACGGCCTTCGCCGACCCCGAGAACGAGGCCCTCATCCAGCAGGCCCTGGGGCGCCTGGCCGCCGGCAAGACGGTGCTCATGATCGCGCACCGGCTGTCCACGGTGGTGGACGCCGACCTCATCGCCGTGGTGGACGACGGCGCCATCGTGGAGCGCGGCACCCACGACGAGCTGCTGGCCCGCGGCGGCACCTACGCGCGCCTGTGGAAGAACTACTGCCAGGCCGCCCAATGGAAGATCGCGGGAGGGAGCGCCCATGCTGCGTGATCGTCTGGCCCTGACCGAGGAAGGCGCCCGCTCGCTGCGGAAAGGCGCGCTCGTCTGCGCCTTGGCCAACCTCGTGCTCATGTTCCCCGTCGGGGTGTTCTACCTTGTGACCGGCGAGTTTCTGGCCCACTGGGAAGACGGGGCGGTGCCGCTGCCGACCCTTTGGCCCTACCTGGCGCTCATCGCGGTGGTGCTGGCGGCGGTGTTCGCCACCCAGTATTGGGAGTACCACGCCACCTACAGCGTGGTGTACCAGGAGAGCGCCCGCAAGCGTATCGGCCTGGCCGAGCGGCTGCGTGTGCTGCCGCTGTCGTTTTTCGGCAAGCGCGATCTGGCCGATCTCACCACGGTGATCATGAAGGACGCCGCCGACCAGGAGCGCCTGTTCAGCCACACCATGCCCCAGGCCTTCGGCACGGGCATCTCCACGGTGATCGTCGCCGTCATGCTGCTCGTCTTCGACTGGCGGCTCGCCTGCGCGTCGCTGTGGCCGGTGCCCGTGGCTCTGCTGATCCTGCTGGCGACGAGCCGCGCCCAAACGGCGAAGACCCGGGGCAAGAACGCCGCCGCCCTGGCGCTTGCCGACGACATCCAGGAGTACTTGGAATCGAACCGCGAGGTGCGCGCCTTGAACCGCGCCGACGACTTCTTGGGCCGCCTGAACGATGACGTGGACGCCTTCGAGCGGGCGAAGCTGGCCTCAGAGCTGGTGACGGGCACGGCGGTCGTCTGCACCCAGACGCTGCTGCGCCTGGGCATCGTGACCACCATCCTCGTCGGCACGGCGCTCGTGGCCGCCGGCCAGTGCAGCCTGCTCGTGTTCTTCTGCTTCATGCTGGTGGTCACGCGTCTGTACGACCCCATCGGCCTCATTCTGCAGTCGGTGGCCGAGCTCATCGACATGACCCAGTCGCTCGCCCGCATGAAGGCCATCGAGGGCGAGCCGGCGCAGACGGGGGAGCTTACCTTCAACCCCCAGGGTCACGACATCGTGTTCGACGACGCGACCTTCGCCTACGACGACGGGGGTCCCGTGCTCAGCTCCGTGAGCTTCACGGCCCGGGAAGGGGAGGTCACTGCCCTGGTGGGGCCGTCCGGTTCCGGCAAGTCCACGGCGGCCAAGCTGGCGGCGCGCTTCTGGGATGTGGGCGAGGGCGCGGTCACCGTGGGCGGCGTGGACGTCTCCGGCATCGACCCGGAGACGCTGCTCACCGATTACACCGAGGTGTTCCAAGACGTGGTGCTGTTCAACGGCACCGTGATGGAGAACATCCGCCTCGGGCGGCGCGACGCCACCGACGAGGAGGTGCTGGCGGCGGCCCGGGCGGCCAACTGCGACGAGTTCGTGCAGAAGATGCCCCAGGGCTACGCCACGCCCATCGGCGAGAACGGCGCTCTGCTCTCCGGCGGCGAGCGCCAACGCATCTCCATCGCCCGGGCCATTCTGAAAGACGCCCCCATCGTGCTTCTGGACGAGGCCACGGCCTCGCTGGACGTGGAGAACGAGTCGGCGGTGCAGCAGGCGCTCTCCCGGTTGCTCGTGGGCAAGACGGTGCTCGTCATCGCCCACCGCATGCGCACGGTCATGGGCGCCGACCACGTGGTGGTCCTCGCCGAGGGCCGCGTCGCCGAAGACGGCACTCCCGCCGAACTGCTCGCGGCCGGCGGCCTGTTCGCCCGCATGGCCTCCCTCCAAGGCCAAGCCGCCGATTGGAAGTTGTAAGACAGGGCGTATCTGCCTTTTCCGTTCACCCTCTGCGGCATATCTGCCTCTAACAGCAAGGGCCCGCGGCGGAAGCTGCGGGCCCTTGGGGGTGAAGGCGCCCGGCGATAAGTGGGAGGGAGGTTATCGCCGGGCAGGAGTAAGCGGGATGGCTAGGCGAGGGAGGCCACGTACTCGCCGGTGAACTTGCCCTGGGTGACGGCGAAGGCGATGGATACGCCGCACAGGGCCGTGGTGTACTGAATGCCGAAGCGGCTGCCCGCTGTGTTGCCAGCGGCGAACAGGCCCGGGATGGGGCGGAAGGTCTCGCGAGCGAGCACCTGGCCGTTCTCGTCGATGGCCACGCCCGAAGTGTTGCAGAGCATGCCGCCCAAGGTCTTCTCGCCGGCATAGGCGTAGTAGGGCGGCTGGTTCACCGCGAACATGAGCGACTTCTCCTTACCGAAGTCCTCGTCGAGGCCGGTGGCGCACAGCTCGTTGTAGCGCTCGATGGACGCCACGAAGTTGTCCAGGGCCTCGCCCTCGTAGCCCAAATATCCGCCCAGGGTCTCGTAGTCGTTGGCGGCGTACACGACGGGGTTGGAATCGGGGCCGGAGCCTTCCGGGCCGCCCGCGACGGCAGCCTCCAGGATGGCGGGCAGGCCGTCCATGCCGCCGTTGGGGTAGTCGATGCCCATGTGGCAGGCGGGCTGGGCCTTGATCAGCGCCTCGTAGTTGCTGTCGAAGACGTTGGCGATCTTGCCCGCAGGCTGCAGGGCGCCGGCGTAGGCCGCCCATTCCATGAACCCAAAGCCTTCGTTGCAGTAGCGCTTGCCGTCGGCGTTGATCCACAGCGACGCGGCGGAGCCGAGCGGGTCTGCGGGGCTGTCGCAGGGGTAGTAGTAGTCGCCGCCCATGGAGGACTGGTAGGGGTCGAGCTGGCCGCCGGCCCAGTAGCACAGCTTCAGGCCGTCGCCCTCATAGCCCGAGGTGACGATCTGGCCATCCTCGCCGATCATGTTGGTGATCTGGGAGAGCAACTCCTTGGCCATCTCGGGGTTGGCGGAGTAGTCGCCGGCGCAGACGATGACGCCCTTGGCGGCGTTCACCTGCACGTAGCTGCCGTCCTCCTTCTGACCGACGGCGCCGGTGACGCGGCCGTCGTCGGCGGTGAGAAACTGGCGCGCCGGGCAGCCCCAGTAGATTTGGGCGCCGGCATCAAGGCCCACCTGCAGCAAGTTGGCGAGGATCTTCTCCTGCACGGGCATCGTGGAGGCTGTGCCGATGTAGGTGCCCAGGCCGTTCTTGAAGGTGGTGTAGGCCTCATCGGTGGGGTAGAACTGGATCTCCAGGGCGTCGCGCTCCTCGTCGGTCAGGCAATCGATGTACCAATCGAAGGCCTCGCCGCAGGTGGTGGTGAACTTGCGGGCCAGCGAGACGTTAGAGCGGTTGGCGGCGCGCAGCTGCCAGTTGTTCAGAAATTCGATGGGATCCACGCCGTCAACGCCGCGCTCTTTGAGGAATTCGGAGTTGATGTGGCCGAAGTGCCCCATGCCCATGCAAGGGTGGTTGTCCTCGGGATGGGCCTCCATGGCGATGACCTTCGCCCCGCTCTCGGCGGCGGCGCGGAAGGCGGAGCAGCCGGAGAAGCTCAGCCCGATGACGAGTACGTCGCACTCGGCGGTCTCGGCGATGTCGCCCTCGGCGATGGGCTCGGGGGCCGTGCGCCAGCTCGTGGCGGCGGTGCTGGAAGCGGTACCCGACGATGCGGTGCCGGATGCGGACGAGCCCGCGCTCTGCGACGGGGAGCAGCCGGCGAGGCCGACGGCGGCGAGACCGGCCGCGCCGAGGCCGGCCCCCTTCAGGAAGTTGCGGCGCGTGAAGCCCTGGGTGTTTTCCATGTGATTCCCTCCTTGGGTGTGAGACGGTCGAGGTGTCGATGGTTCGGGCGCCTCTTGTGCTTTTCATCTTCGGGGAACAGACGCTCGCCGCCCATACTCGAAATCAGGTAAAGCTCTAACGAAAACGGGGTATTTCCTGGTAGAGGCCTTGGCGTTTTGGAGTAATCGGGTAGAGTGTGGGTGCTGGGACGACGCCGATGAAGAGGAGGGACTTCATGATCCGTCAAAGCGAGGCCGCCCGCACCGCGGCTCAGTTCCTATCGTTCGGGTCCTTTTTCCTATCATGCCCCTTGGGGCTGTGGGACTCATGCCTGTTCGCGCAAATATCGTTTGACCGTGTCCTTGAGGTCGCCGTCGTGGACGGCCTATGCGTCGCAGGGTTCATGGCGTCCTTGGCGTTGGGGCTCGGATCCATGGCCCGCGGGACGGCGCGCGTTCCCAAGCCGCTCGCTGTGGCCGGAGCCCTGGTCTATGGAATGGGCCTCTGCCTGTATGCGGTGATTCAAGGGGCCGACGTGCCTGTCAGCGCTTTCGGCGCGGCAGTGATGGGGGCTGCCATCGGTGCGGGTCTCGCCGTTGTCGTGGTGGGTTGGTGTCGCCTGCTGGCGCGCTTCGGCCTGAGGCGCTCGTTGGTGGGCCTCGGCATCGCCTGTGGGGCAGCGGCTTTGGCAGGGCTCGGCTTCGAGATGGACGTTCTGCCCCAGCCGCTCAGCGCTTTCATGGCCTTCGCCCTGGCAGGTGCGGTAGCGCCTGCGATCGACTCGCTTCGCAGCTCTGTCGAATCGGAAGAGTCGGTAGTTGGGGATAATGCGGTGGAACAGGATGCCCCGGTGGAGCATCTGTGGGACTCGATGCGCACTATGGTCTTCAACCCCTGTCTGGGGCTGTGCCTGTTCCTCTTCGTCATGAGCGCCCGTGGATTTGTGTTCATGGGCTACGAGCACATCGGAGCCTCCTCGGTGATTGTGGCGGCGGTACTGGCCGTCGTGCTAGCCCGGTTCTGGCCCGGCTTCTCCCTGGCGACAATCTACCGGGTGCTACTGCCGGTAGCAGCGGCGATCTTCATCGTGCTGAGCAGCTTTCCCGTCGGCACCATGTCCTTCAGCTTGGGGTTCCTCGTTTCTCACAGCGTCATGGCGACTGTGGCGCTTCTGGCCTTGGCGTCGCTCGCCGCCGTTGCGCGGGCCGGCGAGTTCTCCCCGGTGGTCGTGGGGGCGGCTCTGTGCGCCATGACGAGTGTGGCAGTGCTCGTAGGTTCCAATCTCGCCCAGCTGGTTCCCCAAGATGATACGATGGGGGCGGTGCTCCTGGTCTGCGCCATGGCCTATTTCGTGTATATACTCATCTCCCCGCTTGCAGACTACTATCGGATGTTCCGAGAAACGGATGGCGCTGAAGACCTCAGGGAGAGAGCCTCCCGCGATTCGGCTCAACCGCTCGACTACGATGGGGTGTGCGCCGCACTTGCCGACAAGCGCAATCTGTCGGCCCGCGAGCGCGAGATCCTGCCCTACATCGCCCGCGGCCATCGCCCCGCCTATGTGGCCGACCTTCTCTGCATCTCCGAGCACACCGTGCGCACCCATCTGCGCAACATGTACCGCAAGCTCGGCATCAACTCCCGCGAGGAACTCATCCAGCTTGTGGAGGAAACGGCCGGCGCCCATGAGGCGTAGTCTGGCCGCCGCGCCTTCGACCGCTGCCGAAAAAATGGGGCGGGTCTGCGGCGGGTCTGGCACCAGGTCCCGTCTCGGCCTATAATGAGTCAATTACTCATTGCGGGGAGCGTGGGTTGAAACACTTGGTCGTCGTGGCACCGACGGCCGCCCGTCCCCGTTAGGGCACCGAGTGGAAGAAGGAGCGCAGCCGTGGCCTACTATTTCGATGAACCGTCCCGCACATTCAACGAGTACCTGCTGGTTCCGGGCCATACGCCGGCCGATTGCATTCCGGCGCGCGTCAGCCTGAAGACCCCGCTGGTGAAGTACCGCAAGGGCGAGGAGGAGTGCCCGCTCTCGCTTTCCGTGCCGATGGTTTCCGCCATCATGGCCGCCGTGTCCGACGACAAGATGGCCGTGGCGCTCGCCACCGAGGGCGGTCTGTCGTTCATCTACGGCAACCAATCCATCGAGGACGAGGCCGCCATGGTGGCCCGCGTGAAGGACTACAAGGCCGGCTTCGTCACCTCCGACGCAAACCTTTCCCCCGACATGACGCTCGAGCAGGTAGTGGCTCTGAAGGAGCAGTACGGCCACTCCACCATGCCCGTCACCGACGACGGAAGCGCCCACGGCAAGCTGCTCGGCATCGTGACCGAGCGCGACTACCGCCTCTCCCGCATGTCCATGGACGAGAAGGTGGCCGACTTCATGACGCCGCGCGAGAAGCTCGTGGTGGCTCCGGATGGCACCTCTCTGAAGGCCGCCAACGACATCATCTGGGATCACAAGCTGAACTCGCTGCCCATTGTGGATGCGGACGACCATCTGGTGGCGCTCGTGTTCCGCAAGGACTACGACTCCCACAAGTCCAATCCCGACGAGCTTTTGGACGCCCACAAGCGCTACATGGTGGGCGCGGGCATCAACTCCCGCGACTACGCCGAGCGTGTGCCGGCGCTTGTCGAGGCCGGCGCCGACGTGCTGTGCATCGATAGCTCCGAGGGCTATTCCGACTGGCAGAAGATGACCATCGAATGGGTGCGCGAGCACTACGGCAACGACGTGAAGATCGGCGCGGGCAACGTGGTTGACGCCGAGGGCTTCCGCTTCCTCGCCGACGCGGGCGCCGACTTTGTGAAGATCGGCATCGGCGGCGGTTCCATCTGCATCACCCGCGAGACCAAGGGCATCGGCCGCGGCCAGGCCACCGCGACCATTGAAGTGGCGAAGGCCCGCGACGAGTACTTCCGCGAGACCGGCATCTACGTGCCCATCTGCTCCGACGGCGGCATCGTGTACGATCATCACATCTCGCTCGCATTGGCCATGGGCGCCGACTTCGTCATGCTGGGCCGCTACTTCGCCCGCTTCGACGAGAGCCCTTCGGCCAAGGTCATGGTGAACGGCACCTACATGAAGGAGTACTGGGGCGAGGGGAGTGCCCGCGCCCGCAACTGGGGCCGCTACGATTTGGGCGGCAAGAAGTCGCTGTCCTTCGAAGAGGGCGTCGATTCGTACGTGCCCTACGCCGGCAGCCTGAAGGACAACATGGCCATCACCCTGCTGAAGCTGAAGAGCACCATGTGCAACTGCGGTGCGCTCACCATTCCCGAGTTCCAAGACAAGGCGAAGCTCACGCTGGTGTCCGCCACTTCCATCGTAGAGGGCGGCGCCCACGACGTGCTGCTGAAGGACAAGGCTCCCTACGCGAGCAACACCCGCTAAACCGGCCGGGATCTTGCGCCGCTGTATGCTGTCGCGAGGATGGCGGGGGCGGTGCCGAGGGTCGCGTAAAGAGGCCGTAGCTTCCGAGGCGAGCTTTTCGAGGTTTTCGACATAATCGACCCTATCGAGGGGCTGCGGTATATTGGCAGTCCCTCGATTTTGTTTGTAGGCGATAAAAGATCAACACTATTCGATATGCCAATTGCTGAGATAAAATGATAAGTGTCGAATTCCGAAGAAAACTTGCCAGATTGACGCGGCTTCGAATGATCGGCCTGCGAGCATCGCGCCCCGGCGCCCCTAGGCGCTCAAAGCGGCGAAGAGGTTTTCCATATCCTGCTCGTAGATGCTGTCGCGCAGGTAAATGAAGCTGATGTCGTGAAAGATGCCCGCATCGGAGAGGGGGATAACGCGCAGCGTGCCCTCTTGCACCTCCCGCTGCACGGCGGCCTCGTAGACGAAGGAAATCCCAAGATCGGCCTGGACGAATATCTTGATGATATCGAGGCTTTCCACGACGAAATGATCGGCGAAGGAGGCAGGCGAGAGATTGCGCTGAGCGAGCGCGTGGACAAGCACGTTGCGGCTGCCGCTGCCCTCCTCGCGCAGAATGAGTCGTTCGCCCAAGAGGTCTTCCAGGGTGCGTGGCGTACGCGGGAAGCGATGCTCGGCTGCGCAAATGGGCACCAAGCGCTCGGACGAGAAGGGGCGTGAGGCATAGCGGGCCTTGTCGAAGAGCCCTTCCACGAAGGCGCAATCGATGGTTCCCGCGTCGAGGAGCTCCATCAGGTGCTGGGTTCCGCCCGAGCGCACGGTGATTTGGATGTCGGGTCGGGCGCCCAGACAGCGGGCGAGGGGCCGGGCCACCACGTACTCGCCGGCGGTCAGCGTCATGCCGATGCGCAGCTTGACCGTGGCGCCATGGGCCACCTCCTCGATGCGCTCGTGCAGTAGCACGTCGTCGTGGGCCATGGTCGCTAGCCCGTCGCGCAGGACACGCCCCGCCGGTGTCAGCTCCAGCTTTTTGCGATGGTAGGTGAACAGCTTCGCGCCGTACTCGCGCTCCAGGTACGTGATGTGCTGGGAGACGGCCGGCTGGGTGAGCGCCAGCTCCTCAGCGGCTCGGGTGTAGTTCAGAGTGCGGCACACGGTGAGGAATGTCTTTACGCGAAAATCCTGCATTGCGTCTCCTTCGATGGGTGCGGTGGTTCCTGGGGGCTCGGGTAGCATATCAATAAACTTCTCTAATGGCTACATAATTATATATAAGTTTTCTTTTGGTAAGAAACCGCGCATAATAAAGCCATCCTACTCCTGCGGATCGTTGCGTTATATCCGGCGATTCGTGGTCGAGACATTTCCGGCTCCAAAGGCCCCGACGAAAGGTGCTCTATGCGCGACATTATCAAGAAAGTACCCATCCCCACAGCGGGCGTGGCCTTGGGCCTGGCCGCTTTGGGCAACTTGCTTCAACCCTATGCCGAGATCGCCCACATTGCTTGCGGGGCGTTGTCTCTCTTCTTGGTGGCTATGCTCGTCGCCAAGCTGATCATGTTCCCCTCCATGCTTCGCGAGGACATGAAGAACTCCGTTTTCGCAAGTGTTTCTGCCACGTTCTTCATGACGCTGATGCAGCTGGCCGGATACTTGGCTCCCGTGGCTATCGTGCCGGCTTTCGGGCTGTGGTGCTCGGCGGTGGCGGGGCATTTCGTGCTGATGACGTGGTTTACCCTGTACTATATCCGCCGCTTCAAGCTCACCGAGGTCTTTCCTACGTACTTCATTTGCTACGTGGGCATCATCGTGGCGGCTGTAACGTCTCCCGTCTTCGGCGCCGAAGCCTTCGGCCAGGGCATTTTCTGGTTCGGCTTTGCCTGCTACCTCGTGCTGCTCGCCGTGGTGACGATGCGCTACATCAAGCATGAGATCCCCGAAGGCGCTCGCCCGCTGTTCTGCATCTATGCTGCTCCTATGGGTCTGTCGCTGGTGGGATATCTGTCGGTTATGCCTGATCCGAACCTGGTGTTCGTGGCCGTGCTCATGGGCCTCGGCCAGCTGATGCTCATCGGCGTCGTCACCCGGGTGCCGAAGTTCCTCGCCCTGCAGTTCTATCCGAGCTACGCAGCCATGACCTTCCCCTTCGTCATCTCCGCGATGGCGCTCGGCAAGGGCGTGCAGGCTCTCTACGCTGCCGGCTACTCCATTCCGGCGCTCCCGGTGATCGAGGCCCTCATCGCCGTGGAGACGCTGTTCGCCGCCGTGATGGTCGCCTACGTCTTCGTGCACTTCATGAAGTTCTTCTTCGGTACGCCGAAGGCGGCCAAGGCCCCGAAGACGCGTCCCGAGGTTCCTGCGGCTCTCACTGTCGAGGTCACCGAATAACGCTTGAACATCTATCGCCTCGCCGGCCCGACGTTCTGCTCTGGCCAACGACGGCCCCTCCTCTCCTCAGCGCCCCGGTCCTCCACTGGGGCGCTCTCCTTTTTGGAGGGAAATCCCGCCATATTGTGCTCCATGGGGGATGAGCTTTCAGCTTGCGGTACGCCTCGGAGCTTGCGACGCGTCTCGGGGCTTGCGGCCCTTATCTCTCGATGGCGCGGTTGATGAGGGCGCGCAGCTCGTCGATGCCGTCGCCCTTCTCCGACGACGTCACCACCATGGGCACGCCACCCGGCAGCTTGAGCGCCTTCTTGATGGCGGCGCGCTGCTTCATCTGCTGCTGCTTCGACAGCTTATCCGCTTTGGTCAGCGCGATGGCGAAGGGCAGCTCGGCGTCCATGAGAAACTGAACCATGTTGCGGTCGAGCGCCGAGGGCTCGTGGCGGATGTCGATGAGCGACACCACGAGTGCGAAGTCACGATCTTGATTGTAGTAGCCCTCGATGAGCTCACTCCACCGGCCCTTTTCTGCTTTCGACACTTTCGCGTACCCGTAGCCAGGCAGATCCACGAGATCGTGGCCGTCCACATCGTAGAAGTTGATGGTGGCCGTCTTGCCCGGCGTGGACGACACCTTCGCCAGGCCCTTGCGGTACATGAGCTTGTTGAGCAACGACGACTTACCCACGTTCGAGCGTCCCGCAAAGGAAACCTCGGGACCTGTGGATGCTGGCAGCTGCTCCGAGGTGCCGTAAGCGGCTTTAAACGATGCGTTGTGGAAGTTCATGGGTGCTCCTTCGCGGAGGGGATCGCGGTATTTCGCTATCATGGTACTTGAATTGGACGGTCGAAGGGCGAAGGGGCGCGGAAATGACGGCAAATCATAGGAAAGATGCGCTGGAAGTGGCGCACATCACGGGCGTGCAGGGCATTCGCGCCGCCATGGCGCGCTTGGCCGATGAGGAGGCCGACGTGCCGCTGCCCGGGGACGTGACCGAGGAGGTGCCGCTGGGGCGTCGCACCTGTGCCGTGTGCGCTGCCGACAACGACGGTTCCCGGGAGACCTGCTGGAACTGCGGCGCTTCTCTGCGCCGGGTGCGCTAGGGGCGGAACGTATAGCCGCCGTCTGTCCCGTGAGGGGCGCGGTCGAGCGCTGGCGCCCCTTTTCCAAGAGCGCATCATGGCTATAATGGGGAAATCAACTCGCGGCCGCGGGGAATGCGCGCGGTCGAAAGCCACGTTTTCGAGGGAGTGCCATGAAAGCCTACAACCCCCATGAGATCGAGCCCCGTTTGCAGTTGGCCTGGGAAGAGGCCGGGCTGTACACGGTGCCGGAGAATTCCGATGCGCCCAAGAAGTATGTCCTGGAGATGTTCCCGTATCCCTCCGGCGACATGCACATGGGGCATGCGAGCAACTACACCTATGGCGACGTGGTGGCCCGCTACTCCAAGATGCAGGGCTTCGACGTGCTGCATCCCATGGGCTGGGACGCCTTCGGCCTGCCCGCGGAGAACGCCGCCATCAAGCATCACAGCCATCCGGCCATCTGGACCTACGAGAACATCGAGACCCAGAAGAAGAGCTTCTCCCGCATGGGCTTTTCCTACGACTGGGATCGCAAAGTGGTGGCGTGCGATCCGGAGTACTACCGCTGGGGCCAGTGGATCTTCCTGAAGTTCTGGGAGCGCGGTCTCGTGGAGCGTCGCAACTCGCCGGTGAACTGGTGTCCGAGCTGCGGCACCGTGCTCGCCAACGAGCAGGTCATCGAGGGTCGCTGCTGGCGATGCGACTCCGAGGTGGAGAAGCGCGACCTCACCCAGTGGTACTACAAGATCACCGACTACGCCCAGGAGCTGCTGGACGACCTGGATCAGCTGGAAGGCTGGCCCGAGCGCGTGAAGCAGCAGCAGGCCAACTGGATCGGCCGCTCCGAGGGCGCCAACGTGGACTTCATCCTGTGCGACCGCGACGGCAACGCGCCGGCCGAGCCCACGGAAGACGACATCATCACCGTGTTCACCACCCGCGCCGACACGCTGTTCGGCTGCAGCTTCTTCTTGCTGGCGCCGGAAAGCAAGCTGCTCCGCGGCCTCGTGGAAGGCACCGAATACGAGGCGCCGGTCATGGAGCTGGTTGAGGCAGCCAAGAAGGTGACCGCCGTCCAGCGCGCTCAGGGCGACCATGAGAAGCACGGCGCGTTCACCGGTCGCTACGTGGTGAACCCCATCAATGGCGAGAAGGTGCCCGTGTGGGTGGGCGACTACATCGTGGCCGACTACGGCACCGGCGCCGTCATGGCCGTGCCCTGCGGCGACCAGCGAGATTTCGAGTTCGCCCGCAAGTACGATCTGCCCATCATCCCCATCATTCTGCCCGAGGACGACCCGCTGTACCCGCAGCTCAAGGACGAGCAGGGCCGCGTGGTGACCACGGTGGACTGGCCGGAGGCCTACGCCGCCGAGGGCGTTCTCGTGCAATCCGGTCCCTACACGGGCATGACCGGCGGTAAGCACTCCGAGGGCGAAGCAGCCATCGTGGCCGCGCTGGAAGAGATGGGTCGCGGCAAGCGCACCGTGGAGTTTCGCCTGCGCGACTGGCTTATCAGCCGCCAGCGCTACTGGGGCAACCCCATCCCCGCTATCCACTGCGAGAAGTGCGGCGTGGTGCCTGTGCCCGAGGAAGATCTTCCCGTGCGCCTGCCCGAGGACATCGATCTGGCCGCCGGCGAGACGCTGGCCACCCATGCCGGGTTCGTGAACACCACCTGCCCGGTTTGCGGCGGCCCGGCCAAGCGCGAGACCGACACCATGGACACCTTCACGTGCTCCAGCTGGTACTACATGCGCTACACCGACCCGCACAACGTGCACGCGCCCTTCAATCCGGAAAAGACTAACGCCTGGATGCCGGTCGATCAGTACATCGGCGGCATCGAGCACGCCATCCTGCACCTGCTCTACAGCCGCTTCTTTACCAAGGTGCTGCGCGACTGCGGCCTGCTCGACTTCGACGAGCCCTTCACGAACCTGTTGTGCCAGGGCATGGTGCTCGACGCCCACGGCGATGTGATGAGCAAGTCGAAGGGCAACGTGGTCTCGCCGGAGGAGATGATCGCCGAATACGGCGCCGACGCCGTGCGCGCCTACATCTTGTTCTTGGGGCCGCCCGAGAAGGAGAAGCTGTGGAACGAGGACGGCCTGCCGGGCATGTACAAGTTCCTGAACCGTCTGTGGCGCCAGGTGCACGACTTGTGCGGCAAGGCCGGCGACGAGACGCTGTTCGCGCAGAAGCCGGCTGACGAGGCGGCCGTGGCCGCGGCGAAGAAGCTCATTCGTGAGCGCCATCGCGTGGTGGAGAAGGTGTCGGCCGACATCGAGCGCAACAACTTCAACACCGCCATCGCCGCCATCATGGAGCTGTCGAACGCCGCCGGCGAGTACCTGCGTGCGTTCAGCCCCGAGGATCGCGCCGCCTGCGAAGACCATCGCGCGCTCGACGCGGAAGTGGCCGAGGTACTGGTGAAGCTCGTGGCGCCGTTCACGCCCCATCTGGCCGACGAGCTGTGGCGCGAGGCGCTGGGCCGCGAGGGCTTCGTCTACGACCAGCCGTGGCCGGCATACGATCCCGATCAGGCCCGCGCCGACGAGGTGGAGCTGGCCGTGCAAATCTGCGGCAAGATCAAGGGCCGCGTGACCGTGGCCGCCGACGCTCCGGAGCCCGAGGTGCTCGCCGCCGCCCGCGAGGCCGTGGCCGCCGCCCTTGAGGGCAAGACGGTGAAGAAGGAAGTCTACGTCCCCGGGCGTCTGGTGAACATCGTCGCGGTGTAGCTGCAACTCCTCGTGGGCTGCGGGAGAGCGAACCCGCTCGCAGCCCGCTGGGCGCTTTATCCTGCTGCGAACGCCGTTAAAGGAAATAGCGGAAGGAACGCACAAAAGATAGCCTCATCCCAGCACGCTTGCTGCTGACGTGGGGCTATTTCTTTAACTAACGGCGTTCTCCGCAGGGCGCCCAGAGGTCTGCGGGCGGGTCCGCCCTCCCGCAGCGAGCGATGCTAGCTGAGCAGTTCGTCCAAAGCTTTGAAGAGCTTGTCGATTTCGACGGGCTTGGTGAGGTGGCCGTTCATGCCGCTGCGCAGGGCCTTCTGGCGATCCTCCTCAAAGGCGTCCGCGGTCATGGCGAGGATGGGCACTTGTGCGCGGGTCGGATCGTTCAGGCGACGGATGGCCTTGGTGGCCTCATAGCCGTTCATGACCGGCATCTGCACGTCCATGAGCACCAGCTGGTAGTGCCCCGACGGTGCGTCCATGATCTTCTCCACCGCCTCGCAGCCGTTCACGGCGTATTCCACGGTGAAGCCCTCGTCCTCTAGAAGGGTGATGGCGATCTCGCGGTTGAGGTCGTTGTCGTCCACGAGCAGGATGCGGCTGTGGCGCAGCCGGTGGCTCGGGTCGACGTGCTGGGTCTTGGCCTCTTGGGCCGCTGCGGTCGCGCCCTCGCACGCCAGCTGCAAGGTCAGCTCAACGGTGAACGAGGTGCCCTTGCCCTGGGTGCTCTTCACGGAAATAGTGCCGTGCATCATGTCCACGAGGTTCTTCGTGATGGACATGCCGAGCCCGGTGCCCTGGATGCCGCTGATGGTGGAGGTGCGCTCGCGCTCGAAGGGGTCGAAGATGTGCTCGACGAATTCGGGGCTCATGCCAATACCCGTGTCCGACACGGTGAAGCGGTAGCGCCCGTAGCCGACTGGCGCGCCGGGCAGCTCGTCCAGCGTCACCTTGATGAATCCGCCGGGATTCGTGAACTTCAGGGCGTTGCCCAGCAAGTTCAAGAGAATCTGGTTGATGCGCAGCTTGTCGCAGCGCACCTCGGTGTGGCGGACGCTCTCGGTATTGATGGAGAAGTACAGTTGCCGCGCGCTCGTCTCGGCCCGAATGATGCTGTAGAGATCGTCCAGAAGATCGACGAGGTTGTAGGGCTGCTCATCCAGTGAGACCTTGCCGCTTTCGATGTGGCTCATGTCCAGAATGTCGTTGATGAGGCTCAAGAGATGCGTGCTGGAGGACTTGATCTTGTTCAGGTACTCCTCCACTTTCTCCGGCTGATCGAGGCGGCTGGCAGCCAGAGTGGTGAAGCCCACGATGGCGTTCATGGGCGTGCGGATGTCGTGGGACATGTTCGAGAGGAAGGCGCTCTTGGCGGCGTTGGCCTTGTTGGCCTGGGTCAGTGCCTCTTCCAGCAGGGCCTTCTTCTTCATCTCCTCGCGAGTTTGCACGTCGACGCTGCGCAGGCCCAGCACCATGTTGTGGGCTTGGGGCCAATCGCCGCCGCGCACGACGGTGGCCTGGCAGTACTCCGTAACGTCGCCGTGGTTGATGCGATAGTTCACATGGATACGGCTCTCGTCGGTCAGGCGCGTGATGAGGCTTTCCGCCGAAAGCGCGTCGCGCAGCATGGCCTGGTCCTCTTCCACGACAGCTTCATTGATGTATCCGCCGAGGCAACTGTCGAGATTGAGCTCGCCGGCGAACAGCTCGTCCAACTTGCGAAGCCTGTCGCCGCTGACGCGCAGGGCCTCGCCCGCTTTGGTGTCCAGGCTGAAGGAGCATACGAGCAGGTAGTCCTCGGAAAGCGCCTGGATGAGATCGCGCTGGCGGCGCTCCTTGCGCACTTCTTCCTTTTTCTTGTCCGTGTAATCGAGCAGGTAACGCTGCAAGAGCAGCTCGCCATCGCTTTCGATGAGCTTCACGTTGCCCATGACGTGCACGATGTCGCCGTTGTCGTGGCGCACGCGGTACTCGGTGCTCACCGAGTCGCCGACGTTCTTCAGGGTAGCGATTGATTCGCGCATCTTCCCGGCGTCCTCGTCGACGACCGAGGGGGCCACCATGTCGAAGCCGGCGGCCATGAGGTCTTCCGCCGAATCGTAGCCCAAAATGTCCAGGGCCGCCTGGTTGATGCCGAGCAGGCGCGTGCCGTCGAGCGAATGGGTGATGACGCCGCAATCCATGGTGGTGAAGATGGTTTCCATGGTGTGGTTCTTCTCGACGATCTCGTCCTCGTAGGCGCGTTCCTGGGTGACGTCGATGCCCACGCCGACGGTGCCCATGACCGAGCCGTCGATGTTGTAGAGGGGCGACTTGTACGTGGTGAGCAGGCGCGTGCCATCGCTGGTCTGCACGGTCTCCTCCGAGACAATGGTGGACTTGGCGGCCATGACCCGGCGCTCCGATTCAATGCAGGCGGGATCGTCGGCTTCCACGTCCCAGATGTAGGCGTGCCCGCGGCCCTGCACCTGTTCTTTGGTCTTGTTCACCGTGGCGCAGAAGGCGTCGTTGACCTTGTGGTGGATGCCGTCCTTGGACTTGTACCATACAAGCGACGGAATAGAGTTGATGGTGGCTTCCAAATACTGGCTCGTCTCCCAGGAGTCGGCGTAGCGCTTGCAGGCGCGCTGCCAATGGTTGAAGCGCCAGGATGCCTCGGCGGCGCTCAAGGGCGCGATCCACAGGTCGGCGATGTCGTTGAAGTAGGGCTCGACGGCGGGCGCTTGGTCGTGGGAGACGATGAGGGTGACCGTTGTGGTGGCCTGCCGGTGAGCGGCGAAGACGCGGGCCCAGGCGGTGGCATCGTGGCCCGTGGCATCGGCGAAAATGGCGCTGGCCTGGGCGGTGAGCGCCTCTTCGGGCTCATCGCTGCGCGTGAAATGGTGCGTAAAGCTTGGCTGCGGCTGCGCATCTTCGATAATGCGTGCGATCTCGTCGGGCAGGCCCACGAGATAGAAAGTCACCGGGCAATGGTACATGGCGCGCGTCCTTTGGAGTTGCTCAACGTGTCGTTGCCGTAACAACGAGGAAACGGTTTCTCAACTTGTGTAGTATACCAACTTTATCAGGGATGACTTCCCGCACCACTGGACAAGTTTGAATTTTTGCTATAGTGTACCCCGCTTTTCCGATGCTACGAAGGAGGTGGCCTGTGGCCCGCGACAACGCCCGACCCGTGCCCTGGTGGCGCTGGTGCGCTTGCGTGCTGCTGGCCGTCTGCGCGCTGGCGGTGCTCATCGTGGGCGTGGCCAACGTGGTCACCGTGGTCACGACGCGCGATCGGGTGGTTACCGTGGAAGGCGCGGCGACGGCGCTGGCCGGCGATGCCGCCGATGCCGTGGTGGTGCTGGGGGCCAGCGTGTACGCCGACGGCACGCCGAGCGATATTTTGGCCGATCGGCTGGAAGTGGCCTGCGACTTGTACAAGAGCGGTGCGGCCCGGGCCATCATCGTCAGCGGCGACAACCGCACCTCCCATTACAACGAGTCCGACGCCATGAAGGCGTACTGCGTTGAATTGGGCGTGCCGAGCGAGGACGTGTACGTAGACCATGCGGGCAACACCACCTACGAGTCGATGTGGCGGGCGCGGCACGTGTTCGGGGCGGACCGCATCATCGTGGCCACCCAGGCCTACCATCTGTATCGCGCCATGTTCGCTGCCGATTGTCTGGGCATGCAGGCGTGGGGCGTGCCCTGCGACAAGGGGGCCTACGATAACCAGCGGGCCTACAGCATCCGCGAGGTGCTCGCCCGCACGAAGGACTTCTACGCGGCGCTTTTGCGCCTGCCCGTGGACACGGCCGGCGAGGCGGTATCGCTGAACGATTCCGGAGATCTGACGTGAGGGGGCGCTTGTGCAGACGCTAGGCACCGAACTGGATCGAACCATTGCCGGTTGGGGTCCTGAAGCCGCCGCAGCTCTCAAGCGCTCGCGGAACAAGGATCGCTTCCGCGCCGCCGTGGAGCGCACGTGGCGTTTGCGCCCGGATGTGGGGCGGTTCGTCCTCATGCACACCAACGGCATCTACATCGCCAAGGACGAGCGCCCCCGCAAAGGGCCCGACCGCCATAAGGACTGGTGGGTCTTCGGCATGTATCTGGACGACGCCATGGCGCGCACCGAGGTGGACGCCTGGCAGTCGGTACTGCTCATGAATCTGGAGCAAGAGGGCTTCGCCGTCAACGAGCTGCGCTTCTTCCCTGCGAAATGGGATATGCGCCAGCGGCGGCTGTTTCCGGAATTGTGGGAGGAAGGGGAGAGCGCCCGCGTTCCCGGCAACCGTGACGGGCTCAAGTACCAGGACGAGGCGCGGGCCTTGGATATCGTGAAGCGGGCCGTGTTTCTCGTCTTCGAGGACACCGAGCTGGCCTGGGCTCTTCTCGAGAAGGTTCGCGGTGCCTCGGTGCGGGAGATGTTCGCCGCGGGACTAAGCGGCGAGACGGCAGTTCGGGATGGCAAGCGACAGGGGGAGAAGCGCTATCGGCTGCTTCTTTACGTGGATGACGTGGCGCAGACAAAGCCGATCGTGGAGGCGTACTCCGAGGCCATTCGGTCGCGCGCCCGCCTGCTGGGCTTGCGCCTCGGTTCCATTTGGGTGCGGAAGGCTCCGCCGCTGCTGGCCGGCAAGCACGCGTTTAAGCGCACGGGAACGTCGGAGCCGCTGCGCGACGAGGCGCTGCGGGGCGGTTCAGCCGAATAGCTTCAAGGCGACGGTGTCGTCGAGGACGATTTTCAGTTCGCGGCCATTCGGCAGCGCGTAGGTATAGTAGAGCGGCGCCTCTGGACGGCTGAACACGCGGCTCAGCGGCACGTCGGCGGCGCAGTAGATGCGGCGGCAGCGGGCCGAGACGCGATCTTGGGTGGCGAACAGCAACGGATCCTCGTAGCGGTCGCAGCCCTGGCTGAAGAAGTAGTTGTGGGCGTCGTCCCACCCGAAGTGCTGGATGATGAGCCGATGCAGGTCGGCAAGGGTCTCGTCGGCGCTCATGAAGGCGCTGCACTGCGGGGAGGAGTCGTCCGCCGGCCCGATAACGAGGGTGAGCGCAGCATTCGAAAAGACCCCCTCGCACGGGGTCGCTTCGGGCGCACGCCACCATTGGCCGGGAAATTCGATGATCTTGGCGGTCACGACTCGAGCCTTTCTCGTCCTCCTCATGACGGGGGCATTGTAACAGGAGTTTTCCCTAAGGGAAATCAAATGGTTGAAATTGGCCGAAAAAGTAGCTTCAAGCAGGGATAAGGTGTCTATTTACACTAAGTAAATAAGTCAGGAATTCAAGGGATTTGGTGAGTCTTTCGCCGGGGCGCCCGGTCTTGCGGGAGCCCGGTATTATCATCGCAGCAGCGTCTCTCCTCGTTGATGAGAGATTAATGGCCGCAGCTGCGCTGCGATGACCAAAATGAGTGGTTGCCCGACGGCGCGGAGCCGGTCGAGGCGTTTTGCACGCGGCATTGTCGGTTGCGCGGGCGGGAAGGTGGGGCATGGCCCAGCAGAAGGGGAGAACGAGCAAGGCGGACGCCACCCGGCGCCAATTGCTGGATGCGGCGATCGAGGTCATTTCCGAACGCGGCTACGCAGACACGACGGTGGAGCGCATCGTGGAGGTGGCGGGCGTTTCGAAGGGCGTGGCCTACTACCACTTCTCCAGCAAGGCCGATATCGCCACCTGCATCCTCGTGGAGGGCATTGGCGAGATCGTCGACGACTTTGTGGCTATCGCCGGTAAGGCCCCTTCGGCCGTGGAAGCCCTTACGGCCATGATGGATTCTTTCGCCGCGACTATTTTCCGCAACGCCGGATTCGGGCGCATCCTCGTGTCGGAGTTGTGGCGGCGCGGGCGCGAATGGTCCGAGCCGATGCGCGCTTTGGAGGAGCGCCTGCTGGCGGTGCTGCGCGGGCAGATCGAGCGCGGGCAGCGCGAGGGCAGCATTCGCGGCGATATCGATGCGGCGTTCGAGGCGGTGGCCGTGGTGGGCATGGTGCTCACGACGACGCTGCACTACATCCGCGAGGCCGAACAGCGCGTCGAGGAAGGCTGCGACTGCGCCGAGGCGTTTGCGGCGGCGGAGCGCTCGCTTACCGCGCGCATTTGCGACTACGTGCACCACGCCAACGCGTAGGGGGCCGGGGCTTCTGCCGCCCTTGCGCGCCGCCGACCCTCGCGCCGCCACCCGCATGCGCCGCCGCCCTTGCGCGCCGCCGCACGCATGCGCCACCACCCGCGTGCGCCGCCGCACGAAACCGCTTTTTCTCCGTCAGCGCAACTGTTGCTTTAGCGCGCTAAAGTTCGCGGTATGCTGGGGATGCCTACTGAAAGGAGCTTTTCGTGTACAAGATCTACTGCCTGAACAACATCTCTCCTGAGGGCCTGGCCCTGCTCACCGACAACTATGAGGTCACCGAGAACATCGACGAGGCCGACGCCATCCTCGTGCGCTCCGCCGACATGCACGAGATGGAAGTGCCCGCGAACCTGAAGGCCGTGGCCCGCGCCGGCGCTGGCGTGAACAACATCCCCCTGGACAAGTTCGCCGAGGCCGGCATCGCCGTCTTCAACACGCCGGGCGCCAACGCCAACGCCGTGAAGGAGCTCGTGCTGGCCGGCATGCTGCTGGCGAGCCGCGACATCATCGGCGGCGTGGCGTGGGTGCGCGACAACGCCGACGACGAGAACGTGGGCAAGGCCGCCGAGAAGGCCAAGAAGCAGTTCGCCGGCGGCGAGATTCTTGGCAAGACGCTGGGCGTCATTGGTCTGGGGGCCATCGGCAAGCTGGTGGCGCAGTCCGCCGAGGCGCTGGGCATGAAGGTCGTCGGCTACGATCCGGCCATGGACGAGATCACCGTGCACGAGCAGATTTCCCCGACGGTGGAGTTCGCCGACCTGCCGAAGGTGCTCAAGGAGAGCGACTTCATCACCATCCACGTGCCGGCGCTGCCCGCCACCAAGGGCATGATCAACGCCGACGCCATCGCTCAGATGAAGGACGGCGTCGTGTTCCTGAACTTCTCCCGCGATGTGCTGGTCGACGACGTCGCCATGGCCGAGGCGCTTGAGTCCGGCAAGGTGGCCGCGTATGTGACCGACTTCGCCAACCCGGCCGTCGTGAAGATGGAGCGCGCCATCGTCATCCCGCATCTGGGCGCCTCCACCGCCGAGGCCGAGGACAACTGCGCCAAGATGGCCGTGGAGGAAGTCATGGCCTACCTCGAGCGTGGCGAGAAGATCCACTGCGTGAATATGTAGCAACTCGGTAATGCGGGTGGCGAAGGAGAACGCCCTCTCGTCGCCCGCTTATCGCTTGATCCTGCTGCGAATGCGGCAAAAGAAGCAGAGAAGATGACGCACATGGGTCGGTACCATCCCGACATCGTTGCTGCTGAAGTAGAATCTGCTTCTTAACGGCCGCATTCTCCGTAGGGCGATAAGAGATCGCCGAGAGGGCGTTCTCCTTCGCTGGCTGATGCGATTCGAATTAGCCAGTTGGTTCGCCTATAATAGGCGGAAAACTTCTTGGAAGGAGAGGGCGATGAGTGCGGAGCGGCCTTGCGTATTGGTGGGAGTGACCGGGTGCATTGCGGCCTACAAGGCCGGGGAAATCGTGCGCGGGCTGCAGAAGGCGGGCGTGCGGGTGAAGGTGGTCATGACCGAGCACGGCACGCACTTCGTCGATCCCGTGACCTTCCGGGCGCTCACTCACGAGAAAGTGGCGGTGGATCTGTTCGACGATCCGTCCGATCCCATTCACCATATTTCGCTCGCTCAGGAATGCGACGTGTTCCTTATCGCGCCGTGCACGGCCAACGTAATGGCGAAGGTGGCCTGCGGCATTGCCGACGACTTGCTTTCCACGACGGCCCTGGCGACCACGGCGACGCTGGCCATCGCGCCGGCGGCCAACGTGCATATGTACGAGGCGGCGGCCACCCAGGAGAACATGGCCACGCTGCGCCGCCGGGGCGTGCGCTTCATCGAAGGGGGCGCGGGCTATCTGGCCTGCGGCGATGTGGGTCGCGGTCGTTTGGCCGATCCCGCTGTCATCGTGCGCGAGACGCTGGGACTTCTGGCCGAGCGCGTGGGGCTGGACGCTCTGAGCGAGGCCTGCGAGCAGCACGGCGAAGTGCCGTTCGCAGCCGTGATGGAGCAGATCAGCGCTGCCTCTTCGCGTCATCCCGAGCGCTGCGCCGAATCCGCTTCTGCTCCCATTCCTACCGACGCCCCGCAGCCCGGCGCCGTGGCCGACGGCGCGGCCACCATGCCCGCGGGCGCGCTTGCTGGCCGCACGGTGCTCGTGACGGCGGGCCCCACGGTGGAGCCCATCGATTCGGTGCGCTACATCTCCAACTATTCCTCGGGCAAGATGGGTTACGCCATCGCCGAGGCCGCCGCGGCCGCCGGCGCGCGGGTGGTGCTCGTGTCGGGGCCGGTGGCCCTTGCCGCGCCCACCGGCGTGGAAGTGGTGCCCGTGAAGACGGCCCGCGATATGCTGGCCGCTGCCGCATCCGTGTTCCCGGCCGCCGATGCCGCCATTTTCGCCGCCGCTGTGGCCGATCTGCGTCCGGCGAATCCGGCCGATCGCAAGCTGAAGAAGGGCCGTGACGATGCGGCGCTTGCCAATGTGCCTCTCACGGAGAACCCCGACATCTTGGCTACTTTGGCCGCGGGCAAGCGCCCCGACCAGTACGTGGTGGGCTTCGCCGCCGAGACCAACGACGTGCTCATGAACGCCCACGCCAAGCTCCAGAAGAAGAACGCCGACATGATCGTGGCCAACCAGGTGGGCGACGGCCTCGCCTTCGGCACCGACAACAACGAGGTGTGGCTCGTCACGGAAGGCGACGACGTGCTTCTGCCCCTCATGAGCAAACGCGCCGTAGCCGAGCGCCTCGTGGAAGTGGTAGCTGCGCATCTGGAATAGAGGCAGCGCCGTTTTGGACGAAAATTTTGAGTTGTTAGAGTTTTGCGCGAAGCAGCGGTCGTGCGCTGCCGGTTTAGGCTTTTGACGACCTGGGGTTTTGCGTGATGGGGCAAAAACCGAGAGCAGCCAGGGGCGGAATGGTCTTGCTTTTAATGCTGACAACTCTAACAACTCGAAAAAATGGCATCCTTATCGGGTGTGCCTTTTCTGAAGAGGGGAATAGCGAGCGTTCTGATGAGATGGCGTAGGCTTCGATAGCACAGGTGCTGAGGTCTCCATTGCAGCTGATTACGAATTCGTAAGGAGACTTGCTTTCTTGCCGTTCGGGCGCGGTTTCCCATAATAGGACGCTATCATGGTGGCGAACGAGAAAGGGCATCGGGCGCAGTGGCTCAGGTGCTGACTGCGGCGACGTGCGCGTGGAAAGGGGCATCATGCGGGTTCTGCTGGTTGAGGACGATCATGCCATCGTGCTGGCGCTGACCGACCTTTTGGAAGGGGAGGGCTTTGCCGTGCGGTCATGCGCGACCCAGGACGGAGCGTGTGCGGCGCTGGCGGCTGACGACTTCGACATTGCGCTGCTTGATGTGACGCTGGCCCAGGGCAACGGGTTCGCTGTGTGCGCGGCCGCGCGGGAGACGGCGCCCGAGATGCCCGTCATCTTCCTCACCGCCTCCGACGACGAGTACTCCACGGTGGCGGGGCTCGATATGGGGGCCGTCGACTACATCGCCAAGCCCTTCCGCGCCCGGGAGCTCATCTCGCGCATCCGCGGAGCGCTGCGGCGCACGGCCCCGGCCTCCAACGTGCTCACCGTCGGCGACGTGAGGCTCGACGTAGCCTCGGCGGCCGTGACCAAGGACGGCCGCGAGGTGTTTCTCTCGGCGCTGGAGTACCGGCTGCTGCTGTATTTTTTGCAGCATGCGGGCAAGCTCGTCACCCGTGAGAACCTGCGCGACGCTATTTGGGACAGCGCCGGGGAGTACGTGTCGGACAACGCGCTGAACGTGTATGTGAAACGCCTGCGCGAGAAGGTGGAGACCGACCCGGCCGAGCCTGAACTCATCGTCACCGTGCGCGGTCTTGGCTACAAGGTGGGGGAGTAGGGGCGATGGCGCGAGTTCGGTGGTCTGAGGCCGTGCGGTCGATGGAGTGCGTCGTGTGGCTGATGGAGTGCGCCGCCGCGGCACGAGGGGGCGAGTAGCGTGGGCTCCGCATCGACGCTGTTGCGCCAGTGCGCGGTCATGGTGGCGCTCATGGCCGTGCTCGCGTGGGCGGCGCCGAGCGAGGCGAAGCCGTGGGTCGCCGGCACGGGCGCGGTGCTGCTGGCGGTGTTCCTCGTCGTGTCGCTGTACCGCCACCGCCAGATTCGCCGGCTCGCCGAGGAGATCGACGAGGTGCTGCATTCGGGCCACACGGTGGGCTTCTCGAACTGCCGTGAGGGCGACGTGGCGGTGCTCGCCAACGAGCTGTCGAAGATGGTGTCGCGCCTTTCGCGCACCCGCGACCAGCTGTCCCGCGAGCGCAACGCGCTGGCCGATTCTCTGGCCGACGTGTCCCACCAGATTCGCACGCCGCTCACGGCCATCACCCTCATGCTGCCCGTGGTGGAGCGCGCCGACGATGCCCGCGAGCGCAAACGCGCCGTGCGCGAGCTGGAATCGATGATCGAGCGCGTCTCGTGGCTCGTGACCACGCTGCTGAAGATCGCGAAGGTGGATGCCGGCGCCATGCACGTGGAGCAGCGCGAGGTGCGGGGCGCCGAGGTAGCGCGCCGGGCGGTGGCGCCTCTGGCCACCGCCATGGATCTGCGCGACGTGAATCTCGTGCTGGAATTGGACGAGACCGCCACCTTCCAGGGCGATGCGCCGTGGACTGCCGAGGCCGTGGAGAACATCGCGAAGAACTGCATGGAGCACACCCCTCCCGGTGGCACGGTGACCGTGGCCGTGAGCGAGGACGCCCTGGCCACCACTATTGCCGTTTCCGACACCGGCCCCGGCATCGCCCCGGAGGATCTGCCCCACATCTTCGAGCGCTTCTACCGAGGAAGAGGTCTCGTCCCGGCATCTCCCGAGCTTGCGCCCGAGGGGCGACTGAAGTCGCCCCCTACAGAAGGCTTCGATCCGGCTGAGGGGATTCGATCAAAACCGTCCCGTTTGGAAAATACCGATCCGACCGACAGGATGCAGGTTGATCCCGTAGGGGGCGACCTTGGTCGCCCCTGGGCCGACGACAACGGCAACGACGCTCGTCAGCCCGCCGGGTTCGGCATCGGGCTCTCGTTGGCCCAGGCCCTCGTCTCCGCCCAGGGCGGCACCCTGCGTGCCTCCAACAACCCCGCCGGCGGCGCCCGTTTCGAAATCGCCTTCCCGAAACTCGTGGTGTAGGCGGCGCGTCTGTTAATGCTCGAAATTTGGGACATTAGGCCCGTTAGTGTTCCAGATTTCGAGCATTAAGTCTTTTAATTACATTACCGTAATGGGCGCGTTAGGGGGCGGCAATGGGTGGCCGCCATACTTGTTCCGTAGATTGGGAAACCAGGAGAAGAAAGGCATCTGGCATGGACATTTTGACGGTCAGCCACTTGACGAAGATCTACGGAGAGGGCGAGGCGGCCACCCGCGCCCTGGATGACGTGTCCTTCAGCGTGGAAGAGGGCGAGTTCGTGGCTATCGTGGGTTCGTCGGGCTCGGGCAAGTCCACCCTGCTGCACCTCATCGGCGGCGTGGATCGGCCCACCTCGGGCCATGTGCTGCTGAACGGCGCCGACGTGTACGCGCGCTCCGACGAGGAGCTGGCGGTGTTCCGTCGCCGCGAGGTGGGGCTGGTGTACCAGTTCTACAACCTGGTGCCGGTGCTGAACGTGGTGGAGAACATGACGTTGCCCGTGGCCTTGGACGGCCGCACGGTGAACGCGGGCCGCCTGCAAGGCCTCGTGCAAAGGTTGGGACTCGCCGGCCGCGAGGGGCATCTGCCCAGCCAGCTCTCCGGCGGCCAGCAGCAGCGCGTGGCCATCGGGCGCGCCCTCATGAACGCGCCGGCGGTAGTGCTCGCCGACGAGCCCACGGGCAACCTGGACACCCGCAACAGCTGCGAGATCATGCAGCTTCTGCGCGATTCCAACCGCGAGTTCGGCCAGACCATGATCGTCATCACCCACGATGAGGAGATCGCGCTGGCCGCCGACCGCATCATCGCCGTGGAGGACGGCCGCATCGTGCGCGACGAGAGGATCCGCCGATGAACGCCACGACGAACTTCACCGTAAAGAGCCTGCGTGCCAACAAAGTGCGCACGCTCGTGACCATCGCCGGCGTGGCCCTGGCCGCGGCCCTGCTCACGGCGGTGCTCACCACCTATGTGTCGCTGAACGACTACCTCTATCGTTCCGAGGCGCACCTGGCCGGCACCTGGATGGCCTGCGTGGAAGCCGATGGCAGCTCGGCGCTTGACGAGAAGGTCGCCGACGCCCAAGCCGACCCGCAGGTGGCTGGCACGGCGATCCTGCGCGATGTCGGCTTCGCCGCGTTGACTGCCGACCAGCAGAATACCCAGGGAACTTATCTGGCCATTCGCTCCATCGAAGGCGACGTGGGCGACATCTGCGGCATTACGCCCAGCGAGGGACGCCTGCCCGAGAACGACCACGAGATCATGCTCTTCTCCACGTGGAACGACTACGGCGGGGTGAACCTCGGCGATACGGTCACCTTCGACGTGGGCCAGCGGGTGGCCCGACTCGCCCCGGGCGAGGAGGGATCCATGTCCGCGGGCACCATGACCGCCTCGTGGGGCGTGCAGGGGGAGGCCCACGAGAGCGAGATCACCGACGGCACACCGCTCAACTCCTCCATGGGCGTGCTGGAGGCGGACATCGACGGCGGCATCTTCAACGAGGATATCACGAACACCGAGGAGAGCACCTATACCGTGGTGGGCTTTTACGATCGTCCGGGCTACGCCCTTTCCACGGCGGCAGGCATGGTGGGCGTGACCGCTGGGGGCGCCGCGCCCGACGCCTTTACCGACGTGTTCTTCACGTTGAACGACGTGGCCAACACCCAGCAGGTGGAAGAAGCCGCAGAGGCGCTGTTCCCCGACGAGCATGTGGTGCTCCACACGGCCATGCTGCGCTACATGGGCGTTTCCAGCGACTCCTCCATTTGGGCGACGTTCTACGGCCTGGTCGTGGTGCTGGCGGCGGTCATCGTCGTGGCGTGCGTTTCGCTCATCTTCAACGCCTTCAACATCTCGGTGGCCGAGCGCATCAAGCAGTTTGGGCTTCTGTCCTCGGTGGGCGCCTCGCGCCGGCAGCTGCGCCGGGCCGTGGTGCTGGAAGGGGCCATCGTGGCCGTCATCGGCATCCCCTGTGGGCTTCTCATCGGTCTTGCCGGGTGCGCTGCCACTTTCGCGGCGCTTGGGCCGGCCATCTCCCAGCTGGCCGGGTCGGTGGAAGTGCCCTTCCGCGTGGCCGTGAGCGGCTGGGTGCTGCTTGCGGCCTCGGTGCTCACGTTCGTCACCGTGCTCGTGTCCGTGTGGATTCCGGCGAAGCGGGCGAGCCGCACGAACATCATCGACTCGCTGCGGGCCGCCAGCGGCAGCCGCGTTTCCCGGCGCGGGGCGGCGCGGGCCGCGAGGTGCACCGAGGCGTCACGGCTTTGGAAGGCCCGCGGGGCGGCCGGGCGCGTGCTCGGCGTCGGCGGCATGCTGGCGCGCATCAACCGCAAGCGCGGCACGGGGAAGGGCCGGGCGGCCTCGGTGTCGCTGGCGCTGGCCATCGTGCTGCTCATGACCGCCGGCTCACTGAACGTGTTCCTCGGCACCCTGACCAACGTGGTGACCGGCGGCGGCGAGCCGGCCGGCCAAGTGGGCGTCTGGGCCCAGCTGGATGCGAAGGCGTCCCAGGACGAAGGGACGGCCGGCGGGAACGCGCAAGCTGATGACGGAGGCGCGGCGGCTGGCGAAAGCGATGCTGCAGCCAGCGGTCCTGCGGCTGCCGAGGGCGCTGCCCAGCCCGCTGCCTCGACGACGCCCGAAGCCGTCGCGGCTGCGAACAACGAGCTGTTCGCAGCGCAGGCCCAGGTGTTCGCCGATGCCTTCGCCGATCTCTCCCAAGTGGCCGGCGCCCAGCCGGTGGGCTGGAAGATGACGGCGGACATTTACGCCATTCTTCCCGAGGCCATGGCGGGCGACGCCCTTGCCGATACGAGCAACGGCACGGGCGGCACGATGGCCGACGGCAGCATCGGCGCGGTCGGCTCCGTCGCCTACTTGGACGATGCCGCCTTCGACGACTACGCGAAGAGCTTGGGGCTTGACCCCGCCGACTTTCGCGATCCGGCTCACCTGCGGGCCATCGCCCTGGCCCAGGGCTACGGCAACAATGGCAGCGTCTACCAGTTGCTCAACGTGCTGCGAGAGCCGGGCACTTTGGAGGCCCTTACGGCGGTGACCTATCACGGCGAGCCGGCGGCGGGCATCGGCGTCGGCGCAACATCCGGAGAGGGCAATGCTGAGGCCTTCGCCTTCCAGCCCTACCTTGAAGGCGATGACGACGGGGTCGAATGGTTCCCTCTGGAGGAGGCGGAGGCGCAGACGGTCTCCGTCGAGGTTGTCGCCCTGGCCGAGGAGGCGCCTGCCATCGCCAGTGCCCGTGGGGAGGGCCTGCAGCTCATCGTGCCCGAGTCCATGGCGGCTTACCAGGGTTTCGGCAGCACGTCCCCCATCTTCTATAGCTATTTCGACTCTGCCGATGGAGACCACGGCGCGCTCGCCGAGGAGCTGGCGACGGCCGGCAGCGCGTACTTCCATGACAAGAGTCCCTACGGGCTGGCGTTCTACTCCTTTAACGACTACATCGAGCAGCGCGATTCCAACCAGATGATCGCCACGGTGGTGAACGTGTTCTGCCTGCTGTTCGCCGTTATTCTGGCGCTCATCGCCATGGCCAACGTGTTCAACACGGTGACCAACAGCCTTATCCTGCGCCGCCGCGAGTTCGCCGTTATGAAGTCGGTGGGCCTTTCGAACCGGCAGTTCCGTGCCATGGTGGCCGAGGAATGCGTCGCCTGGTGCATCCGCGGCCTCGTGCCCGGCGTGCTGCTGTCGCTGCTCGTGTCCTTCCTTTTGTGGCAGGTGATCTCCGGCTCTATGACGGGGCTGCCCTTCACTCTGCCCTGGAACTACGTGGCCCTGGCCGCCGCCATGACCGTGGTCGCCGTGGGTGCGTCGGTGGCCTACGGCATGCACCGCTGCCGCGCCGACAACGTGGTAGAGGCCCTGCGCGCCGACGCTGTGTAGGAGGTGCTGCGACATCAAGCAAGGCGGGTGAGGGTGCGCTGCGTCCCCCACCCGCCCGAGTAAACTTGGTTTCTGCATCAAGGGGTGCCGAAATGATGTAGATAAGTTGACTACGATGCAGAAAACGTGGCCTAGCCCCCGTTTTCTGCCTTCGCTTTCGCCTTCGGGCTCAGGCCGCCTTTGCGGTAGCCGTAACGGCCCGAAAGGGCGATCATGAACGTGGCGGCCACCAGGCATGTGAGCCCGTCGCCCACCGTGACCGAGAGCCAGATGCCATCGATGCCGAACAGCATCGGCAGCACGATGACGGCCGCCACTTGGAACACGAGCGTGCGCAGAAACGAGATGAGCGCCGAGACGAGTCCGTTGTTGAGCGCCGTGAAGAACGCCGAGGCGTACATGGCGAATCCCATGAACAGAAAGCACAGGGCGTACAGCTTGTAAGCGCTCACGGTGAGTTCCAGCAGAGCCGCGTCGTAGCTCACGAAGATGGCCGAAAGCGGGGCGGCGAGCCACTGGCCGAGCAGGAACATGACGATGCTCGCCACGCCGATGATCCCGAGGCTCTTCCACAGAAGCGAGCGCATTTCAGTATGGTTCTGGGCGCCGTACTGGAAGCTCATGAGCGGGGAAGTGCCCACGGAGTAGCCCATGAACACGGCCGAGAAGATCATCACGGTGTACATGATGACGCCGTAGGCCGCCACGCCGTCCTCGCCGATGAAGCGCAGAAGCTGCCAGTTGTATAGGATGCCCACGAGGCTCATGGCGATGTTGGTGACCATTTCCGACGAGCCGTTGGCGCAGGCCTTCCCGATGACGGGCCAGCGCAGATGCGGCCGCACGAAGTACAGGTGCGTCGAGCGCTTGCGGGCGAAGTAGACGAGCGGAATGCCGCCGCCGATGAGTTCACCGATGTTCGTGGCGAGCGCCGCACCGGGAAGCCCCCAGCCGAACACGCCGACGAACAGGAAGTCCAAAAGGATGTTCGCCACGCCGGCCGCCACGATGACCAGAAAGCCGTACTTGGGCTTGCCCGCCGTGACGAAGAAACTCTGGAAGGCATACTGCAAGATGAAGAACGGCAGCGAGATCATCATCATGCGGCCGTAAAGCGCGGCGTCATGGTGCATCTGGCTTCCCGGCGTGGCGCCGAGCATGGTAGCCGTGGGCTCCATGAAGAACCAGCCGCCAAGGGAAAGCACCGAGCCCACGGCGAAGGCGAAGATGACGAGCAGCGAGAAATGGCGCCGCGCCCGGGGCCGATCGCCCTCGCCCAAGGTCTTGGCCACAAGGGCGCTGCCCCCGGTGCCGATCATCATGCCCACGGAGGCGAGGATCATCACGGCGGGGACGATCAGGTTCACGGCGGCGAGCGCTGTTTTGCCCGCGTAGTTCGACACGAAGAACCCGTCCACGATGGTGTAGCACGAGGTAAAGATCATCATGGCGATGGTGGGCAGCGTGAACCGAATGAGGGCGCTGGTGGAGAAATGTTTGGACATATCGACTGACATGGGGAAACCTTTCGGAGAAAAGAGGGCAGAACAAGCAAGGAAAGCGGGCGTCTCTAGTGGAAGGTGAGAGCCGAGAGGTTTTCGTTCAGCGCGTTGATGTAGCGCTTCATGGCGCTGGTAAGTTGGCGCTGCTCTTCATCGGTGAAGATTGCGACGGCTTCATGCTCGGCGGCCAGTACGGCTTGAATGTGGGCTTCGTACTGCTTTCTCCCGTAACCAGTCAGATAAACGCGTTGAGTGCGGGGCGTGTCTCCTCGCAGCTCGACTACGCCTTTGTCGACCATGCGCTTGATAGACGAGTGCACCGTTTGCTTCGAAGAGAATCCGAGCTCGCACAACTGCTTCTGTGTGAGCCCATCTTCGTTGACGAGCGCGTACACGATATCGAAGGCGCAATCAGGGAGTCCCATGCGCCACGCGGTTTGGCGATACAACTCGTCAGCTTGGCGGTAGAAATCATCGATGGCGCGGATTGTCTCCGCGATTTGGCTTTTCTCGTCGAGCGCGGTGTTTTCGTTGAGTGCGATCTTGTCGGCGTTCATGGGCTTTCTGTACCTCAAAATGCGATTGGTCTGATTTCGGACTAACGAGTTTGCTAGTATAGTCCGAAATCAGACCAAAGCAAGGCCTTCACAAGGTTTCCAAGGCCTCTCGACGGCGATTGCCGAGTTAGTGCGCAAAAAAGTGCGATCGTGCGAGTTTCAAGCTCGCACGATCGCACTTTTCTCTGCACGACGCCTCGAAAAAGGGGGCTAGGACTCGCACAATCGCACTTTTTTGCGCACAGGAGGCGCCTTGGGCTTCTGAAGCTAGAACTCGCGCTTCTCGTAGAGCTTGGCGGCGACGAAGGCGCTGGCCACGTAGATGAGGGCGACAACGGCTACCAGGGCGGCGGCGAGGAAGAGGTAGTTGTTGCCGGTGTCGAGCCACTGCACGAGGTCGGCGAGGACGCCGGTGAGCTGGACGCCGTTGCCGAAGAAGGCGACAGCGAAGGCGACGATGAGAACCACGATAATAGGAACGATGCGGGCGGCCTTCGTCATTCCGAAGCGCGTGATGACGGGCATCGCCACTGCCATGGCGATGGCGACGACGGACACGCCGCCTACTGTGGATCCTACGATCATTTCAGGAGTGTTTTCAGACGGCGAGAGGCTCTCGGGCAGCCACTCCGCCGGCAGGAGCCCCGCCAGGGCCGCAATTCCCAGGCCCAGCACGAGAGCCAAGGCTAGGGATCCCACCGTGAGAAGGGCGATGGAGGCGTAGCGTCCGAACACCACTTGGCGGCGAGTGAGGGGCAAGGTGAGACGGAAGCGCTCCCAGTTGTTCTGCTCGTCGTAGGCGGCGAGGCTGAACAGACCCGTGAAGGGAACCATGGCGGCAATAGCGGCCGCAGTGTCCACCGCGCCCATGACGTATCCCATGAATAGGGCGATGACGAGGCAGATGCCGAGCAGCTGCAAAAGAACGCTCCGCAGGACGGCGAAGTCGGAAACAATCATGGCTTTCATCGTGATTCTCCCTTCAAAGTGAGGGTCATGTAATCTTCAATGGTGGCCTTGTCCACGGGGATATCGGGGAAGGCGCGGGCGAAGGCGAAGCGGTCGGGGGCGAGCACGTCGTAGCCGTAGTCGTGGCGCAGGATGCGGGCCTCCCCAGGGGCGAAAAAGCCGACGTCAAGAATGGCGGTCACATCAGCGGCGCGGCAGCGGGCCACGCCGGCCTCGTCGGTAATGGCATCCTTGGGGGCCGTAAACACGATGCGGCCGGCATCGACGCAGACGACCTCGTCGGCGATCTTTTCTAAGTCGGAGGTGATATGGGTGGACATGAGGATGCCGCGGTCGCCCTCGGCCATGAAGTCGCGCAGCAGGTCGAGCACCTCGTCGCGGGCGATGGGGTCGAGCCCGGCGGTGGCCTCGTCAAGCACGAGCAGCTCCGGGTTGTGCGAGAGCGCGAAGGCCAGCGTCAGCTTCATGCCCATGCCGCGCGAGAGCTCGCCCACCTTCTTTTTCGGGGCCAGGTTGAAGCGGTCGCACAGCGCGGCGAACTGGACGGCGTCCCATTCGCGGTAGGCTGCCCGCCCGATAGCGCCCACATCGCCCACGCGGCAGGTGTCGGGGAAGGCGCAGGTGTCCAGCACGACGCCGATGCGCGATTTGATGGTGTCCAGCTCGGGGCTGCCGCAGGCGATGGGCTGGCCGAACAGGCGCACGGCACCCTCGTCGGCGGCGATGATCCCCAAGGCCGCCTTGATGGTGGTGGTCTTGCCAGCGCCGTTCGATCCGATGAAGCCGACGACGCAGCCCGGTTCCACGGCCAGGCTCACGCCGGAAAGCTCGAAGTCATCGTAGCGCTTGCCCAGGTTGTCTATTTCCATGAGGTAAGTCATGTCCGCTCCTCGTTCAGTTTTCTTCCAGCAGCACATCCAGCATGGCGTGCAGATCGGCGGCTTCTATGCCGGCGTTTTCCGCTTCGGCCACGGCGCGGGCGAGGTGTCCCTCCACCTGGCGCAGCCGCTCCTCGCGCAGAAGCTCCAGGTTGCCTCCGGCGACGAAGGAACCCTTGCCCTGCACGGTGTCGATGAAGCCGGCTTCTTCCAGTTCCGCGTAGGCCCGCTTGGTGGTGATGACGCTGATGCGCAAATCGTTCGCCAGGGCGCGGATGGAAGGAAGGGGATCGCCCTCGGCCAGCTCTCCGGCCATGATGGCCGCCTTGATCTGACGCGTGATCTGCTCGTAGATGGGCTCGCTGCTTCCGTTTGAAATGATGATGTCCAAGGTGCCTCTTTCGCAGACGGCGTATCGCGAGCTCCGGCAGCGCTCGTCTTCGCGACGAGCGCCCAAGGTGCGGCGATGTGCCGTCCTAGTTTCGGCCCTTGCCGCCCCAGCGTCCCGGGCGCGGCAAGGGCGTGAATAGTGTATATACCCTACATGCACAGTATATACACACCTATACACAGCCGTCAAGGCCGCCGGAAAAGATTTCCGTCGGTTGCGGTACAGATTTTTGAGTTGTTAGACACGAGAAGAGAGATGCAGAGCGCGACAGGAAGTTTAGTGTTTGGTTAGAATAATTGCGAACTGGTGTTTTACGACGAAGTGATTTTACGGCATGATGAATCCTGACGGTGTTTTGCAGGCGCATGCCTAACAACTCGAAAATCTTGTCTTCGTGCGCGAGCTTTCTTGTCTGAATGAGGGAATTGCAGGCTCGGGGTCGGCTCGGATCTGTCGGGAGATGGAAAGTGCGCTGCCTACGACCGCGACGCCGTGGCCCTTCGCCGTGATTTAGACGTGGAAGACGACTGGCCGTGGCGCCACGACACCTTGTCCTGTGGCCAGCAAAAGCGGCTGCAGGTAGCTTGCGCGCTCTGGCAGCGTCCCGATCTGCTTGTTATGGACGAGCCCACCAATCACGTCGATGTCCCCACCCGCGAGGCCGTCACGGCGGCTCTTGCGCGCTTCAAGGGCGTGGGCCTGCTGATCTCCCATGACCGCGCCCTGCTGGATGCGCTGTGCTCCCAGTGCTTGTTCATGGCGGCCGGTCAGGTGACGGCGCGGCCCGGCGGCTACAGCCAGGGGCGCGGGCAGGAGCAGCTCGAGCGGGAAACGGCCGTCCGCCGGCGCGATCAGGCGAAGCGCGAGAGAAAGCGCCTCGCGGGGGAGGCCCAGCGCCGTCGGGAGGAGGCCTCGCGGGCGGCCGGCATGCGCAGCTGCCGCAACCTCGACCCGAAGGACCATAGCGGGAAGGCGCGCGTCAAGCTGGCCGTCTACACGGGAAAGGACGGCGTGGCCGGCAAGCTGAGCTCCCGTATGGAGGGCCGCCTGTCTCGCGCTGAGGAGACGCTGGCGTCGGTTAAGGTGGAGAAGCGCTACGACGGTGACTTATGGATGCGCGCCGAGCCGAGCGCGCGCAAGGTTCTCCACCGGCAGCCGGAGCTGACGCTGGCCCTTGGGGAACGTCGGCTTCTCGTGCCCCCGTTTTCTGTCGGGAACGCCGATCACATCGCCCTGACCGGCCCCAACGGTGCCGGGAAGACCACGTTGGTGAGTGAGGTGGCACGGCGGATCGACCCGACCGTGCGGGTGCTCGTCATCCCGCCGGAGCCCACCGCCGAGCAGTGCCGTGACGCGCTTTCTCGATTGGCCTCCCTCGATTCGCGTAGTCGCGGGCGGGTGCTGGCGGTAGGATTTCTCCCCCTTCTTTTTCGTTGACAGAGCGGGGCGTTTTCGCCATACTGAGCAGTGGGTTTGGGGACGATGATTTGTGGAAGGAACCACCATGACCGCAACGATTCGGCCCTCTTTGATCTTTAACATGGATATCGAGGCGCCAGGCGGATCGGCTGTGCAAAGCCGGCCGTATTTTGTTGCGCCATGCAGCGGTTAGTGGGAGAGGATATCCATGGACAACATTCTGGGACTTTTCGAGAAGCTTGAGAGCCAGTCGCTGGCGGTGCAGCCGAGCCGGTGCGTGGTGGTGCGCAATCGCAACGCTTCCTGCCGTCGCTGCGCCGAGGCGTGTCCGACGGGTGCCATTCTCGTGGAAGGCAACGACTTGGCCGTGGCCCCCGAACGCTGCATCGGTTGCGGCACCTGCGCTACCGTGTGCCCGACGGCGGCGCTGGAATCGAAGAAGCCCGACGACAAGGGCTTGCTGAAGGCGGCTGTGGCGGCCATGCAGGCCAACGACGGGGTGGCCGTGGTCATGGACGAGGCCATGCAGGCGGCCGCCGAGGGCAAGTACGACCCGGCGAAAGTGGTGGCGGTGAAGAGCCTCGCCCGGGTGGACGAGAGCCTCATCGCCGTGCTGGCCGCCGGGGGCGCGAGCTCCGTGGTCCTCGTGGCGGGGCCGCGGGCCGCAACCGACGGAGAAGGGGCCGCCGCGGCCGATGCCGACCCCGCGGCCGCCGATTCGCTGGCCACGGAAGCCGCCGACGAGGCCGCCGAGGTGGACGCCGCTGTCGACCGCACGGCCCGGCTCGTGCGCGACACGGCCGCCCTGCTGCTGGAGACCTGGGGCAGCGACGTCACGGTGAAGCTTACCACCAAGCTGCCCCGTTCCGTGCGCCTTACCGCGCCGGCCGATTTCGACACGGGGCGCCGCGGCTTCTTCTCGTCGATGCGCGACGAGGCCCGGGCCGCCGCAGCCATCACCGCCGAGCACGTGGTGCGCGAGAAGCTGGGCGCCGAGGAAGAGGAAGAGCCGAAGTTCGCGAAAGTGGGCGAGGACGGCACGCTGCCCCACTTCCTGCCCGAGCGTCGCGGCCGGCTGCTGTTGGCCCTCAGCAACATGGGCGAGCCGGACGACGTCATGATCGACACGCGGCTGTTCGGCCACGTCATCATCGATCCCGAGAAGTGCACGTCCTGCCAGATGTGCGCCACGTTCTGCCCCACGGAGGCCATCCACAAGTTCGGCGACGCCGCTACGGCCGCGGAGACCGGCAAGCCCTTCGGCATCGACCACTACACGGGCCGCTGCGTGCAGTGCCGCTGCTGCGAGGACATCTGCCCCACGGGCGCGCTGACCCTGTCCACCGACGTGTTCGCCGCCGACGTCACCAAGCGCGGCCGCTCCGAGCGCATCCCCATGAAGCCCCGCGCCCGCAAGGTGAACGACCCCAAGTCCATCGTGAACGCCATGAGCGCCCTGCTGAACGTGCCGAACGTGTACGAGCGGTAGAGGCGGTTTGCGTCGTCCCGACTGGCCGGGGAATTCGGCTGGCGGCCACTGCGGCTCCTACTCCCCGTAAGGGTTAGCGGCCTGCACCAAATCCAGCAGTTCTTGCTGGGAGTGGATGCCGAGCTTCTTGTAGATGTGCTGGCGGTGGGTGCTCACGGTGCTCTTTGAGATGAACAACTCGTCTTGGATGTAGGCGAGGTTGCGGCCCTTCGCGAACATGATCATGATCTCGCCCTCGCGTTCCGACAGGCCGTAGCGCTCGATGATGAGGCGGCACTTGTCCTGGAAGCGTTCGCGGCGCTCCAGGGGCAGGATGTCCATGGTCTCCATGAGTACGCGCTCGTTGAACACGGCCCCCATGGCCACGAACACCGCCAGCACCGCCACGAGCATGCAGGCGTATACGGTCGCAGGCGTAAGGCCGCCCACCAGTAGGGCGAAGCGGCCGAGCAGAAGCCCCGCCAGGGGACCTAGGGCCCAGCCGGCGCGGATGAGCGCGAAGGTACGCACCCGAGTGGCGGAGAAACGCTGGCAGAGGGCAGCGGTCATGATCCACATGAACAGGCCGAAGCACGAGTTGGCCGCCTGGTTCACGGCATAGGGGACGATGCTCGTCAGGGACGCCCAAAGAAGCGGCGCCGGCCCCAGCAAGACGCCCACCATGAGAAACAGCGTGATGCCGCCGTAGCACAGCCGCGGCATGGAGAGGGTCTTCACGCTCATCATGGCCAGGGCGATGAGGATAGCGCCGATGACCACCGCCGCCCCAGCCAGCGCCTGCACGAGGGCGTAGGCAGCCCCTCCGGCGCTCGCGATGTCCATTTGTATGTAGAGGGTGCGCATGAGCTCGTGGGCGAAGCCAACGAGGGCCACGCAGAGCACGATGCGGAAGACGAGGCGCGAGACCTGGCGATGCTCGTCGGCGTCGGTGAGGGGGTGCTGGTCGGCCAGCTCGATGACGCTGGTCTGCGCCGCCTCGCGGATACGGCGGATGGCAGCCCACAGGGCAACAGCCGCGCCGACGGGCAACAGGGCGGTGAAGGCCAAGGCCGGCGGAGGCGAGAGCACGAGCGAGAAGCTGAACAGAAGCGGCGAGGCGATCTGCCCGATGGCGACGGCCGCTGTGGCCTCGCGCAGCGATACGCGGGAGAGCGCCATGCCGAAGTACATGAGGAAAAGCGCCGAGGCCACCCCCGACAGCACCCCGGTGCCGGCAACGAAGAGCGAGCCCTCCGGGGATGGAAGACCGCCGAGGGGCATGGCCAACGTCGCGAGCACGGTGCACGCCGCCGAGACCCAGAAAGTGCCCCTGCGGGCGAGCAGGCGTCCTGCGCCGTGCTCGAAGTAGCCGACGAGCAACAGCGTGAGGGAAAGCACCGTGATGGAAACCAGGTACACCGCGTCTAAGACAGACTCGCCGTGATCCGCGAAGGCGAAGATGCCCACGCTTTGGAACGCCCCCATGACCCAGGTGCCATTGAGCGCGAGTGCGCATCCCAGAAGCGCGATGATGACGGGCGACGAAGCAGTGAAACGCGTTCCCATGGATTTCCCCCTAACCTCCCATCTATTGTAAACGCTCCGGCGCGTCTGCGGAGAAAATGACCCGCTGTCAATAAGGAAGCGAAGAAATCCCAGGTCAAACCTATCGTGCTACCAGCATGTTTTTCTCATTTGTTGCATTTTCGCCAAAAACGCGCTCCCAGCCCGATGGTGCGGCCGGGGCGGGCGCGGTAGGGTCGTGCAGTGTCTGATGAAGGGTCAGACTCATTCGAGAGGAGGAGAACCATGGCTTCATTGACCATGACGCGCCGCACCTTCGCGAAAGTGGCGGCGGCCACGGCGGCGGCCGCGGGCCTGGGCGCCGGCGCGACCGGCACGGCCCTCGCCGAGACCGACGCCGGCCCCGAGAAGGGCAACGAGGTCAAGCGCATCCGTTCCGCCTGCCGCGGCTGCGGCAAGATGGAATGCGGTGTGTGGGTGACGGTGCAGGACGGTCGCGTCATCAAGAGCGAGGGCGACGAGAGCGCCTTCCAGTCGGCGGGCAACCACTGCGCCAAGGGCCAGGCGTCACTGCAGGCGGCCTACCACCCCGACCGGCTCCGCTATCCGCTGAAGCGCACCACCCCGAAGGGCGAAGACCCCCAGTGGCAGCGCATCAGCTGGGACGAGGCCTACAAGACCACGGTGGACGCCATCCATGCCAACCAGGACAAGTACGGCAAGGAAACCTGCATCTTTATGGGCGGCACGTCGCGTATTTGGTCCATGGCCCCCTACGGCGCCTTCAAGCAGCTGTTCGGCAGCCCCAACGGCATTCAGGCCAACGAGATTTGCAAGGGGCCGCGCTTCTACGCCACGGCCATCGACGCCTCCAACGCCTACAGCTGGATGGAAGTGGTGGGCCGCCCGCGCGTGTTCGTGCAGTGGGGCGGCGCTTCCGAGCTCTCCAACTACGACGACAGCTGCCGTACCACGGTGGACGTGGCCACCCGCGCCGACAAGCACATCATCGTGGACCCGCGCCAGACGAACCTCGGCAAGGAGGCGGACATCTGGGTGAACCTGCGACCCGGCACCGACGGCGCCGTGGCCAACTGCTGGGCCCAGGTCATCATCGAGAACGAGCTGTACGACGATCTGTACGTGCGCAAGTGGATGAACGCTCCCATGCTGGTGGTGCAGGAGGAGAGCTTCAAGCCCACGCCCACGAGCTCCGCCCAGCAGTCGGCGAACATCGTCACGCGCATTCTGAAGGAATCCGACCTGAAAGAGGGCGGCTCCGACGGCCGCTTCATGGTCATCAACGAGAAGAACGGCGAGCTGTCCTGGTACGACGCCACGGCTGCCAACCCCGGCTGGGAAGGGGAGGACTGGAAGCCGGCCACGGAAGGTCGCGAGGCGAATCAGCCCGGCCTGGACGCCACGGGTCAGACCCAGGGCTTCGTGCTGGACTACGTGCCCTTCCCTGACGGTCTCTGGCCGGCGCTGCACACGGAAGAGGGCGGCCGCGAGGTGACGCTCAAGGACGGCACCAAGGTGCACGTGCGCACGGTGTGGGAGCACTACATCGACTTCCTCGCCGACTACACCCCGGAGAAGGCCAGCGAGATCACCGGCGTTGACCCGGAGGTGCTGAAGGAAGCGGCCATCACCTATGCCACGCGCGTGGACCCCTCCACGGGCTACGGCAACGGCGGCATCCAGTACATGCTGGCCCCCGAGCATGCCTGCAACTCCGTGCAGAACCAGCGCGCCTGCGACCTCGTGTGCGGCATTACCGGCAACATGGATATTCCCGGCGGCATGCGCGGCTCCACCCCCGGCTGGCCCTTCTTCGACCTGGGCATGTGCAATCCCGATTCCCCGGAAATCCCGCCCTACGATTCCAGCAAGATCCTGGGCTCCATCGAGTTTCCCATGATCGGGTCGGATCGCGGCCCCGGTTGGGCCGACGCCACGAGCATCTACGACGCCATCGAGACCGGCACCCCCTACAACGTCACCTGCGGCATCGGCCAGACCGGCGACTTCATGAACCAGTCGAACTCCATCAACGCCGCCGAGCAGCTGAAGAAGCTCGATTTCTGGTGCTCCATCGATCTGTGGCACACCCCCTGCGTGGACATGATCGCCGACATCGCCATGCCCGCCGCCCACTGGATGGAGCTGGACTGCATCCGCAAGTCCCAGGGCTCTTCCGGCGCCTTCGGCGCCACGGTGAAGGCCATCGACCCGCCCGGCGAGGCCAAAAACGACTTGGAGATCGTCGTGGGCCTGTACCAGGCCGCCGGCGTGCCCTACTTCGACGAGGCCAAGCACGGCGCGAAGTGGTTCACCGGCGACGAGGCCGTGAAGCACTGCAACGAGGTGGGCCTGGCCGGCTTCCGCATTCCCGATTGGGACGATTACAAAGCGGAGTTCCAGAAGAACGGCTGGTTCGATTCCAAGGTCGAGAAGCCCGAGGCCTGGGGCACCTACCGTCGCTACCAGGTGGGCACCAACGCCGTGAACGGCGACTTCCCGCCGCTGCCCCCCGAGGCCCAGCACCAGGGCTGGAACACCACCACCCACAAGCAGGAGATCTGGTCGCTGCTTTTGGAGTCGTGGCTTGTGAACGGCGCCGGCAATGACGGCGTGCGCCCGAATTTGCCCTACTCCGACACCGAGCAGTTCTCCGACAAGGAGATGTTTCCCCTGTTCGTGGAGGCGCCTCACGGGCCGGTGGCCGACCCCGACCTGTTCGCCGACGAGAACTCCTTCCTCATGACCACGGGACGCCGCCAGGGCACCTACTTCCATTCCGAGCACCGGCAGCTGCCCTGGTGCCGCGAGCTGTGGCCCGTGCCGCGCCTGGAGATGAACCCGGTGGACGCCGAGCGCATCGGCGTGACCCAGGGCGACTGGGTGTGGATCGAGACCGACCAGCACAAGATCCGCGAAGTGGTGGACCTGTACTACGGCATCGAGCCCGGCGTGGTGAACGCCGAGCACCAGTGGTGGTACCCGGAGCTGAAGCAGCCCGACCATGGCTTCATGCTGTCCGGCGTGAACTGCCTCATCGACCGCCATGCCCAGGACCGCATCTGCGGCTCGTCCAACTTGCGCGCCTACGGCGTGAAGGTGTACAAGGCCACGCCCGAGAACTCGCCCTTCGGCAACCCCGTGCCCTGCGGCGACGACGGCACGGAGATCATCCATACCTGCGACGACCCGCGCCTGAAGGAGTGGCTGCCCGACTACGCTTCCGAAAGGGGTGAGGCATAATGACCCAGTACGCGATTCTCACGGATGTGAACAAGTGCGTGGGCTGTTTGGCCTGTTCCATCTCGTGCAAGGTAACCAACGACGTGCCGGTGGGCTCCTACTGGAACAAGGTGCTGCGCATCGGCCCGAACCCGCGCCAGGAAGGCGGCCAGTGGCCCGACGTGTACACGTACTTCCTCACCATGCAGTGCCAGCACTGCGAAGATCCGGAATGCGTGAAGGTGTGCCCCACGGGCGCCTCCCATAAGCTGGCCGACGGCACGGTGCAGGTGGACAAGGAGAAGTGCATCGGCTGCCAGTTCTGCGCCATGAGCTGCCCCTACGGTGTGCGCTACCTGAACGAGACCGAACGTGTGGTGGAGAAGTGCACCCTGTGCGAGCAGAAGATCGCCCAGGACGAGCTGCCCCAGTGCGTGGCCCAGTGCGGCGGCCGGGCGCGGTTCTTCGGCGATTTGGAGCAGGGGCTCGAGAGCTTCGTGGCCCCGGGGGCGCCGGTGAAAAGCGGCGACAAGTCCTACGATGGCTGCGCGGCGGCTCGGGTGACCCTGGGCGAGTGCACCGGCGAGGGCCCGGAATACCCGGTGAAGCCCTACACCGATGCCGAGATCCACCATCTGCCCGACGTGGGCAACAAGCCCAGCTTCGTGTACATCCTGCGCCGCGAGACCTGGCAGGGCGGCGAGTAGCATCGCTTCGGCAGGGCGTCTTGCCTCCCAGGGCGCCCTGCTCTTCTGCCGATTTTCCGGGGGAACCTAGGAGAGAGGATTTTGATTATGGAACTGCAATGGCCTTTGATTCTGTTCACTACCCTGGTGGCCTGGTCGGCCGGCGTGTTCGGCACCCAGGCAGTGCTGGCCCTGCGCGGTGAGGCCCCCAAGGCCCAGCTGTCCTGCTGGATCACCGCGGCCGTGCTGCTGGCGGCCGGCGGCATCGCGGTGTTCTTCCATCTGGAGCACTTCGAACGCATCTTCAACGGCTTCGGACATTTGACCAGCGGCATCACCCAGGAGCTCATCGCCATCGTGGTGCTGGCCGTGGCGGCCATCGTGTACCTGGTGTACCTGCGCCGCGACGAGGGGAAGGTGCCGGCGTGGCTGGCTGTGCTCTCCATCGCGCTGGCGGCCGTGCTCGTGGTGGTGATGGCCCACTCCTACATGATGAGCGCCCGTCCCGCGTGGGACTCGGTGCTGTGGATCTTCTACGTGCTCGGCAACGCCTGTGTGCTGGGGCCGGCCACGGTGGCCCTCGTGTGCGCCATCGTGAAGGAGCCGGTGCGGCTGGCGGCCACGGTGGCCCTGATCGGCGCGGCCGTGAACGCGGTGACCACCATCGTCTATGCCGTGACGCTCCAGTTTTTGGAGGGCTCGTTCACTACGGTGGGCTACTATTCCGACCCCACCATGCCCACCGCGCCTTTGGTGGACGTGACGGCCGTGGGCAATGTGTTCACCGGTGAGCTGGCGCCGCTCATGTGGATCGGCGTCATCCTGGTGGGCGCCGTGGTGCCCCTCATCGCGGCCCTGCTGGAGAAGCGCTCCGGTGCCACCCCGGCCGCCGACGGCACCGCCGTGGCCTCCCGGGCCGAGCTGTGGATGGCCGTGGCCGTGATCGCCGCCGTCATCGGCGCCATCTGCATGCGCGTCGTCTTCTACGAGCTGGGCGCCAGCGTGTTCATGCTGTACTAGGCTCGATTTTTCTCAGGGCCATCCTGAGACAACGAAAGCCCCCGATGAGGGCGGGTTCGCATCCCCAAACCCCTTGCAAACGCGAACCGCCCCCACCGGGGGCTTTCTGCCTCTTACGGATGCATGGAATAGCCGATGAAGATTGAGATGACACCTACAGATATGTGCGGATGATAATTTCCTTCACTTCTTCTGGGGCATAGGCAGCCAGGCCGATGTCCTTCATGAAATGCGGGGGACATTCGACGATCTCCACGAACTCCTTCACATCCGTTCGCAATGCCCCTGGTAACTCCACACGAATTGTCGGTGGCAAAAGCGAGCACAGGCGGAAGATATCGCGTCGGTGCTTTCCGATTTCCCCCGAACGTACGGGCTCTCCGTTGGCTCGGGCTTCTCGAAGATTGAGATACGCCTTCATTTTGAAGAGGGGCAAATACTCGTGGGAAAGGGTGGGGAAGCCGTAGCGGTGCGTGACGGCCTCCTTCGAGGCGAGAAGCCCGTAGTAGGCCTCATCCAGCAAAATGGCGGACAGACTGTAGGCGGCGTTTTCTACGGGAACCTTTCCGATACGGGCCTCGATGCCTTCCAGGTAGTCGGGTCGGCGACTGAGCAGTTCTATCTGATGGGGGTAAGCTGAACTCGCCGGACGGCAGAAGCGGAACATCTGCGCATCCCCGCTCTTGGTGACGTGGGTGTAGTGGGCTTCCCGAACGAACTGGATGAATTTCGCGACGAATGGGGCATCGAGCGCCTCCGCGATGAGCACCATATCGAAGTCCTTGGTGCCCGATTCTTCCCAGAGCCCCGCTTCGCGGTAGATCATCTCCCGCGCCACACCGCCGATAACAACGTAGCGCGTCGCATCTTCGGCGAACCAGCGCGTGAACTCTGCCAAGCCGGGAATGGCGTCTTCTAGATGGGCCATCCTTCGGCCTCCTTGATTTCGTCTACCGCCATGTCAATGCGTTCGTCGCGGCGGTCGATGGTCTTCAGCATGGTGAAGGGGTCAACGGCTTCGTCTTGGGCGAAGGGAGCTGGATCAAAGGCAAGGACTTGGATTATAACTGCTGGATCGCCCTCTTCGACGGCTAAGGGCGTGAGATTCGCGGCTTGTTTGGGGCCTATCGCAAAAACAGACGTCTGCGGTGCCATGAGAAGAGTGCGAGCGGCGAGGGCGGAAAGGCCGCTTCGGAACGCATCCTCTGGAACGGCGTCGCGGGGCAAAGACAGTGTCTTCTTGACAGTTCGGCCAAAGAGCCGCCAGCCTTTTTCAAAGTATGCGGCAGGGTCGGCGACGGTGTAGTAGGCGGTGCGGTTGGTGGGGCCTCCTGTCCTTCGCTGCAGCAGCCCGTGGCGGAGAAGTTCCTCGCAGGCCCGCTGGGCTCCCCCTCGCGATAGGCCGGTGCGAGCGCACACGTCCTTGATGGTCGAGGGGGTTCCCCCGTAGTAGAGAAAGTGCAGGAACGCGGTTTTCCCCATGGCGGTCAGCTCAGTGTCGAGGGGGCGCGGCTTTGTCGCGGGCGATGGTATCGTGCGAAGCAGTCCGGGAAGGTAGAACTCTCCCGCCTGCGTTAGGAACGGCGCACGAGCTGCAATGAGGCGTTTTCTCAGGTAGGGAGTTATGGTGTCGAGATGGCACACCACAGGTGCCTGAAGTGCCGACGATATAAGCTCGCTCTGAGAGAGGAGGATCTCAGGTTTGATGGAAGCGGTAGGGCGGACGAACAGCGTGCGATTTCCGAAGAGCAGAACCGAATCGAACGAGAAAAGCGCGCACGTGGCGAGAGGTAGCTTGTCGCGCAGGGCGGCATGGTCAAAATCCACGTCAGGGGCGATGGCCTCGTTTCCGACGATGTCTCTCAACTGATTGATGAGATCACTTTCTTCCATATGATACCCTTTTGTAGCAATTAAAAATTTTGAGTATCAGTTTATATGAGAGAAGATGGGAGCGCAAGCGCGGCACCACGCAAAAGCCCCCGGTGGGAGAGGCTCGCGTTCCCCAAATCCCTTGCAACGCGAATCTCTCCCAGCGGGGGCTTTCTGGCGGATGGGACACCCTACCGGGTAAGGTGTCCCACTGGCTTTGGAAAAGTGGGCTCCGCATCCGGCGAAGTGAGACGCGTTATCCGGTAGGGTGTCTCACTTCGCGGCGGGGGCGTCCCGGATGGTGCGGGTGCCGGTCCCGGCGGGCGAATGAGTGCCGGGACCGACGTGTGACGGCGAGGGCGGCCGCCCCAGGCCGCGTGGGAAAGACGCAGCGGGAGGGGGAAGGCGGGGCGGCCGCGTCGCTTACGCGGATTGGTCTTCGGTGGGCTCGATCTCCTTCAAGTAGATGCTCGGGCTCGTGGTGGCGATGCGCTCGCCGCGGCGCAGGCGCACGCGGCCGATCTCCAGCTTGAGCTGTTCGGCCCCCACCAGGTCGATGGAGGTGAACCAGCTGGCGACGAGGCGCTCGGTGGGCTTGCCCGCGGCGGCGTAGAGGCGGCGGATGTCGGTGGCCCGGGCGAGCTTCTGCTTGTCCGGGGTCATGACCGTGGCGTCGAAGTAGTCGCGGCTGGGGAAGAAGCCGTTCACGAAGCCGGCCAGCACGAGCACGGCCGGCGAGCGGCCGACGAGGTGCTCGGGGGCGCCCACGAGCACCCGGCCCGCGGTGTCGCCGAAGGCCGCGCCGCCCAGGGCCCGCCGCGCCCGGCGGCTCAGGGTCGCGGCATCGGTGCCGCCCTCCTCGCCGGGGGCCGGGGCCGTGAGGGCACCGACGAGGGCCCGCGCCCGCGCCGCCCCGTCGCCTTCCAGGCCGAGGCCGGCCGCGAGGGCGTCCAGCAGCCCGTCACCTTCCAGGCCCTGCACCGAGGCGACGAGCTCGCGCCCGGCGCGGTAGGCGTCCACGATGCGGCCGATGCCCGTGTTCGGGAAGCCCTCGGCGGGCGCGGCGGCCGACGCCTCCTCCAGCAGCGCCACGAGGCCCGCGCCCTCGGCGGCGGCCCCGGCCCGCATATCGGCGAAGGCGGCGCTGTTGGCCAGATAGTCGCCGAAGCCGCACCAGGAGCGCCAGGCCAGAGCGTTGGCGGGGTCGGCTGCCAGGTCCAGGGCCGCCAGCAGCCGCGCCGGGGCGCAGCGGTCAAGGTCGCGGTAGTCGCCCACGGAAAGCCGTCCCTCCACGGGCGCGGCGGCGGCAATGTCCCGCGCGGCCAGGGCCCGCAGGACCTGGCGCATCCAGGCGGGATGGAAGGTGAGCACGTACACGTCCTCGGGGGCGCAGCCCGCACCCAGGGCCGCTTCCACGGCCTCGGCCACGGCGGCCACCTCGGCGGCGGGGTCGGCGCTCTCCCGGGCAGTGAAGGAGTCCGTCGCCGGGGCGTCGCCGACCCCGGTGATCTCCGGGGCACCGGGGGCCGCGTCCTCGCGCAGGCGGCTCGCCGCGTGGGCGGCGGCCCCGCAGGCATGGCTCTCGGTCAGCACGATGCGCTCGCAATCGGCGTTGGCCTGGGTGAACTCGCCCACGCCCTCACCATAGGGGTAGGAATCGAAGACCTCCACCACGGCCGCGGGATCGGCGGCCACGGCGATGGAGTCGCGGGCCAGCAGGTTCGCCACATGTTGGGAGGCGCGGGAGAGCATCTGGTAGTCGTCCACGAGCACGTGGGCCCGCTGGGCGCCGGCCAGCGCCTCGCCGTCGGCCAGCAGGTAGCGCACGGCCAGGGCGGACAGCTCCGGTTCCAGAATGCCGCCGGTGAAATCGAGGATGCCCTTCAGCAGCCCGTGCACGTCGGCCTCCTCGCCGGCCAGCAGCCAGTCGGCGTTGCCGTCGGCGTCCTCCACCAGCTCGGTCCAGCTGCGGTAGAAGAACTTCAGCATCTCCTTGAGGCGGCGGTTCTTCAGGCCGCAGGTCTTCATGTCCTCCATGATGAAACCCATCTCCACCGGGGTGACGAGGCGCCCGGCCCGGTCGCTGAACGCGCGGCCTCCCTCGGTGGCAAGCAGCCCCAGGGCCACTTCGCGCACGCAGGTCGCTTCCACGGCCGCGCCGCAGGCCGCCTCCAGACGCGCCGCCAGCATGCGGGCCGCATCGGGCGTGGCCGCCAACACCAGCAGATCGCTCGGGGCCGCGCCGCCTTCCAGCAGCGCCGCCGCCCGTTCCACCAGGCGCGTGGTCTTCCCGCAACCGACGGCGCCCTCCACCAGCACGGCTTCGGGGGTCGGGGTCAGTTCGATAGCCATAGCCTTCCTCTCTTCCGTCGGCGCGGAGAAGCCCCCGCGCCCGTCGTGTCTTTCCCCGGCAAAGAGTACCGAATACTCCCTGCCGGGGAAAGACCGCTGAAACGGTCTTTCCCGTGGGTTGCCTTTGTCGGCGGCAAGGGCAGAGCCCTTTCCCTACGGCTCGGGGCAAGGGGGGCGGCGCCTTCCGCCTCCCTTGCCCGGGCGGCCCTGGGCCCTGCGGCCCGGGCGCGTTCCCGGTCGCAACGCCCGATCCGCGCGGGTTCTACGAAGCCGTCACCGCGTCCTCGTCCTCCACGACCACGGTGGATGCGCCCTGCACCTTCTGGGGCAGGAAGGGCATCTTGATGGCCTGGGTGGGGCAGGCCTCCACGCAGGCGCGGCACTTGGTGCACTCGCTGAAGCTCATACCGGCCTCGGGATGGCGCACGTTGATGCCCTGGGGGCACACGGCGGCGCACACCTCGCAGGAGGCGCCCTCCACGGTCTCGCGGCACTTCGCGTCGTTCACCTGTGGCACGAAAGTACGGTTCGCCTTGCCGATGAGGCTCATGAGGGCGCTGATGGGGCAGAAGGTGCTGCACCACTTGCGGAAGAACACCACCTCGGCCAAAAGCAGCGCCGGCACGAGGATAACGCCCCAGGCCACGTCGCCGAAGGCGAACAGGCGCATGACCAGCACGATGGTGGCGAAGGTGAGGCCGATGGGGCAGATGAGGCAGAACACGGGGAACCCGAACACGGCCGCCGACAGCAGCGAGCCGCCGAGGATGACGTGGCGCGAGTCCAGCGCGGCCCGCTTCTCGGCGCAGGAGGAGCAACCGGCCTTCGAGCCGCAACCCTTCAAGGCCGCCTGCTCGTCGGCGGAAAGCGGCGCGGGCTCGGCCGCGGCTTCGGTCCCCGCCCCGGCGCCGTCGGCCACGGCGGCCTTCACCAGCGGGTTCTCGCTGGCGGGCAGCACGCCGGTGCCGGTCATGTCGGTGTTTGAGGTCTTCTTCGAGAAGATGCCGCGGATCTTCGACACCACGGGCACGGGGCACACCCAACCGCAGAAGGCCCGGGCGAACAGCAGGATGAGGGCGATGGCGATGACCACCGAAATGACCGCCCGGGGAATCATGGTCTTGGTGGCGATCATGGTCATAAGCGCCCCCAGGGGGCAGAGCAGCGAGATGTCCTGCCAGCCGATGGCCGACAGGGTGCCCACGCCCACGTGGGTGGCGAATCCCACGGCCACCACGGCGATGACCGCGAGGGGAATGATAGTGCGGAGTCGCTTGGTATTCACAGCGCTGGCCTCCTTTAGGCTTCGAGGGGACGGACGACGATGGCGCGCTCGGTGGCCCCGGCGGAAATGGAGCCGTTCTGCAACGAGACGCACACGCTCTCGCAGGCGCCGCAGCCGTTGCACGCGTCGTTCAGCACGTAGGGGCGGTTGTTCTCGTCCAGCGCCATGGCCTCGTACTCGCAGGCGTCGTAGCAGAAGCGGCAGCCGATGAGGCGGTAGGCCAGACACAGGTCCTGGTTCAGCTCGGCCAGGCCCAGCACGCCGGTCTCGGGGGTGCTTCCCGGTTTCAGCGCCTCGGTGGGGCACGACGCCACGCACAAGGGCTCGCCGCCGTTCTCCTCAGTGCACCAGTCGCACCAGTTCGCGCTGAAATCCATGACGGGGGTGCGCATGTTCAGCAGACCGTCCTCCAAGTGCGCCGGGGCGATGACGCCGCGGGGGCACACCTCGTAGCACTTCTCGCAGCGGATGCACGCCGACACGAGGGCGTCCTCGTCCTGGCCTCCGGGCGGGCGCACCAGCGGAGCGCTGCCGGCGTAGCGCACAGCCCCCAGCCCTACCAGCGCCGCCGTGCCGCCGAGCCCCACGCAGAGCGCCCGGCGCGTGATGACCGGCCGCCCGTCCTTCTTCGGGGCGGCCTCGGCGGCCTTCTCGTCGTTCTCAGCCATGGTCTTCTCTTCCTCTCTCATTCGCCCTTGGGTTGCAGTACGCAGTTGGCGGGAAGGACCCAGGGCCCTTCCCCGTGATGGGGCTTATTCGCCGTCCTCGTCCCCATCCTCGAAAATCTCGTCGAAGAACTCCTCTTCCACCTGCAGAAAGCCGTCGGTGAGACTCGCGAGGCCCTGGTAGAGGCCGCACTGCGCGAAGCGTCGCAGATCGGCGGTCATGAGCGGCACCCAGCTGGACAGGTGATCGGCCAGGAAGTTGCGCTGGGTGGCCAGCAGGCGCTCCACCTCGGCCTCGTCGTCGGCCTCGGCCGCCGCCACGATGCGGTCGCCGAGGGCCGCCATGAACTCCAGCTCCAAGGCGATGTGGTCCTCGGCCTCCTTCCAGGTGGGCAGCTTGTCGAGGCCCTCGCTGCGGTACACGGCCAGCACCTCATCGCGGGCCTCCTGCATCATGAGGCGCTTGGGGCTGGTGTACACCGACTCGAAGGGGTAGGCGGCGGAATAGGCGTCGATGCCGTGGCCGATGAAGGCCCGCACGTAATCGACGGCCAGGTCGGTAATGGCGTGGGCGTCGGCCCCGGACAGGTAGGTGGCGATGGTGCGGTAGCCGGTGTCCACGGCGGTGTTGCCCGTGGCGGCCGGGAAGCGCATGGTCTTCAACTCGGCCAGGAACTCCTCGTCCACTTCCACGCGGTAGAGGCGGGCGAGCAGGCGGTACACCGCGGAGCGCTGGGCGGTGAGCTCGGCCAGGGCGGCCAGGTCGGTGGCCTCCTCGGTCGCGGGGGTTGCTGCGGCGGCAGTGGCTATGGTGTCGGTTTCGGTCATGGGAATCTCCTCTGTTCTCGAAGGGGCGTACTCGACCGCCCTCTGGTTACCGGAAGGGAAGCGGTGGAAGGCGCCGCGCTACTGGGCGTCCGCGGTGGTCTCGCCGGTCTCGGCACCCTTATCGGCCTGCGCCTCGGGCTCGGGCGCGGCCTGGGCCGCTACGAGGTCGGCCACGATGCGCTGTCCCGCGCGGCCGACTTCGGTAATGCGCCAGCTCTTGTCGCGCCATTCCACGGCATCGCATTTCTCCAGCTTGTCGATGAAGTGGGGCGCGTACAGACGGGGGCTCTTCAGCAGCTCGTCGTTGTCCACGGCCTCGTTGATGGTCGGCATCGAAGCGCCGGCATCCTGGGCGGTAAGGCCGAGAATGCGCTCGTAGATCGTGGCGTACTTCGCGTCCTCGGCAAGCAGGTTGGTCAGGCGGTCGAGGGGCTTGTCGGCCTCGGCGTACGCCGCGCCGTCCTCAGTGGCAAGCCAGCAGACCTCCGGCGCCTCGCCGGCCTCGTAGTAGGACACGCCGTCGACTTCCACGAGCACCGGCTCCGGGTCGCCCTCGGGGTATGGCTCGCCGTCGGCGGTCACGCGGGCGAGGGCCCCGGCGCGCTCGAGCAAGTTCGCGAGCGAAGCGGGGGAGTACACGGAGAAGTTGTCTGTCTGCAGGCGATCCACCTCGGCATCCAGGGCGTCGGTGGTCTGCGGCGCGGCGCAGAACGTGATCATGCCGAGCAGCGTGCGACGGCGCGGCGCCATAGCGCTGAACAGGTCGGCGATGCGCTCGGGGGCCGGGCGCGTATCCACGACGGGCGCCGGGACGTCGGTGTGGGGGGTGCCCAGATAGCCCCCGGTTACCTCCTCAGCATCTTCTTCGACATCGTCGTCGAAGGCGCCGAGGGGGTCGAAACCCATGGAATCGTCTAATGCGAGATCGAGGAACGAGGAAGTGTCTTTCATGTCATCCGCCCTTTGAACAAATGCTTGCAGTCTTCCCTCTCGCACGCAGCGAGAGATGAACCTCGCCCCCGAGGTTCGACTTTTGCAAACATTGTCCGTCCGAGAATTCGGGCGGTATCCCCACAGCGCATAGTAGCCGAGGCCCATCGAATCCGTCAAGGGGGAAATTCCCCTGCGTCATCAGTCTGCCTGGCAAAAAGCCGTGTCGGGCTGCGGGTTTTTGCTCCGAATCCGCAGCCCGACACGGCTTTTTGCCAGAGTATCCGCAGCCCGACCCGGGAAAATGTCGGGAAGTCCGCGCGGCGGTGCCAAAAAGTGGCTCCGGGCTACAGGTGGCGATAAAAATCGGGGCAGCTCGGAGGGGGAGCTGCCCCGATTGAAGGGGAGGACTGAGATTGAGTGCGACGTCTAGGCGGCCGAGCTTTTGGGTCGAATCTAGATCGCGCGGGCGGCGGCGTTGCCGGAGCAGATGGCTTCGCCGATGTTGAAGGGGCGCGCCGCGTCGCCGACGGTGACCACCTCGCAGGAGAGTCCCGTGCTGAGGCTGTCGTTCGGCAGGCAGTCCAGGGCTTCGACTACGGTGCCGCAGGCAATTTCCTGCTCGATGCCCGTGGCCGTTTTCACAGTGACGGAGCCGTCGTTCACGGCGGTCACAGTCGCCTCGGGCCAGAAGCGTACGCCCAAGGCCTTCATGTTGGGTTGGGTGAAGGTTTTCACCCAGAACGAGTGACCTGCTCCGATGGCGCTTGCCGCGTTTGGCGTGACCACTTGCACGTGCTTTCCCTGGGCGAGCAGGTACATGGCGGCGTCGATGGCCTGCACGTTCGAGCCAACGATGACGACCTCCTCGGCAATGTCGGCCATCATGAAGTCGTCGATGCCCACCACCTTGGTGCCGGCCGTGTCGGACAGCCCCAAGGTGTCGCGCACGCCACCGGTGGCCGCGATTACGATATCGGGGGAGGCCTCGGCGATGATGTCGGCAGTGGCCTCGGTATTCAGCATCACGTTTACGCCGAGTACTTCCATTTGGCGCTCGAAGTAGCTGCGCAGCACCGACAGGTTCTCATGGGGGCCCTTCACGTTATTGGCGAATTCCAGAAGGCCACCCACGGAGCCCTTCTTCTCGTAGAGGGTCACGGAGTGTCCGCGCTCGGCGGCTACGCGCGCTGCCTCGAGGCCAGCAGGGCCGGCGCCCACGACTACCACGTTCTTCGCCGTGGCGGCTGGCTCGGGATCGTAGCTGCCGGTGAGCTGGCCGGTCACGAAGCGGAAGGGGTGGGCGGCGTTGGTGCGGCAGCTGAAAGTGAGGTTGCCGTCATCGGCTGCATCCCAATGGCAGTGCATGCACCGGGTGCAGGGGCGGATCTCATCGATGCGGCCCTCTTCCAGCTTGTGCAGGTAATCGTAGTCCACCGACAGCGGTCGGTTCATCAGGATGAAGTCTAGCTCGCCGGAGGCGATGAGGCTCTCGAAGAACTCGGGATCGCGAGCTGGATCCATGTAGGTGACAGCGCCCACGGGAATGCTCACGGCTTTCTTAATCTCAGCGGCCACGGGCACCATGATGCCGAGGCCCGACTGATCGGCCTTTAGCATACCCTGCCAATGGCGCGTGAAATCGAACTGGGTACCATAGCCGGTCGTTCCCTCGATGCCGGTACCGCAGAAGTACAAGTCGCCGGCGAACTCGGCCACGTGCTGGCCGCAGGGCCCGATGCGGATATGCAGCGAGTCGGCACCGGCGGCTTCGATGAGCTTGCACATCTCTTTGTTCTCTTCAACGGTAGTGAAAAAGGCGTTGTCGCCGATGGCCTTGTCGTTCTCCTCGACACCGTTGATGAGCACTTGCACGGGGAAGTCCTCGCCGCACTCGGCTTTGATGCCGCGCACGATCTCGCAGACGAAGCGCGTGCGGCTTTCGAAGGTCTGGGGGCCGTAATCGTCCTCGCGCTTGTTGCGATTGCGGGACATGAACGTCTGGCCGATATTCTCGCCGGCTGCGTTGATCTCTACGCAGTCGAAGCCGCAGCGCTTCAGGGTGGCTGCCGCCTTAATGGTGTCGGCAATGAGGTTGCTGATCTCCTCGGCGGTCATATCCATGCAGTCGGAGGATTGGAAGATGGCCGTCGGATCGGGCTCGAAGCCGCTGAACACGAGGCCCATCGTGGCTAGCTGGTAGCCTGCCTTCGCGCCGTTTTCCTTGATGTTGTTGGCGAAGGCCGTCAGATCCTCGTCGGTCCAGTCGGTGAACTTGCCCACGTCGGGAATAGCGCGGAAGTGATCGTACAGCTCGGCGAAGTCGTCGCAGTAGACCACTGACGCGCCGCCGGCGGCCAACTTCCCGTAGTGCTGCATGTGCAAGTCGCCAGTGATGCCCTGCGAGGTGACGCCGATATAGCCGGCAGCCGATTTCACCACGCGGTTGGGCAAGGTGAGCGAGCCCATCTTCCACTCGGTAAACAGTGAGGGGCAGGTGGTGTTCGATACCGGTTTCGGATCAGACTGAGGATTCAACTGGGCTGCATGGGCGCGTACGGTAGTGCCGTCGGCGCCGGTGGCTGCTAGATCGCTCTCGCTGGTCGCGGGTGCCTCCGTCGGCGCTTTTGGGGCACATCCGGCCAAGCCGAGCGAGGCTACGGCTCCGGCGGTGAGCGCCGAGCCGGTCAGGAACTGGCGGCGCGACAGGCCGCCTTCGGTAATCTTCGACATAAGACCCTCCTTTTCGTCTTCCATCGCTTTTTGCGACGGGAAGACGATAGGGCAAAAAGAGGATCGATAGGTGTCTCAAAATGGGTGATTCACGGGATGAATGGGTGATTTACCTGGTGATACGATCTGATCCAGTCTAATCCTGGGAGAGGGAGTTCTCTTCGGTCTCCGCAGTCTCGCAGAGCTCGATAAGCTCTTGGCGAGCGTGGGCGCCGCAAGCTCTATAGATGCGCTTTATGTGGGTGCGCACGGTATTTTGGGATATAACGAGTTCCTCGGCAATGGCTGGCACGTTGCGTCCTCGTGTTATGAGCAGCACGATTTCGGCCTCCCTGTCGGACAGACCGAATTTCCGTTGTACGATGCCTACGCGTTCGGCAATAGGTAGAGGGGCGGGAGCATCTTCGGTGGTGGCGATGCCCGAGGAAGGCTCTGCTTCCGAGAGCGTCGCTGAAGCATCTCTCCGCGTGTCTGCATCTGGTACAAAACGGTCGGACGGCAGTGCGCCGCCATCCTCATCACGGCGGCGTCTGCGCACCAACACAAGCACCATGCTGAGCACGTACACGGAGAAGAACACCCCGAACACCAGCAGCAGCTCGGCGGAGGAGCCGGCGGCCAGAAGCTGGGGCATGACTTTCTCCAGCACCGAGCAAAAGCCCATGAGTAAGAGGTAGCCGGCGCCGTAGAACGCCTCGAACACAAGACGGTGCCGTTGCGCGATAGCGATGGCGTCAATGCAGAACAGCGAGTTCATTACAACGAAATGCAAGCAAGAACCCGCTGCCAACAGTCCGAGCAGGTAGGGCGCCGGCGCAAAGGGCACGGCGAACAGTAACAGGATGAGCACGGGCGTGACCACCTTGAACACCTGGACGGAGAGCAGCGGCGCCTTCGAGAAGCGCAGGATGGCTACGAGGGCCACGGCGGCGGCGAGCTTGGCTCCTGCTACGACCAGCTGCTGTTCGATCGGGGAAAGATCTCCCAAAAACCCCATGTAGTTCAGAGTGGGGGCTATGGTCTGAAGGGCCACCACGCAGAACAGCACCTCAGCAAAGGTGCGAAAAGCAGGCACATAGCGGCTCTCGAAGAATCCTGCTACGGGCACCATTTTCGGCTGCTCACATTTTTGATCAAGGCGCACCAGGGCTACGCTGGCGGCGGCGGAAAGGGCGATGCACAACCCGAGGAACAGCCCCTGGTTGTCCATGAAGCCGATGACGAACAGTCCGTTGAACGCGGCTGCGCAGGCTAGTTCCAAAGGGAAGATCGTGCGCATCTGCTTGGGCTCGAAAGAAATTGATGTCACCCAGAACAGGCTCTGGCAGGCGAAGCTCCAGCCGACGCAGAAAGCCGCTAGGGCCACCAGAAGCCCTGAGGTGTTCCAAACACCGGATATGAATAGTGCGGCTGCCATCGCCATGGGTCCAAGCCCGCAGGCGAGGTAGCGATGGTTGCTCGCTCCCGACGCGACGGCAATAATCACCCGGGCGATAAGGGCGCCGAACAGGCCCAGGGCCGAGAAGAGCAGATAGGTGTCCGACAGCGCGGCGAGGGCCGGTCCCACGAAGGAACCGCTCGAGAGCAGCACGCTGTCGCCCCACACGCCGATACCGTAGGTGCTCAGATTCATTCCCGCACCCGCGATAATGAGCGCAGTGCGCCCTCGTAGACTCATAGTCCTCTCCTTTCCGCCCGCTATTATACTGAAGGCATAGAAAAGGGGAAGGCCCTACTCCCTCGTGACGCCTTCGATGACGTCGAGCATTTCCTGTTTGGAATGGACGTCCATCTTCTGGTAGATGTGGCGCAAATGGGTGCTCACGGTCCCCTTCGAGATGAACAGCTCCTCTTGAATGCGGGCGGCCGAGCGGCCCTTGGCGAAGAGGATCATCACCTCGGTCTCCTTGGGCGACAGCTCGAAGGCGGCGGCCACTTCCAGGCAACGGTCCTGGAAGCGCGGGCGGGGGCTGTCGCTAGCTGTGGGAGGTGCGTCGCTGGAGCTGCCGAGCGCGCGATCTTCGGCGTTCTCGGCCTCGCTTTCCGGCTCCTCGGTCAGCGCGATGAGGTCGCTTTCGCGGAACACGAACAGGAACGACAGCAGCACCGCCATGGTGGCGATGAGCGCGATGAGGCTTAAGAATTGAGGCGTGAAGGGAGCGAACTGATCCACGATGTTGCCGGCAATGGAGCCGAGCAGCACGCCGAGCGTGACCATGCCCCACCCGATGCCGAACACCTCGGTGGAAGAGAGTCGGTAGTTCGACGAGATCTCCGCCAGAAGCATCCAGATGAGCACGTTGAAGGTGCCGTAGCCTGCCAGGGCCAGCACGCTTTCCACGTCTTGCGCGCTGGTGAATACGGGCAGGAGCATGAAGAAGAAGGCCATGACGCAGATGGCCGCTTTGTAGATGGTGCGCGTGCTCTGCTCGGAGGAGAGCAGGGCGGCGCCGTACACGATGACCATGGTGAGCAGCCCGGCGCCGGCCAGGGGCCACTGCAAAAACACGTGGATGCTCAGGTTGTTCGACGAGAGGAACGCCGCCCGCACCATGCCGTCGGCCACGCCCACCAAACACGCGCACACGCCGATGCGCCAGGCGAAGGACTTCAGGTCGAAATCGATGGGCAGGACGCTGGCCTGGTGCTTGCGCGACCAGGCATGCTGCTCGACGAACAGGATCCAGCCGGAAATGGCGGGAAGAAGCGAGCAGACGAGGCAGCCGACAACTGACGGCAGCATGATGACGAGGGAAAACGCCACGGCGGCCAGAAAGAAGGCCAGGGGCACCTCGAACGTGGCGCGGGCGGGCGGCTCGTTGCGGTACAACTCGCCGTAGCCCAGATCGATCAGCCCCGAGCCGATGCCAGTTGTGATGGCGCCCAGGATGCCGAAGGAGAGGGCCGCTCCGGTGCCCGCCGCCGACGAGGCGAGAAGCAGGGTTCCACCGGTGGTGAGCGCGGGTGCCGCGAAGCGCGCGGCCGGATGGGTCATGAACCGCACGAAGCGCTCGCCGGCTAGCGCGCTCCCGAAGAGCACGGCGCAGAGGCTGGCCGTGGAGACGACGTAGAACAAAGGCGGGATCTGCTCGCCGCTCCATGTCATGGAACTGGCGGCCGCGCCCACGAACATGAGGTATACCCACGCGCGAATAAAGGTAAAGCCGAGCACGCGATCGAGGGCCACCGGATGGCTGCCGGCTTCTTCGCGGTAGGCGTTCAGGTTCTCTGAGATGGAACGAAAACTCACGCGACCCCCTCGATAGAAAGAATGGCAGGGCGGTCGCCGCATGTGCGCGCCGAGAGCCCTTTCCCTGGAATTCCTGAAGGAAAACTCCCCTTTTCCTTGGCAAAAATTATACGGCGAAACCCCGTGCTTGCCCCCGACCTTTTCAGGGGACTAACAAAGCTTTCATCTGGGAAAACTCAAAAATCATGGCAAACATATGATGCGGCGGGGGCCTGATTTTGCCATGATGACAACGTGGGCGACCCGTCCGGGGCGCCCGAAAGGATGAGAGAAAAAGGAGGAGAGATGGGTAAGCTCAACTTGAGCCGCCGTACCTTCGCCAAGCTGTCCGCGGCCACGGCTGCCACGGCGGTCATCGGATGCGCGGTGCCGGGCGCCGCACTCGCCGAGGACGCCGAGGCGCCCAGCCGCGGCAGCGAGATCAAGCGCGTGCGCACGTGCTGCCGCGGCTGCGGCAAGATGGAGTGCGGCGTGTGGGTCACGGTGGAGAACGGGCGCGCCGTCAAGGTGGAGGGCGACCAGTCGTCGTTCCAGTCGTCGGGCAACTGCTGCGGCAAGTCGCAGTCGTCGCTGCAGGCGGCCTACCACCCCGACCGCATCTACCATCCCATGAAGCGCACCAACCCCAAGGGCGAGGAGCCGGGCTGGCAGCGCATCACCTGGGATGAGGCCATGGAAACCATCGGCTCGAAGTTCCAGGAGATCATGGATCAGTACGGCGGTCAGTCCATCTTCAACATGTGCGGCACATCCCGTCAGTGGGTTTACGGCCCCTACGCGTTCTACAAGTGGCTGTTCGACACCCCCAACGCCCATGTGGCGTCCGAGATTTGCAAAGGCCCGCGTCGCCTCATGGGCTGGATCAGCTCGGTCGACGGCGCCCCGTGGATGGCGCTGCGCGACGGGCCGCGCGTGTACGTGCAGTGGGGCACCGCGCCGGAGAACTCGAACTACGACGACAGCTGCCGCAACCTGGTGGACCGCATGAGCGCCGCCGAGACGCACATCTGCATCGACCCGCGCCTGTCCGGCTCGGGCAAGGAGGCCGATTACTGGTTGAACCTGGAGCCGGGCACCGACGGCGCGCTGGCGCTGGCCTGGCAGCACATTCTCATTGAGAAGGACCTCATCGACTGGGAGTTCGTGAAGCGCTGGACCGATGCGTCCTTGCTCGTGGTGGAGGACATGGAGCCCACGGGCGGCCGCTACCTCGATCTCTCCTCGCCGATTCAGGTTCCGGCCTTGCAGGATCTTATCGGCACGAAGCTGAAGACGCGTCTTCTGAAGGAGATGGATCTGGTAGAGGGCGGCAGCCCCCACAAGTTCATGGCCTGGAACAAGAAGGCCAACGACGGTAAGGGCGGCCTGGTGTACTGGGATACCGATACCACCCAGTGGCAGGGCTGCAACCACGTGGCCCCCACCCGCGACCAGATGGAAGTGGTGTACGCGGGCACCTCGCAGGAAGGCTATCTGCCGCCGATTTCCTACTGGGAGTTGGAGGAGGCCGGCATCGACTTCGATCTGGAAGGCGAGCACGAGGTGACGCTGGCCGACGGCACGAAGCACATCGCGCGCCCGGTGTGGAGCTACCTCGCCAAGTCGGTGGCCGATTGCACGCCGGAGTGGGCCAGCGAGATCACTGGTCTCGACCCGCAGCTCATCGAGGAGTCCTGCACGGTGTGGGCCACGCGTCCCGAGGGCCAGACTTACGGCAACGGCGGCATTCATCTGAACCTGGCGCCCGACCAGATCGGCAACTGCGCGCAGACGGTTCGCGCGGTGCTCAACCTCATCTACTCCTCGGGCAACTTCGACGGCCCGGCCGGCAACCGCGGCCTTTCCCGCACGCCGGTCGACGAGCAGGCCACGGCCGCTCCCGGCACCAACATGCCCCAGGAGGTGAAGTGGACGCTGAAGGGCATGGAGGCGCTCACCGGCGAGCCCATGTGCCCGCCGATGTATCTGGCCGACAAGCAGGTCGATCCAATGAACATCCCGGATCGCCGCGAGGTGCTGGGCAACATGATCGGCGCCGAGAAGTTCCCCATTCTGCCGTACTACAACGAGTGGGCCGACGCCACCTGCATTTGGAAGGCGTGCCTGGGCGAGGGCGAGTACCCGCTGAAGGGCGGCATCAACGAGTCCGGTTCGTTCATGAACATGTCGAACGCGACGCTTGCCTGGGAGGCGCTCTCGAAGCTGGACTTCTGGGTGGACATCAACATGTTCCATCACCCCGGCACCGAGATGGCCGACATCATCCTGCCGTGCCAGCACTGGACCGAGATCAACAACATCCGCGTGTCCCAGGGCGCTTCGGGCGGCATCGGGCTCACGCAGCGCTGCATCGAGCCGCCGGCCGACACGAAGTTCGACTACGACATCAACCGCCTCATCTTCGAGGCCATCGAGAAGCAGGGCAACCCCAACGGCACGTGGACCAATATTGCCGGCGACGCGCCCGGTGCCTACCATCACGACGACCGTCTGGAGGATTGGTTCCAGGCCCACAACGAGGTGTCCGGTTTCGGCGACCGTTACCCGGGCTGCAAGTGGGAGCATTGGGAGGACTTCCGCGACGACTTCCAGGAGAACGGCTGGATCAACGCCAAGGTGATCGAGCCTAACCGCTGGGGAACCTACCGCCGCTTCGAGACCGGTTGGATGCGCATGGGCAAGGACGCCTGCACGGCTGCTCCCTGGTCGACCGATCCCGAGACCGGCCAGCCAGTGAACAACTTCGGCTGCCCCACGCCGACGGGCCTGGTGAGCTTCTGGTCCATGGAGTTCGAGACGTTCTGCCTCGATATGGCCAACCAGTTCGAGCCGGGCAAGTTCGATGTGATGAAAGAGATCATGCCGAACTACGAGCCGCCCGCGTCCTCTGCCCAGGGTGGTCAGATCGATCTTGAGGAGTACCCGATCATCCTCACCACCGGTCGTCGCATTCCGGTGTACTTCCATAGTGAGCATCGCCAGCTGCCCTGGTGCCGCGAGCTGTGGCCGGCGCCGCGTCTGGAGCTGAACCCCGCCGACGCCGAGAAGCTCGGCCTCAAGCAGGGCGACTGGGCTTGGATCGAGACCGCGTGGGGCAAGGTGCGCCAGTGCGTCGATCTGTACCACGGCATCGCCCCCGGCTGGGCCAACGCCGAGCATGCCTGGTGGTTCCCGGAGTTGCCGGCGCCGACCCACGGCTGCCTGCTCTCCAACATCGAGTGCATTTGGGATCCGGAGGGCCAGGACAAGTTCATCAGCTCGCACCACATGCGCGGCGTGCCGGTGAAGATTTACAAGGCCACGCCCGAGAACTGCCCCGACGGCAAGGTCATCCCCTGCGCGCCGGAGGACGGCACCCAGATCATCTGCGATGCCTCCGACCCGCGCCTGAAGGAATGGCTGCCCAACTACGATATCCGAGAGGAGGCCTAAGCCATGGCGAACAAAGCAATCGTCACCGACCTGAACCGCTGCGTGGGCTGTCTGGCGTGCATGGTCGCGTGCAAGGCCGTGAACAACGTGCCGATCGGCTCGTACTGGAACAAGGTGCTCCGCATCGGCCCGAGTCTTAAGGCCGGTGCCACGAGCGCCCACGACGTGGAGATGTACTACCTGCCCGTGCAGTGCCAGCACTGCGAGAACCCCGAGTGCGTGAAGGTGTGCCCGACGGGCGCCTCCCATAAGCTGGAGGACGGCACCGTGCAGATCGACAAGTCGAAGTGCATCGGCTGCCAGTTCTGCGCCATGGCCTGCCCCTACGGCGTGCGCTACTTGAATGAGGAGGAGCGCGTCGTGGAGAAGTGCACGCTCTGCGAGCAGATCACCGCCCAGGGCGGTCTGCCCCAGTGCGTTATCCAGTGCGGTGGCCGCGCCCGCTTCTTCGGCGATTTGGACGAGGGTATCGATTCCTTCGAGGCGCCGGAGATCGGCTACGACGTCGATCGCTCCTATGACAATTTGTACACCGGCAACCGCGTGAAGCTGGGCGATATGGCCAAGGAGTACACCGAGGCCGACGTGCACCACCTGCCCGATGTGGGCAACGGGCCGCACTTCGCCTACATCCTGCGCGACCGCGACTGGAAGGGTGGGGAATAATGGAACTGCAATGGCCCCTTATCTTGTTCACCACGCTCTTGGCCTGGGCGGCCGGCCTGTTCGCGGCTCAGTGCGTCTGGGCGCTTCGCGGAAAGGGCGCCCGCGCCCAGATGCCGGCGCTCATCACCTCGGCCGTGCTTCTGGTCGTCGGCGGTATCGCCGTGTTCTTCCACCTGGAGCACTGGGAGCGCATCTTCAACGGCTTCGGCCACATGACCAGCGGCATCACCCAGGAGCTCATCGCCATCGTGGTGCTCGCCGTGGTGATGGTGGTGTACTTCGTGTACCTGCGCCGGGGCGGCGATGAGGCCAAGGTGCCGACGTGGCTGTCCATCGTGGGCATCGTCGTGGCGGCGATTCTCGTCATCGTCATGGGCCACTCCTACATGATGGCCTCGCTGCCCGCCTGGAACTCGCTTCTGCAGATCGCCTCACTGCTCGGTGCGGCCTGCGGCTTCGGCCCGGCCACCATGGCGCTCATCTGCGCCGTGCGCGACGAGTCGTCCGACCTCGACGCGAAGGCGAACCTCATCGGTCAGGCCGTGAACGTGGTGCTCGTGGTGGCCTACCTCATCGCCATGCAGGCCACGGCCGGCTCCTACACGGCGGTGGAGTTCTGGTTCGACCCGACGAGCCCGACCATGGACATCACCCCCGACGGCTCGACGGCGCCCTTCTCCGGCGCATCGCTGGCCTGGGCGGTCGTGGCCATCGTGGCCGCTGTTGCCGGCTTGGGCTCCGCGCTGGCCGGGCGCGCCAAGGGCGACTGGAAGGTGTGGGGCGCCGTGGGCGCGGCCTGCGTGCTCGTGAGCGCGCTTGCCCTGCGCGCGGTGTTCTACATGACCGGCGTGTCCATCTACCCGTTCTTCTAGAGCACGGGGGAGGCCGGTCTCCCGGTCGGCACCCGTAGGGGGCGACCTCGGTCGCCCCTCCCGACTGGGAAACTTATGCTGGTCCTCCCCCGTAGGGGGCGACCTCGGTCGCCCCTCCCGACTGAGAAAGATTGTCTTTGTCGAGGAGGGCCGACCAAGGTCGGCCCCTACGGAAGAGCGGTCGCAGGTCTCCTACTTCGCCCCGATATCGAAAGCCCCCGATGGGCGCGGTTCGCATCCCCAAACCCCTTGCAAACGCGAATCGCCCCCACCGGGGGCTTTCTGCGTTTTCCTGTTTTGCGGAACTCCTTGCTATCGCATGAGAGCAGGGAGTTATAACTGACGAGGGCCTAGAGCCGGGTCCCTCTCTTAACGGCGATCCTGTAGCGGCTGTTTCACGAGCTGATTGCCCGCGGCGCGAGCAAAAGACGCCACCGATCCGCATGCTCCGGACGTTGTTGGTGGAGATGGGCGAAGCTGGGTGTCGGGGGCGCGATCTCTTGAGGGTCAATATTGCATAGAGACCGGTGAAGTAATGGCTTCATTTTCTCTCGTTCGAGCAGGCGGCTTCGTCGAGGCGGTCGAGCAGATCTTGCCGGCTCGAGATACCGATTTTTCTATAAGCATTGGACATATGGTAGTTGACCGTTCCTCGTGCAATGACAAGCGTCTCTTGGATGCGCTCATAGCTCCTACCTCGCGCGAAGAGGAGAAGCACCTCGCTTTCGCGAGGCGTAAGGTGATAGAGGGCCGCAAAGTCATCCCACCGTTCGAACGGGTCCGCTACGGCTTCGGCGTTTGCGCAAGCATCCCCTTCAGCTGAATGATCTGTTGCGGCTTCCTGCATGGTCTCACTTGGCTCTGACCATATGGCCGAGCGGTGGTTGAATACGAGTTGGTAGGCAGCGAAGGAGGCGAATGCCCCGATCAGGCAGAGGGTGTTGAGCTCTATGGGGGACGAGGTGATTCCGCTGAACGCATCTCGAGCAATGGCGCGGGCTATAACAATTTGCAATCCGAGGAACGAGCCTATTGCGCAACCATACACCATATTTGAGCTGAGCTGATAGGCCTGGCAGATCTGAGCAGAAAGAGTCCAGGTGAGTACCGACAATGCCGCGAAGCCAAGAAACAGGGCATAGAACGGTGCCGTATTTTGTATGCCAAGAATTGGAACCAAAAGAAAGGCGAGCAGTACGGTGGCGAATATGATTGTGTAGAGCTGGGTGTCCTTCACCCTTTGCCTACTAGCTACAACGAGAAGAAGTCCTAACAATGCTATCTCGATTAAGGCGGCTGGGGCCGATAGATCTTCAAAGTCGAGAGGTGCGCAATAGCGATAAATGTTGTAGAGCAGATTGATTGCGGCGCCCCAAAGGTTGATGGCGATAATGAACCGAACAAACGGCTGCCATTTTGTTGCCGATTGACTGTGGTCGTGCTGTCCGCTCAGGAGATGGGAGAGTTTGGTTGGTTGAGTGGCTTTCGCTGCGATCGCGAACATGAAAGCCGATCCGATAAGGTAGATCCCGCGCAGAACGGCTTCGAGATGCGGCGGCTGAAGGCATCCTGTCAGATGAATGGCTGACATGAGGAGTTGTGCTGCAATGGTTTCCAGAATGACCGTAGGCATACTTCGCTTGCTAAAGAGAGAACCCCAACCGAGAACAAGAAAAGCAAGACCGGGCGCGGTGAGCAAGGAGCAGATTATACTAATGATGGGGCTGTCGGCAGTGAAGGAAGGAACAATAGTTCCAACTGCAGCTACTGCGCTGAAAACTGGACAGAGTATTGTCGCCTGTCGCCTGATGTCGCGAGATCGACCGACGAAAGCTGCGATGAATAGCAGCGCGGTGAAAGCTACCAAGGTAAGAAAGTCCGCACTGTTTGCAGTGGCGGAGGAGACCAAAAAACCGCTTGCGCTGAACCATGCCAAGAGGAGCGCAAATCCCACGATCCGAGCGCCCTCTATAGCGATGGGCCCCTTTTTCCGAGGACGGGTAGTATTGTCTGCTGTCATGCTCATTCTGCCATTATATCTTTCTTGCTTTCTCCCTACACCCATACGTTTTTCTCGGGGGCGTTTTGGGATAAACAGAGAGTTCGATATGATCACGGCGCATGGCTCTCTTCATATTATTTTGCCAGCGTCGGCATGACGCCGGCGCGATACAGCTAAGGTACAGCTAAGGAAGGGAGATGCTATGGCGATTTGTCACAATGGCAAGGAGGGCGGACTCGTTAGTCGCCGCTCTTTCCTGAAAGGAGGCGTCGCGGTCGGCGGAGCAGCGCTCGTTGGAGGGGTGCTCGGTGGCTGCAGTCCCCAGCAGTCTGGAAGCGATGCCGCGCCTTTGAGTCCTGTTGGGCTTCCGGAGACGTGGGACGCGGAGTCGGATGTGGTAATTGCTGGTTTTGGCGGCGCGGGCGCAGCGGCGGCTTGGGAGGCGCTAAATGCAGGCGCTACGGTAACTATCTTGGAGAAGCAAGGTAAAGCTGGTGGATCTACCAACATCTGCGGAGGTCTAATTTACATGGGCGGGGGAACTCCCACTCAAGTAGCGGCTGGGTTCAACGAGACAACGGATAACTACTATCAATATCTTGTTGCGGCAACGGGACCTGGCGTGAGCGAAGACCATTGTCGTGTTATGGCTGACGAGTCTTTGGATTTGTACCATTGGCTTGTGGACACGCTTGGCGTCGTATTTAAGCCGGGATACAACCCTCCCTGGCCCGAGGAGGAGAATTACGACGCTGGATTATCATGCACGGGCGATGAGTTCAATCTGGATTACGTCGGGTACTGCGAGGCGGTGCCCCACAGTCACTGGGTCGAAGGCTTGACCGATAATTTGGAAGGTACGCTCACCGGGGCAAAAAACGGCTCGGGCTTCTTTGCCCCCCTTCAGAAGGCTGTGGAAGATTTGTCGCCCGAGATTCTCTATAAGACACCTGCCGAACGTCTTATCCTGCATCCTGAAACAGGTCGTGTGGTCGGAGTGCAGGCTAAGAAGGATGGAAAACCCTACAACATTAAGGCCAACAAGGGCGTCGTTCTTTGTACGGGTGGATTCGCTTGCAATGACGCCATGGTTGATCAGTATGTCCCGTATGCTGCCGGAAGCTTCATCATAGGCACTGAGGGGGATACCGGTGATGGCATCCGCATGGGTCAAGGGGCTGGCGCCGACACGCGTCATATGAACTTTGCTTACGGCCAGCTTTCCCACGGTGCTTGGATAGCGCGCGATAGCGTAGTTGGCGGTCCTCTCCTCTTTAGCGCGCTTGTGAATAAGCGCGGCGTACGGTTTATCGCCGAAGACCATTACGCGGGCTCTTACTATGCGCAAGTTGCTCGTAATCCTTACTATTTCCGTGATTATGAGACGTGCTACATGGTTTTCGATCAGCAAACTTATGATCAAATGGAAGAGATTTCCGAGGTGGGCGCCGATGTTATCGTGGCTCAGGCCGAAACCATCGGTGCTTTGGCCGAGGCTCTCCAAATGCCGGCAGGAACTCTCGAGAATACCATTGCATATTATAATGAGTATGCTCAAAAGGGAGAAGACCCCCTGTGGATGAAAAGGCCAGCGTATACGAGACCAATTTCTCAGCCACCTTTCTATGCGGTAGCTGCCACGACGCTTAATGGTCTCTTTACTTATGGCGGTCTCAAGATCAACACTGATGCGCAAGTGCTTTCAGCGATGGACGATTCCCCCATTTCTGGGTTGTATTCTGCGGGCCGTAACGCGAGCGATATTCTCGGAACTGGCTATTGCGGCAGTGGTGCGTCTGTGGCCAGTTGCTATACCTTTGGGCGTATAGCGGGTAGGAAAGTTGCGGGCGAAGAGGCCTGGGCCTAAATCTGCAATTTGTTGCCTCCCCTTGCGAAGGGGGTCGCTGCGGCGGCCCCCTTCGATTGTTGATGTATAAGTTGAAGTGTTGTCGGTTTACGTCCCGTAGCGCTCGGCGACCCATTCTCGGGTGACTTCGGCGAAGGCGCGGGTGGCGGCCGAGGCGGTGTCGCGCGAGCGCACGGCGAGCGAGATGCTGCGGGAGCACTCGCGCTCGGCAGGCAGGACGGCGAGCGGGAACAGAGGGCGCGACAGAATGAGGCTCGGCAGCACGGAGAAGCCCAGGCCGGCGCTGACCATGGACATGACGGCGTAGTCGGAGTCCACCGTGAAGCGCACGTTGGGGGTGACGCCGTTGGCCTCGAACAGCGCCTCCATCTCGGAGGGGCGCGCGTTACCCTGCAGCTGCACGTAGGGCTCGCGGGCTAAGGCTTCGGTGGGGAAGAAGGGGGCGCCCGCGAGGGGATGGTCCGGCGGCAGCACCACGAGGAGCGGGTCGGTATGCAGCGGCACCGCCTCCAGGTTGCGCCGCTCGGGCGCGATGGAGAAGGCGCAGTCGGCGCGGCCCTCCCACACGGCGTTCACGAGCTCCTCCTCGTCGTCGATGCACAGAAGCTTCAGGTCGATTTTCGGATACTGGTCGAGGAAGGCCCGCGCTATGGAGGGAAACCACTCGATAGCGACGCTCGTGAAGGCTCCCACGCGCACAAGGCCGCCCTCCCGATCGGCGAGCTCGCGCACGCGGGCGGCCAGGGCGTGCTCGTCGGCGTTGATCGCCTGCACAAGACCGAGCACTTCGCGGCCCTCGGTAGTAAGATGCACGCCGCCGTATTCGCGCAAAAAGAGCGTCAGTCCCAGCTCCTTTTCCAAGGCGTTCACCAGGTAGCTGATGCCGGCCTGAGTGTAGCCCAGTTCCTCGGCGGCGGCCTTGAAGCTGCCGAGGCGCGCCACTGTGAGGAACGCGTCGTATTTCTGGTTGGCCATAAGGCGCCTCCTGGGGTGCGGATAAGCCTGCTCTGTGTTGTGCGTCTGCACAATTATAAGACTTTCTTAAAATGTTTTACAAGAAGTCTCGTTTTACTTTTTTCTGCCCGGAGCTTAGTATAGCCATCGTTCCAAATTCAGAGAAAGAACGCCCCAGGTGGGGCTTGGATTTTTGCGCTTTGAAGGAGGTTGCGCGCCGCCATGTGCCGGATGCGGGCCGCGACGAAGCTGAGAGGAGGAGCCATGAGTCATTGGAAGCAGGCGCGTTGGCCGTTCGTGGTCTTCGTGCTCATTGAAGTGGTCATTTTCGGATCGGGCAGCGCTGTGACGAAGTTCGCCTACGACTCCATCACGCCTCTGTGGTGCCTGGCCGCTCGCTTCGGCTTGGCCACGGCGGTGTTCGCCCTCTTCTTCGGGCGCCGCATCGTCGCGCGGCTTCGCAACGTGAAGGTGCGGTTGTGGCTGCCCCAGGCGCTGTGCATGGGCATTTCGTATCTGTGCTGCAACGTGGCGCTCGACCTTACCACCGCCACCAACGTGGGATTCCTCGTGGCGCTGCCGGTGGTGTTCGCGCCTCTGCTCTCGACGGTGGTGGAGCGCTCCCGCTACCCGCGCGCCATCATTCCCTTTCAGGTGGGAGTAGCCGGCGGCCTGTACCTTCTGTGCAGCCAGGGCGGCAGTCTCGCCGTGGGGCCGGGCGAGCTTCTGGCTTTAGGGTCGTCGGTGGCGCTGGCCGGCGCGCTCGTGTTCGGCAAGCAGGCGCTGGCCGAGCTTGACGCTGTGACCGTGGCCGGCACGCAGATCGCCGTGGCCTTCGCGCTGTGCCTGGGGTGCGCTCTGGCATGGGAGCCGATGCTGGACGTGGCCGCCGTGCGGCCGGTGGCCTGGGGCATCATCGTGTTCTTGGCGCTGTTCTCCACCTGCCTGGCGTTCTTCCTGCAGAGCTTGGCGCTCGACCGCCTCTCTTCCACGACGGTGTCGCTGCTGCTGACGGGCGAGCCGGTGTTCACGGCCCTGTTCGCCTACCTGTTCCTGGGGGAGACGCTTTCGGCGATGGGGCTTCTGGGTGCCGCGGTCATCGTGGGCACGGTGGTGGCCGCCACCTGGGCCGACGGACGCACGGGCGCTCCCGCAGCTCCGGCTGCTCCCGTCGTCGTTTCCCGTCGAGCCGTGCCGCGCCCGAGATTGCTCGTGTCGAAGCGCCGCGACGACAGGATGGCGGCTTAGGCTACTCCGCCACGATGACGCCGAGGCGGCGGGCTAAGGCTGCGGCCTGATAGACGTTCATCTTCGTGCCGTAGATTTCCGCCATGGTGTCGGAGAGCGCCACGCCCTCCAGCTGACAGGTGGAGAAATCGAGCCCGAGCAGGGGCGTGCGGAAGAAGCTCGTGCCGATGAAGCGGTCGTCGTCCAGCGTCACGTAGTGCAGCTCCATCTCGGCCATGTCGGCACCGGAGAAATCGCAGCGCGTGGCCGATACGGCCCAGAAACGGCAACGGTTGAAGGCGCCGAAGTCCAGCGTGCAGTCTTCAAGGGCCACGTGCTCCAGGTTCGCTTCCATAAACGACGCGCCTGTGAGCTTGCAGTTCTTGAAGGTGCAGCGGGTGAATCCGGCGCTATCGAAGTAGCTGTTGGCGAAGTCGCATCCCTCGAATACCGTATCGGTAAACAGCGAGCCGGAAAAGTCGCAGCAGGAGAGGAAGCAATTCGCGAACCGGGCGTGGGCCGCCTGCAGCTCCGAGAAATTCTCGTCGGCGATGATGAGGCCGCTCGCGTCGATGGCCTCCAGCGGTTCCTCTGCCCCGCCGCGCAGATCGTCGGCCTCCAGGGCGCGCAGCTCTTCCGGAATGGTCGGCAGCGACAGGGTGCGCTGGGCGGCGGCCGCCTCGTAGGCGGTTTGGACGGGATCGGGAATAGCGGCCACGGGGGTCCTTTCTTCGACATGGCGATGGTGGTGCGTGAGGGCCATGCTGCTGGTGCGAGCAGCGATCCCTTGACGCTCCGGCCATTGTACTACGTCTACGAAGAGGAGGGCGAGGCGTGGCCGCGGCGTTGCCCTCGGCGAGAGCCTTTGCGGTTCGAAAGCATGAGGCCGGCGATGGTGAGGGCGACGCCGCCGACGATGGGAGGCGTCATCGGCTCGCCGAGCACGAGGGCTGAGGCGGCGCCCGTGAGCGCCGGTACCAGGTAGATGTAGGTGCTCGTGACGACGGCGCCGAGATGCTTCACGGCGAAGTTCCAGGTGGCGAAGCAGGCAGCTGAGGCGCCGAGCCCCAAGAAGAGCAGGTTCGCAACGACGAGGGGGTCGACCAGGCCCAGTGCGGGGAAGGCCCCTGCAAAGGGAACGGCCGGCATCATGAACAAAAGGCCCCACGCGAAGATGCGCTTGGTGGCGGCCAGCGTTTCGTAGCCCGCGTCGGCGATGCGATCGACGAGGGTGGAGTAGACCGACCACACGAGGGCGGCGACGAAGGTGGTGCTCCAAACGAGGATGGTGAACAGGGCGAGCGCGTGCGCTTTCATGGGCGCACCTGCTCTGGCGACGAAGCAAGCGCGTCCGCAGGATCGGCTCCGGCGATGGCGCGCTGGTAGAAGCCGGGCGTCATGCCGAGACGCTCCTTGAAGGCGCGGGTCAGATGAGCCTGGTCGGAGAAGCCTGCCGCCCAGGCGGCGTCGGCGCAGCTGGCCCCGGCGGCGAGCGCCTCGCGGGCCGCTTCCACCCGCAGCGAGGCAAGGTAGCGCATGGGCGTGAGGCCGAAAGCGGCGGTGAACGACCGCAGGGCGCGGTACTTGTCCAGGCCGGCCGCAGCGCACGGTCTCGTGATGTCGGGATGAGCGGGGCTGTTGGGTATGTGGGGCGCGGGGCATTTCCATAACAGGGAGAGATGATAGCCATTTGCCCGTAGATTTCTTGCATGAAATTGCAGCGGCGCACCATGCGGTCTTGCGGACGATGAGGGCGCCGGGGAACGTCGCGGGCGGTGGGGAGCGGATGACGCTGCGACCTACCGCCACCAGGCGATGGCGATCTGGGTACGGTTTCTCAGGCCGCACTTCTGCAGGATGGCCGAGATGTGGTTGCGCACGGTGCCCTCGGACAGGTACAGCGCCTGCGCGATCTCGCGGTTGTCGAGCCCCTCGGCGATGAGCTCGGCGATATCGCGCTCGCGCTGTGTGAGCCCCTCGGCGAAGGAGGGGGCGGCCTGGCTGTTATCGGGGTGCGACAGAGAGTCGTCGAAGGCGGCTCCGGCGCCGTTCGCTGGCCGTTGCCCGATGAGCGCACTCACGCGGTCGGTGACATCGGATCCCAGGACAATTTGGCCTTCCATGACGGAATGCAGCGCTTCGGCCAGACCACGAGCTTCCTGCTTGATGAGGTAGCCGCGGGCCCCGATCGCCAGCGCGCGCACGATGTAGTCGTCGTCGGCGAAGGTGGTGAGGAAAACGATGCGCGCCTTCGGGTGGGCGGCGAGGATGGCCTCGCCGGCGGCCAGACCCGACAGATCGGGCATGCGGATGTCGAGGAGCATGATGTCGGGGTGGTGCTCGTTGAAAAGCGCCGCCGCCTCGGCCCCCTTCGTGCCGAGGCCCGCCACGCGCACGCTACCGCGCGCCTCCAGTATCGTGCGCAGCGATTGGGCCACGAACTCGTCGTCGTCCACGATGACGACGGAGAGGGGAGATGGGGCGCTCATGGGCGAACCTCCTGGGTTTTGGGGAAGGTGGCGAAGACGCGGGAGCCGGTGCGCGGTGGGGGCAACGGTTCGAACGAGAAGGTGCCGCCCAAGGCCGTCGCGCGCTCTTCCATCGAGGCGAGACCGAGGCCGCCCTCGCCAACCAGGTTCGCCGCGCGCCCGTTGTCCTCGATGGCGAGCTGATAGAAGCCGGGGAACTCGAGGAGGGAGACGGCGACGCTCGTGGCGCGCCCGTGCGTGCGGGCGTTCGCGAGCGCCTCGCGCACGATAGCCACGACGGCAAGGGCGACAGGGCGCGGAAGGCTTTCGGCCTCGAAGGCGAGCGTGCCGGCAATTCCCGGGAATTCCCCGATCAGCTCGGCCAAGGTGGTCTGTGGATCGAAGGCCTCGTCGTGCAGGTCGTGCACGCTGGCCCGCACGGTGCCGAGGGCCTCGTGGAGGGTGGCGCCGACCGCCGCCAGCTCTTTGGCGAGCGCCGGATCGTCCTCGTGCGTGACGGCGAGCGCCTCCATTTGCAGCACCGAGCGGGTGAGCAGGTGGCCGACGTTGTCGTGGATCTCCCGCGCGATGCGGGCTCGCTCGGCCAGCACCGCGCAGCTCACTTCCAAATCTTGCCGCTCGGCGAGGTCGCGAGTGCGCTCGGCCAGGGCGAGGCGGTCTTCCTGCACGGCGTCGCGCCATTGGCGGAGCGAGGCGCGCTCGGTTTGAACTTTGGTCGTGCGCCGGGCGGCCAGGCAGGCGAGCGCTCCCAGCAGAAGGGCGGCTGCCGCCAGCGCGCCGCTTCCGGACACTGCGGCGCCCAGGAGGGCCGCGGGCCATAGAAAGCGCAGGGGGCCGAGGTTCTGCGCCACGGCGGCGTAGGCCAGAAGCGGCACGAAGGCGGCGAGGGCCGGCGCGGCAAGTGCGGCGATGAGGTAGGCGGCGGCGATGACGGGACGTGCGACGCGGATGAAGCGCGCGGCGCGGACGGGGCTTGCGGCGCTGGCAGGGGCCTGGCGCTGCGCACCGCCTTCGCCGCGATCGAGCAGTTCGAGCGCGCCCGTGGCGATGAGGGTGAGAAGCGGCGCCGCTACGGCTGCGGGGGCAGCGGGAGCGAGCAGAAGGAGGGGAAGCCCCAGCCCGAAGAGAACGATCTCGTCAACAATTCTGTCCATGGGGCCATTATAAGGCGCACGTTCGCGAAGCAAGGGGCACGTCGACATTCGTGACATTTGGCACTTCTGCGGCGCGGCGGTTCTTGGAATAATGGGGCCATGACCGATAGGGGAAGGAGCGCTCATGGACGGCGAGCTTACGAACGGCAGCGCGCGGACCGGCGCGCTGAGGATCGATGGCACGCAGGATGGCGCGCAGGGCGACTGCGCGAGAGACGATAGCGCACGGGCCGGCGCTATGTCGGCGCCCATCGTCGAGGTGCGCAACTTGGTGAAGCGCTACGGAGACGTGGTGGCGCTCGACCACTTCGATTTGCGCATCGAGCCCGGCGAGATCTTCGGGCTTTTGGGCCCGAACGGTTCGGGCAAGACGACGGCCATCAATTGCATATTGCAGCTGCTCACCTTCGACAAGGGCGACATCTGCCTGTTCGGCGAGCCCATGACGCCCACGCGCTACGACCTGAAGCGCAAGATCGGCGTGGTGCCGCAGAACGTGGCGCTGTTCGAAGAGCTCACGGTGCGGGAGAACATCGACTTCTTCTGTGCCCTGTACGTGGACGATCGGCGCGAGCGGGCGCGGCTCGTGGACGAGGCCATCGCGTTCGTGGGCCTCGAGGACTACGTGAAGTTCCGCCCGCGCAAGCTCTCCGGCGGCCTTCTGCGGCGGCTCAACATCGCCTGCGGCATCGCCCACAGGCCCCGGCTCGCCTTCTTCGACGAGCCGACGGTGGCGGTGGATCCGCAGAGCCGCAACGCCATTCTGGAGGGCATCCGCCGCATGAACGCGCAGGGCTGCACCGTGGTGTACACGAGCCACTATATGGAAGAGGTGGAGGAGATCTGCTCGCGCATCATGATCATGGATCGCGGCCGGTCGGTGGCCGTGGGCACCAATGTCGAGCTGAAGGCCCTAGTGGGGGCCGGCGAGCGCATCATCGTGGAGGTGGCGGCGCTTGGTGATGCCGTGCGCGGGCGCCTGGCCTCGCTGCCCCATGTGCGGCGCGTGACCTACACCGAGCCGGAGCTGGTCGTGCAGTGCGAGCAGGGCGGCCACAACGTGGGCGACGTGCTGGGCGTGCTTGCGGACGCGGGGTGCGCCGTGGGCCGCGTCTATGCCGAGCCGCCCACCTTAAACGATGTGTTCCTCGAGATCACCGGTAAAGAGCTGAGGGATTAGGAGCGGGCTATGGGCACGTTGTTCGCAAGCACGTTGCGGGCGCTCGTTCGCGAGAAGAGCCTGTTCATCTGGTCTTTGGCCTTCCCCATCCTCATGGCGACCATCTTCATGTTCATGTTCGCGAACTTGGACGGCGCCATGGAGTTCGACCCCGTGCCCACCGGCGTGGTGGCCGATGAGGCGTGGGACACGTCGCCGTTTTCGGCGGTGGCGGAGGCGCTGGGGGAAAGGGGCGACGATCAGTTGCTGGACGTGTGCCGCTTCGCCGATGGGGAGGCGGCCGCATCGGCCCTCGTCGACGGCGAGGTGATGGGGGTGTTCTCCGTCGACGAGGACGGCGAGCCGGTGCTGTCCCTGGCGCCGGGGCTGCAGATCGGCCAGACGACAGATATGGATGCTATCGATCGCAGCATCCTGGAATCGGTGGTGGGCACCTACGTGCGCGACGCCGACCTGATGACATCCATCGCCCGCGAGAACCCCGGGGCCTTCGCCGATCCGGGCCGTCTGGAGGCGCTGTTCTCGAGCGTCGATGCGACTGAGGAGGTCTCGCTCACCCACGCCGCGCCCAAGGAGTCGGTGCGCTTCTACTACGCGCTGTTCGCCATGGCGGCCCTGTTCGGCGCCCAGATCGCCGTGGTGGCCGTCTGCTGGACCCAGCCGAACCTCTCGCCGTTGGGCGCGCGGCGGGCGTTGGGGGCCATCGGGCGCACGCGCACGCTTCTGGCGACGCTTCTGGCCTGCTGGCTGCTGTCGTTCTGCTGCCTGCTCATCGCGTTTCTGTACACGCGTCTTGTCGTGGGGGTCGACTTCGCCGGCCGCGAGGGCCTGTGCGTGGCGGGACTGGGCGCCGCATCGCTGCTCGCCTGCGCCCTGGGCACGGCGCTCGGGTCACTCCCCAAGTTGGATGTGGGATCGAAGACGGGCATTCTCACCGGGGTGGTGTGCCTGCTCTCGCTGTTCACGGGGCTCTACGGCGAGCCCTGCATGGAGCTGGCCGACATGGTCTCGCGGGAATTCCCCGTGCTGGCCTCGCTGAACCCGGCGAAGGCCATCTGCGACATGTTCTACAGCCTGTACTACTACGACGGGCTGGAGGTGTTCGCGGGGAACGTGGCGCTCATCGGCCTGTTCTCGGCCGCGCTGTTCGCCGTAGGGGCCCTGTTCGTGAGGAGGCAGCGCTATGCAAGCCTGTAGATATGCCTTGGAAGTGGTGGCGAAGCATCCCATCTATCTGCTGGTGTACGTGGGCTTTTTGAGCCTCATGGGCCTGTTTATCACCAGCGGCGTGTACCCGCCGGCGACAAGTGCGGGCTACGAGTCGGCCGAGGTGCCCTTCGCGGTGATCGATCGGGATCAAAGCGACTTATCGCGCTCGGTGGCGGCGTTTCTCGAAGAGCGGGGAACGTCGGTCGAGGTGGCCGATGAGGCGCGGGCCTGCCAGGATGCCGTGGCCACGGGCTTGGTGGACTATCTGCTCATCGTGCCCGCCGGGTTCGAGGAGGGCTATCTGGCGGCGGCCCGCGACGGCGGCGACGGCCCGCGCCTTGAGACGGTGTTCAGCTTCCAATCGATGGCGGCCACGCTGGTTGATACCCAGGTGAACCAGTATCTGGGGCTGGTGCGGGCCGCGGCGGTGCTCGAGCCGGACTCCTCGCCGGAGGTGCTGGTGGCCCAGGCCGAGGCCTCCGCGCAGAAGGAGCCGCGCATCGAGGAGGTTTCCGTCCCGGGCGTGGCGGTGGGGAGCGAGGCCTTCGTATTCTATCTTATGTGGAGCGCCTACCCGCTCACGGTGGCCGTGGTGGTGTCGGTGGGCATTCTCATGGGGGCCTTCAACCGCACCGACGTGCGGCGGCGCGTTGCCGTCTCCTCCACCTCGGGCTTGGGTCTGGGGCTGCAGAAGGCGGCGGCGGGGCTCGTCGTGGCGCTTCTCGTGTGGGCCGTTATCATGGGCATCGGCCTTGTCGCATTCGGCTATTCCGCATTCACCCTCGCACCGGCCGATCTTGCCTGCGTGCTGGCGGTGGAGCTCGTGTTCGTGCTCATCCCGCTGGCCATCGCGTTTCTGCTGGGGCAGCTGGGCTGCGGCGAGAGTGTGTCGAACACCGTGGGCAACATCACCGGCATGGTGCTGACGTTTCTAGGCGGTACGTGGATCAGCCTGGATCTTATGCCCGAGGCGGTGCGCGTCGTGGCCACCTTCACGCCGGTGTACTGGCTCGGCGAGGGCCTGCGCGCGGCGGTGGGCGATGCGACGGGGTCGGCGGCGGAAGGCGTCGCGCTTGCGGTCGACGTGCTCTTGCTGTTCGCGGCGGCCATCTTCGTTACGGCGCTCGTGGCGGGCCGGATGCGCGCGACCAGCGACGACGCCGGCGGCAATGCCGCGGCCGCTGTGCCGAGGTAGCGCCGTGGGCGCCGTGCCGGGATCGCGCCGCACGCTGCGCCGTGGGCGCTGTGCCGCGAGGTACGTGGGATGCGCTATCGTCTCGGCGCCCTGCTTTCCATTTGCTCCGGCGGGGAACTTGTGGCACAATACGGACTCGCGCATTTAGGCGCGTAATATGTTCGGTCGCGTGGCGCAGCGGGAGCGCAGGTGCCTTACAAGCACAAGGTCGGGGGTTCAAATCCCTCCGCGACCACCATGAATTGAAGCAGAAAGCCCCAGGTTGCCTGGGGCTTTCTTGTTTACCCTGGCATTTCCCTTCGCCCTTGGGACGCCAGTGCGGTCGAGGATGCGACTCCATGACGGTCGGCGCGAGGAACGAAACGGGACATTCCCGCGTCATTTTTACGGTCGTGATCTTGCATGATGTCATCGTTTCCGAAAGTCAGGAGAAGCGATGGCAATCAACAAGACGAAATGGGGTGCTCTGGCCTGCGGGCTGTGCTGCGCGTTGTGCGTGGCCCTCTACTTGGCCAGCGTGCGCGGGGAGGTGGACGCGGCCCGAGCCGAGGCGCTTGAGCGCTATGGGGGCGATCAGGTGGAAGTGTGCGTGGCCAAGCGCGACTTGGCGGCGGGCGAGGTGGTGGACGCCTCGGCCGTCGTCACGAAGATGTGGGTGGCCGATCTTCTGCCCGACACTGCCGTGACTGATTCCTCCCAAATCATCGGTAAACGTCTGGGTTCGAACGTCATCAAGGGAGAAGTCCTCTGCTCCCGGCGCACCGAGATGTCCGACTCCGAACTGGCGGTGCCGGCGGGCATGGCCGCCATCAGCGTGCCGGCGCGGCCCGTGCAGGCCGTGGGCGGTTCGGTGGAGCCGGGTATGGAAGTGGACGTGTACGCCACGGGCCCCGTGTCCACGACCAAGCTGGTGGGCGGCGCTCTGATTCTGGCCACGAGCGCTGCGTCCGAATCGGGGGCGACGGCGGAGTGGGTCACGCTGGCCGTCGAGCCCGAGCGGGTGCAGGAGGTTGTGGCGGCGGCGCAGAACTTGGAACTTTATTTCGCGCTGCCGGCTTTGGGTGGCAGCACGCCATCGGACGGTTCGACGGGAGAGGGGGTTCGCGATTCGGCGCCCCAGGGGCAGGAGGCGGCAGAGCCGTCGGCTTCGGCGGAGGCGCCTTTGGAGGGCCCCGCTGCCGAGACGCCTCCCGCTTCTGGGCAACCAGCGGCGCCTGAGAATGGGGCGATGGGGGAAGGAGCGAACCTATGACGAAGCGCAAGCGTTACTTGCTCTGCGGCCACGGCGAGAGTCTGCCGATGGCGGAAGACGGCACAACCTCGCTTTCTTCGGTGCTGGAGGAGCTGGCTGTGGAAGTGTGCGCCGAGGCGGTCTCAGCTCGGCGGTGCGTCAACGAGGAGCATTTCGATTTCGTGTGGGTGTCGTGCTGTGAAGGGGCGGAGCCCATCAATCTCGCGGCGGCTTGCAAGCGCGACAGCCCGCAGACGGCCGTCTATCTTGTGACGGCGGATCGCACGGGATCGGTGGCCTCCCGGGCTCAGGCCGCCGAGCTGGACGGCATCGTGTCCCCCGCGGAGCTGGGGGAGTATTTGCTGAAAGAAGCTGCGCGCAACATCGATGGCGACAGGGGCGATGGGGAATCCGTCGCGCTGGCGCTACCCGACTCCGAAGGCGTCCGACAAGCTCTCACGACGGCAAAAACGCAGGAAGAGAATCGCGCGGGCTTTCTGCTGACGGTGGTGAGCGGGAGCGGTGGTGCGGGTAAGAGCACGGTGGCGACCCTTGCGGCCCTTCTCGGGGCTCGGCGCGGCCTGCGCACGGCGCTGCTCGACGCTGATCTGCAGTTTGGGGATCTCGCGGCCCTGATGGGAGACGCTCCGTCGGTGCCGGTTGAAGAAGTTGCGAGAACGGGAGCAGTGCCCGATGAGCTGAGTGGGGCGCCGCTGGTGCTCGTCAGCGCTCCGCGCGCCCTGGAGCGCTCGGAGGTCGTAGCGGCCTCCATGGGATCGGTCGTCGACGTCCTCGTCGCCTCCTTCGATTTCGTGATCGCGAACACGGGAGGCGGCTGGGACGACGTGCATCTCCTTCTGCTGGAACGGGCTGCCGCCTCCCTGTTCCTCGTCGACCAGCGCGCCTCCTCGGTACGTGCCTGCCGCCATGCCCTCGATTTGTGCCTGCGCTGCGGCATTGCAACGGGATCGTTTCTGCTCGCCGTGAACCGCTGCACGCGTCATGCGCCCTTCACGTCCATCGACGTGTCCAGTGCGTTGGATGGGGCCCATGTAGCGGAGCTGGCCGACGGCGGTCGCGAAGTGGAGGAGCTGCTCGGCGCGGGCATGGCGCAGAGCCTGGTAGAGGCTTCGAGCCCTTTGTGCATAAGCATCGAGGGTGTTCTCGACGAGCTGCTGCCCTTGGCTTCTCGTCCTGCAAGTGCGGGGGTGCAGGCTCCTCTCGCCCGCATCGGCTTGGCGCCCAAGGCAGACGCGGGGTTGCGGGGCAAACAGCGCAAACGCAAGGGTCGCGCGAGCCGTCGCGAGGCCGCCTTGGCCAAGGGCGCATCGTAAGGAGGTGAGGAAATGTCTCTTCTGGAATGGGTTCGCGTGGCGGAAGACGCCCGCGATCAGCAAGACGATGAGCGCGTGGCAACGGGGCTCGAGTCCTTGCGGATGGCCGTGGGCGAGCTGGTTCCCCTGGATAGGGTCGCGCTCATCGCCGTCGACAGCCCGGAGCGGGCGCGCAACGAGATCCGGGCCGCCTGCCGGAGGCTCTCGACGCGAGATCCGTGGAAGGCGCTTGCGCCCGCGGTGTTCCGCGACTTGGTGGAGGGCCTGATCAGCACGGTGTTCGGGCTCGGGCCGCTGGAGGATCTGATTGCCGACGAGACGGTGACTGAGATCATGGTCAACGGAACGGACAGCGTGTACATAGAGCGCGACGGCCGCCTGTCCCGAGCGAGCGTGAGCTTCGAGAGCGACGAGCAGGTGCGGGCGCTCATCGATCGCATTTTAGGCCCTTTGGGCCGGCGGGTCGACGAATCGTCGCCCATGGCCAGCGCCCGCTTGCCCCAGGGCCATCGCGTCAACGCGGTGCTGCCGCCGCTCTCCCTCAATGGGCCGCTGCTCACCATTCGCGCCTTCACGCGGCGCGTCATGACGCTGGCCGAGCTGAAAGCGAGAGGTTCGTTCGACGAGACGGTAGAGCAGTTTCTCATTTGGGCTGTGGGGTCGCGCCGTTCCATTGCGGTTTCCGGTGGCACGGGCAGCGGCAAGACGACGCTCTTGAACGCCCTTTCCTGCCATATCTCCCACGAGGAGCGCGTCATCACCATCGAGGATGCCGCCGAATTGAAGTTCGACGAGCACCCCCACGTGGTGCGCTTGGAAGCCCGGGCGCCCAACGCCGAAGGCACCGGCGAGGTGACCATACGGGAGTTGGTGGTGAACGCCCTGCGCATGAGGCCCGATCGCATCATCGTGGGCGAATGCCGCTCCGACGAGGCCATCGACATGCTGCAGGCCATGAACACGGGCCACGACGGATCGCTGACGACGCTGCATGCCAACGCCCCGCGCGAGGCGGTGGAGCGCCTGGTGACCATGGTGCGGTTCGCCGTGGAGCTGCCTCCCGATGCCATCGAGGCGCAGATCGGCAACGCTTTAGATCTGATCGTGCAGACGGCGCGCCGTCCTGGGGGCGCCCGCTGCATCTCCGAGATCGCCGAGGTGTCCTTCGACCACGGGCGCCGCCGCTGCGTCGTTCGCACGCTGTACCGGTGGGAAGTGGGCCAGGAAGCGGGCTTTTGGCTGGACTATCCGCAGTGGGTCGACCGGCTGGCTCCCATGGGCCTGGCGGACAGACGGGAGGTGAAGACATGGATGCGGTCGTTGGACTTGCGGCAGTCGGCGTAGTCTCGTCGGGGGCGGCGGGGTATCTGGTCGCGCGGCTTGCGACGATCCGGCACGAGCGCCTTCGCCGTACCTGGGCCCTTGCGGCCGAAGGTGGTCGGGGAGCCGCCCACCCCGGGCTTGCTTGGCGCTTGCGCCACGGGGTGTCGGGCTTGCGGCCGGTCGCCGAGGCGCTCCTGCGCCGCGAGCCGGTGCGGCGCTATGTCCTGTGGGCGCGGATGGCCTTGGAGCAGCGGGGCTATGCCTCGACGTCCGACGCCTTGCTCTCGCTGGTTCTGGGCGTTTGCCTTGCCTTGCTTGTCGCCTGCTGGGTGGTGGCCGCATCGCCGGTATTCGGGGCGGCGGTGGCGGGGTGCGCCCTGGTGGCGCTCTGCGCTGCGGTGAAGAGCGATGCAGAACGGCGCGAGGCCGCCTTGAGAGACGAGATTCCCGATGCGCTGCGCTCGTTGGGCGTGTGCTTTCGGGCGGGGCTCTCCCTCATGCAGACGCTGGAACAGACGGGCTCGGAGATGAAGGGTCCTTTGGGCGAGTTGTTCCTCTCGGCGGCCCTGGTGCTTCAGACGGGGGGCACGGCCTCGGAGGCACTGGCGCTGTTTCGTCAGCGGACCGATGTGCCGGAACTCGCTTTCGTGGCCGTTGCCCTGGACGTGCAGCATCAGAGCGGCGGCAGTCTTGCGGCGGTGCTCGATGCGGCCCGGGAGTCGGTGGAAAGCGAGATCGACCTCGCTCGCTCTCTCAAGGTGCAGACGGCCCAGGCCCAGCTGTCGGCGCGCATCGTCACGGCGATGCCGTTCGTGCTTATCGCCCTGTTCTCGCTTATGAGCCCCGGTTTCCTCTCGCCGTTCTTCGAGAGCATGGCGGGTATGGCTCTTCTGGCGGCGGCTCTGGTCATGCAGGTGGCCGGCGTCGTCTTGGTGCATCGGATGCTGGACGCGGGCGGGAGGCGGTCGTGATGGATGTAAGTTGGGCGCAGGGAGCGGCGGCGGTCGTTGCGGTCGGCTCGGCGGCGCTGCTCGGAGGTATGGCCTCGCGCATCGTCGGGGCATGGCGGCGTCGCATCCGTCATCGCGCGGCGGTGGTGGAAGGGTCGTCCGCGCTCCAGGCCGGCCGTGCCGCAGCGGTCGGGGAAGAAGGAGTGGATGCGCGGATAGTCGCCTATGCGGTGGAGCTGTCCCAGCGGGCCCGAAGTCCGCTGTTCCGCTTCCTGTCGCCGTCGTCTCTACGGGAGCGGCCCTTGCCTGACCGTCGCTTGGCCGCAGCCGGTCTTGGCGGCGCGCTGTCGCCTGCGGGCTATGGGGAGGCGCGAGTGCGCCTGATGCTCGGCGGCGCGGTTCTCGGCGGTGCAGTGGGGCTGACGGCGACGACCGAGCTGGCGGTTCTGCTCGCTGTCATCGGCGCCGCCGCCGGGTGGAGGGCGTTGCCCTGGGCGGTGAAGCGGCGAAGTTGCCGGCGAGCCGAGGCCATGGAATGCGACTTGTCCGAGATGCTCGACGTGGTGGCGCTCGGCATGCGCAGCGGAATGTCCTTCGACCGCAGCCTCGATTTGTACACCGGGTATTTCCGCACGCAGTTGGCCGATGCGTTCCGAAGCGCCCAGCGCCAATGGGCCTGCGGCCTGGCATCGCGGCCGGAGGCGCTGCGCGAGGTGGCCGACTCCTACGCCTCCCCGCTGCTCGCCCGGGTGATCGAGAACATTGTGCGCTCCCTGCGCTTCGGCGCGACTATGGCCGACAACTTGGAGGACGCGGCGCGGGAGGCTCGCAGCGGATACAAGGCGCGTCGCCAGGAGGCGGTGGCGAAGGCGCCGGTGAAGATGATGGTTCCCACCGGCGTGCTCATCCTGCCCGCCATGCTCATGCTCGTGCTGGGGCCGGTGCTCCTGGAATTGGCGGGGGGCTTTTGAAGATGAAACGAACGAGAAAGGAAGTGCGACATGAAGAGGCTCGAATCCGTTGTGGGAAAAGTAGCGGGTGCGCGGGAGGCGGTCGATCGGCGCACACGCGCGTGGTGCGCCGCGGTGCGCTCGCGCTTGGTGGACACGCGCGGCCAGGGGACGACCGAGTACGCCATTCTCGTCGGGGTGCTCGTGGTCATTGCCATCATCGCCATCACCCTGTTCCGGCCAAAGCTGCAAGAGCTCTGGGACGCCATCGCCTCGGGAATAAACAGCCTTTAGGGAACGAGTGCGGTCAGGGCACGGTGGAGTACGCCATCGTCACGGTGGCTTTCCTATGCGTGATTGTTGCCGGGGCGGCGCTCTGGCGGGCCTTGTCCCAAGGGCTTTTCGTCGATCACGGGCTCGCCTCGGCGTCGCATCATCTCGCTGGGGCGGCCACGTGGATCGCCGATGTGCTCGTGTTTTAAGGAGGTGCGAGGCAATGGGGCGGATGGGTGCGAGGGCCCGCGATGCGCGCGGCCAGTCGACGGTGGAGGCCGCCGTGGCCCTGCCGGTGGTTTTCTTGCTCGTTCTTCTGCTCGTACAGCCGGGCATCGTGCTGTACGACCGCATGGTCATGGCCGGTGCGGCGGCCGAGGGCTGCCGGCTTCTGGCGACGAGCGACGGCGATGCGGCGACCTGCGAGGAGTACGTGCGCCGCCGCTTGGGGGCGATCCCGCCCCTCGACGTCTTCCATGTGCATGACTCCGGCTGCACATGGGAGGTGCGTTGCGAGGGCGGCGGTGCGGCGGATGTCGCGCGGGTGACCGTGCGGACGGAGGTGAGGCCGCTTCCCCTGCTGGATGGAGGGGCGACGCTGCTCGGGATGGTGAACGAGCGGGGCAACTTGGTGGTGGAGGTGACGGCGACGGCGCCGACGCGCGCCTCGTGGGCTCAGGAATCATTGAATGGCGCGAGCGTCAATGGAAAGGCAGGTGAATGGCGCCATGAAGGATAAGTCGATATTCCGCGACGAGGAGGGCTCGACGACGGCCGGCATGGCCGTGGCGCTGCTCGTCACTCTGTCGCTGCTGTTCTCAGCGGCTCAGGTGTACCGCATCCACGCCGCTGGTGCCGAGGTGCAGGAGGTGGCCGATGCCGCCGCATGCGCGGCCTTAAACCCCGTGGCCGAGTTCATGGTGGCCGTGCGCGTGGCCGATGCCGCCGTGCTGTCACTCACGCTTCTGGGTGACATTGCGTACGGGGCCGGCGTCGTCGCCCTGTGCGTCCCGCCGGCGGCGGAGTTGGGCAGCCAGCTCGTTTCGGCCGGTCAGAAAGTGATCAAGGCGCGCGACGCGTTCTCCCAGAAGGCCTGCGAGGGGCTGGAGGCGCTGCAGCGGGCGCTGCCGTTTCTCGCGGCGGCCAACGGTGCGGCGGTGGCGGCGGCCAATGGTGAGGGGAGCGGCTATGCGGCCATGGCCCTGCTGCTGCCCGGCGAGGGATCGTCTATTGCGTCAGGGGCGAGCGCGGTCGAGGAGTCCATGGAGGAGGCCGTGGAAGCGGGCAAGGGCGAGCTTGCCGAGGCGGCGTCCCGGGCCGAGGAGGCGGCGCGTGCCGCCGAGGAAGCCCGGGCTCGGGGTTTCGCCCGCGACTGCGGCGACAATCCGTCCTATTGCATGTACGAGCGCGCGGGGCGCCTCGCAGGGCTGAGCGGTGCCGATAACCCTCTGTTCGCCTCGGTGGACAGTTGGTCGTTCTCCGTGCCTCTCGAACGGGCGCGAGTCTATTACCGCGAGAGGCTGCTGAGCGAGCGTCCTGGCTCGGACTCTGCCGAGGAGCAGGCCCGCAGCGCCCTGCGCAAGCGATTCTACGCCTATGCCATAAGCGAGCTGCGCGAGGCCTTCGTCCACGAGACGGCCGACAGCTTCTCAGCGTCGTTCCCCCGCTTTCCGCGGAACATCGAGCAGATGCGGGCCACGCGGCTGTATACCGAGCCCGTCTATCCGGTGGCCGTCGATGGAGAGCTGCCGGTGATGCATGCCTGGGACGGCTGCCCGGAGGCGGGGCTCGTGGACTATTACGGGTCGGCCGAGGAGTGGGAGTCCGGTTCCTTCGAAACCTGCCCTGCCTGCAAGTTCACAGCGAGCGCCTTAGGATCGGTGGCCTCGGCCTCCACCTCCATTGACAACGGGTTCGAGTACCACTACGACGCCGTCGCCCAGGCTGCTGCCGACTACCAGAAGGCGAGAGCGGATGCTGAGCCGTTGAGTCGCGCGGCGAAGGGCAAGGCGGAGGGCCTTTTGAACGAGGTTCTGGCCGCGCTCGGTGATGCGGGCGCCTTCCGCATTAAAGCGGATCCTCCCGGAGCGGCGGGGTGCATCGCCTTCGTCGTCTCGACGGGAACGTCGGAGCCGACCGCCTTCGAGAGCGCTTTTGCGCCCTCGGGCACGCTGGGCACTCGGGCCGCGGTGTCGGCGGCGACGCTCATCCGGGACGAGGGCGAGGAGGCGTCGGTGATAGGCGACTTGCTCGACGATCTGTCGGGGTCGGGCTCTGCTCTCTCCGGCGTCGGCGGTTTGGTGCTGGACGGATGGGCCGGCGTCCTGGAGGCCTATAGCAGCGGCACCGAAGGGTTGAAAAACGGGGTGGAGGCCGTGCTTTCGGGCATACCGCTCGCCGGCTCGACGGGATTGGGAGAGTGGGCCGCCAATGGCCTTCGCGAAGGGCTCGAGGCGGTGGGCCTCGAGCCGGCCGACACGGCTCCCCTCAAGCCAGTTCTTGCCGGTACGGAAGCCGTGGCGCGCGCTGGCGGCGGCGACTGGTCAGCCCGGTACCTCTCTCTGCGCGAGCAGGCATTGGCGCGCCCCGAGGCCTCCAGCGATGCCCTCGGTTTGCTAGCGGAGCGGGTGAGCGACGAGGCCTATCAGCGCTTGGCCTCCCTGGAGATCACCCTTGCGGTTGTCGAGATTCCTCTGACAGGGGTCTCGGTTCCGTTGACGGTGACCCTCCCCGCCACCTTGGCCGAAGGAGCGACCGGACTTGTCGATGGCGCTTTCGCAGCCCTGCGCAACATCGTCGGCGCTCCGACGTATCTCGAGAGATGGGAGTGAGCTATGGACGTTCTGCGAAAGGAGCGCGGGGATGCGGGTCAGGCTACCGTCGAGCTGGCTGTCGTCCTTCCCGTGGCCATTGTGCTCGCCGTCATCGTCGTGAACGCGCTGTCGTTTTTCGAGGCATGCGCGGCTTTTGACCAGCTGGCCCGTCAAGCCATCTGCGCCTATGCTCCGTCGCCCGATGCGGGCCAGGGGCCGGCCGAGGTGGCCGCTCTTGTGGAAAGCGAGCTGGAGGGGGCTTTGGGTACTTCCAACCTGGCAATCGAGGTAACGGTTCAGGGGCGGGCAGGCTCCTATCAGCGCTATTGCGGACGTCTCTCCTTTGCCCCTACGCTTTTCGGGCTGGGGCTTAAAGACGAGGTGTTCGGTGTCTCGCTTCCGAGGCTCGTCCACGAAGTCGATCTGACGGTGGACGCCTATCGGCCGGGGGTGCTGCTCTGATGGGTGCCGGGAAGACATGGCGCCGTCGATTCGGGTGTGCCCTCGCGCTTGTCCTGGCCCCCCTGCTCGCTCTGGCTTTGGGGCAACCGATGGGGGAGGCCATGCTGCCCGGGGCGCCAGGGGAGCTTGAGCCCGACGTCGGTCTGCGCGCGGCGTGGGAGGCCCCCAACTGGTTCGCCGAGGAAGTGGTTGATGTGGACGGTCGCGAGGAGCTGCGGGCCAACGACGACTGGTCGGTGGTCTCCTTCGTTGAGGAGGGGGACGGCCTGCCCGATCGCCTCGTTGGCGAGCTGGAGGGACGCGGGTGGGCACTGGTAGCCAGCGGCCAAGAAGGAGTATGGACGGGAGTCAAGGAAGGAGGGCGGTGCTCATGGCTCGCACTCAGCTGCACATGGGTGGGCGACGTGCTATGCGTGGTCCTTCAGGTAAATGCGCCGATGGGATGAGGGGAGACGCAAAAACGGCGTTTGCGCGCCTTTGCACGGTAAGGGATGGCGATCGGGCCCCGTTCGAGGGCCGATGGGTGGTAGCTTCAAGCCCGCTTCTGCGGTTGCGCGGATTGGCGGGACGCAGGCCGGATTCTACGGTCATGGTGTTCCCGCGCTGTCGCGATGTGCACACGCTGACGATGCGGCATCCTCTGGACGTTGCCTTTCTCGACAGGAGGGGCCGGGTGATAGCGGTTCATCGTCTCGTGCTGCCGGGGGCGCGCCTGCGTTGCGGTCGAGCCTGGGCGGTAGTGGAGCGCTTTGCCCGGCCGGGGCCCTGGTTCGTCCGAGGCGATGTGTGCCTGCTCCCCGATGCTCCGCGACGCAGAAAGCCGAGGGCGCCCGCTCTCGCAAGAACTCAGGCCGCTCCGGAAACGTCGGGCGGCAGAGGAGCGGTTAAGAACGAAACCAAGAGAAGGAGACATCGATGAAAATCTGCCCAGTTTGCGAGAGCACCCTGTTCGATGACATGGATACGTGCTTCGGGTGCCTGTACCGTTTCGGCAGCGATCCGGCTCTCGAGGCGGCCCGCTCTGCGAAGGCAGTGCCCTGGCCCGTAGATGGAGGGGAAGGGGAGTGCGCTGCCAGCAGAGGCGGCGAAGGCGGTTCTGCCGCCCCCACCGCCCAGGAGATGAGCGTTCCTGGCTGGCGTCTGCGCGTGCGCTCCGAGGGGCTTCAGCCCCGGGGGAGTTCGCTTACCATAGAGATCGAGCCCGTCTAGCGGGTCATCTCCTTGAAGAGACGATCGGCCTCGGCTGAGAGGTGCTCCTCGATGGCCAGGTAGGCATCGAGGAGGCGATTTCCGTCCTCGGTGAGCGTGGAGCCGTGAGCCCCGTCGCGCAGGAGGAGCTGCACGTCGAGTGTCTCCTCAGTGTCTTTGATGATGCGCCAGGCCTTGCTGTAGGCCATGCGCATGCCCTTGGCGGCCGCGTTGAGGGAGCCCATCTCGCGCACGCCCAGGCAGAGCTTGGCGATGCCCGGTCCGAAGGCGGACTTGTTCTCGGAAGAGAGGTTCGCCACGGTGAGGCGGACGGTGGTGGAGAGGTTCTTCAACTGGCCCATGATGGCATCGCTTCCGTTCCCGGGAGGCCTAGCGGGTGAGGAACGCCTCGGCGGCGTCCTCGATGGCCTCGACGTCGTTGTCGATAACTTCGGTGAATCGTAATTGCATTGTATCCAGGTTGGCAAGTCCGGCGGGGATGTGATGCTTGTCCGTTTCCTCGGCGATGAGCTTGTTCAGCTCGCAACCGGTGAGCGCGGCCACGTCCGCGGGCAACTCGCCAGAAGGCTCGATGCCGTGAATCGCCCGGTAGACGTTGTTGCCGAATTTTGCCCAGTGGGCCGTGGAGGCGATGAGGACGGGGTTCTCGCCGCGCAGGTTCTGAGCGGCGGCGTAGGCCACAGCGGTGTGGGGATCCAGCAGGTAGTCGTGGGCGTCGAGCACTTCGCGGATGGTGGCGAGACAGGTGGCGTTGTCCACGGAATCGGCGCTGAAGTTCTCCCGCACGCGGCGGAACGTCTCGGCGTCTACGCGGAAGCAACGGGCGTCGGCCAGATCGGCCATCCACTGGCGAATAGCCTCGCCATTGCGGCCCGTGAGCTCGAAGAGCTGGCGCTCGAGGTTGGAGGAGACGAGAATGTCCATCGAGGGAGAGGAGGTAAGAATGAACTCGCGGTCGGAGATGTCGTAGGTGCCGGTGTTGATGAAGTCGGTGAGCACGCGGTTGTCGTTGCTGGCGCACAGCAGACGCTCGATGGGCACCCCGATTTGCTTGGCGTACCAAGCGGCCAGGATGTTGCCGAAGTTGCCCGTGGGAACGCACACGTCGATGGGGCATCCGGCTTCGATCTTGCCCGCCGCCACGAGTTCGGCATAGCTGGAGATGTAATAGACCACCTGAGGCAGCAGCCGCCCCCAGTTGATGGAGTTGGCGCTGGAAAGGGCGATGCGGTACTCGTCCAGCAACTTCTCGGCGAACTTCTCGTCGGCAAAGGCGTGCTTGACGCCGGTCTGGCAGTCGTCGAAATTGCCGCGCACGGCCCACACCTGCACGTTGTCTCCGGTGGTGGTGACCATCTGCTTGCGCTGGATGTCGCTCACGCCGCCATCGGGGAACAGCACCCCGATGGAAACGCCGTCTACGCCCTTGAAACCCTCCAGGGCGGCCTTGCCGGTGTCGCCGGAGGTGGCCACGAGGATCATGAACTCGTGATCGAGCGTTCCCTCCTCGCGCAGCTTCTCGGCGCTGGCCGAGAAGAAGTGGGGCAGGCACTGCAGGGCCATGTCCTTGAAGGCACTCGTCGGCCCGTGCCACAGCTCCAGGATGTGGGTGCTCTCGTCCAGTGAGGTAATAGGGCAGATGGCCTCATCGTCGAAATTGTCGCCATAGGCGCGGCCCATGAGCTCGTCGATGGCCTCGTCGGGCAGGTCGACGTTGAACGCCTTGTAGATGGCGGCCGCCCGCTGGGCGTAGGGGAGACGCGCCAGAGCGCAGATCTCGTCAAGGCTCAGCGTCGGCAGCTCTTCGGGAACGTAGAGACCGCCGCCTTGGGCCAGGCCGTTGATGACGGCTTGGGTGAAAGGCACCGGCTCGCCGGCTGCTCCACGCGTGTCCACGTACAGGTTCTGGCCGAACGAGGCGGCCCGATCGATGCGTTGCGCCATGAATCATCCTTCTTCAAAGAGGTCAGATGGGATAAAGGATACCACGTCGCCCGCTCTTTGGAGGGGCGTTTCAGGCGGACTGTGCGAGTTTCGCGCTCACGTGACAAAGTATGAAAAAGCAAACTTTTAGGGTTTACATAGTCTAACTTTTGGCTACAATACAATGTTGCATGCAGCTAACATTGATTGGAGTCATCATGAGCAATGCGATGGTTATGGAGAGCGCCGTCTGCCGGGCCAGCAGCGCGGGCGCGTCGTGCCAGCCGATGCCGCTGACGTTCCTGCGTCGCGGCGATGCCGCTCAAGTTGTCCGCGTGCGGGGAAAGGGCGATGTGCACCATCATCTCGAGAACCTCGGGTTTGTCGAGGGAGCGAAGGTGTCCGTCGTTTCCGAGCAGGCAGGAAACTTCATCGTGGAGATCAAGGGCGCGAGTGTGGCGCTCGATAAATCGGTGGCCGCGAAGATCATCGTTTCATAAGAAGGCACGCCCGTTCGCGCCCGCAAAGATGGGCGTCAAGAGGCATTCGCGTCGTCGCGCGATCGCAATGACGGACGCCGCGGGGCGCCTGCGTTGTCGTGCCGACCCAATCAACCGGAATCGCCGAGAGGACAGAAAGGAAGAACATGGCTGAGGATAAGACCCTGCGCGATGTGCCCGTGGGGCAATCGGCGACGGTGCGCCGCCTGGTGGGCGAGGGCGCCATCAAGCGCCGCATCATGGATATGGGCATCACCAAGGGCACTGACATCTACGTGCGCAAGGTGGCGCCTTTGGGAGATCCCATCGAGGTGACTGTCCGCGGGTTCGAGTTGTCGCTTCGCAAGAACGAGGCGCAAAACGTGCTCGTATCCTAGGGAACCGCACCCCCCCTGCGCCCGAGGGCGCATTTTTTCTCCCCTCTAGTTAGTTTTATCTAACTTCTGTCTTCGCCGTGGCGCGCATTGGGAGGCGCGAGAAGGGCCCGGCGAACAACGGTTTTTTGGAGAAGGAAAGGCTGATCATGGCTATCAACATTGCCCTTGCCGGCAACCCCAATTGCGGCAAGACGACCATGTTCAACGATCTGACCGGCGCGAACCAGTACGTGGGAAACTGGCCCGGCGTGACCGTTGAGAAAAAAGAGGGCCGCTACCGCGCCGATAAGGGGGTGGTCGTCACCGACCTGCCCGGCGTGTACTCGCTCTCGCCCTACACCCCCGAGGAGATCGTCACCCGCGATTACCTCATGAGCGGCAAACCGGACGCGGTCATCAACCTGGTGGACGCGACGAACCTCGAGCGCAACCTCTACCTCACCACCCAGATCATCGATCTGGGCATCCCCACCGTCGTGGCCCTCAACATGATGGATCTCGTGGAGAAAAACGGCGATAAGATCGACGTCGATGCCCTTGCCAAGCGCTTGGGCTGCCCGGTGGTGCCGACCTCGGCGCTCAAGGGCCGCGGCATGGAGGAGGTCGTGAAGGCCGCCATCGAGGCGGGCAAGAAGGGCGCCGCCCCTGCGACCACCCTGCGCTTCACCAACGAGGTGGAAGAGGCCTTAGCCCAGGTCATCGACGTGGCCGGCGCGGCCATCAAGGGCCGCCATGCTCGCTGGTACGCCATCAAACTCCTGGAAGGCGAGCAGCTCACCATCGACGCGCTGAACCTGCCGGCCGCCGCGCTCTCGAAGATCGCCGCCATCCGCGAGCGTCTGGAAGATGCGGAGGACGACGACGCCGAGTCCATCATCACCAACGAGCGTTACGACAATATCACGGAGGTTTGTGACGCCTGCGTGAGGAAGTCCCCGAAGACCATGACCACCACCCAGAAGATCGACCGCGTGGTCACCAACCGCATCCTGGGCATCCCGATCTTCATCGTCATCATGTTCCTCGTGTACTACATCTCGGTGTCCACCGTGGGCACCATCGTGACCGACTGGGCCAACGACGGCCTGTTCGGCGATGGCTGGCTCTACACCGGCACCGAACAGTACGAGGCCGCCGTCGAGGAGTTCGAGGGCATCCTCGAGACCGACGAGGGCGTGGCTGCCTTCGAAGCCGGCGAGTTGGAGGAGCCCGATCCGGCCGACTACGGCTTCTACCACGTGGGCGTGCCCGTCGTGGTGGGCGGCTGGCTTGAATCCATCGGCGCCGCTCCCTGGGTGCAGTCGCTCGTGCTGGACGGCATCATCGCCGGCGTGGGCGCCGTCATCGGCTTCATCCCGCAGCTGATCGTGCTGTTCATCCTGCTCGGCTTCTTGGAGGGCTGCGGATACATGGCCCGCGTCGCCTTCATCATGGACCGCGTGTTCCGCCGCTTCGGTCTGTCCGGCAAATCCTTCATCCCAATGCTCATTGCCTCCGGCTGCGGTGTGCCCGCAGTCATGGCCACCAAGACCATCGAGAACGAGAAGGACCGCCGCATGACCATCATGACGACGACCATGATCCCCTGCGGCGCCAAGCTGCCCATCATCGCGCTCGTCTTCGGCGCCCTGGCCGGCGGCGACTACGAGGCAACCTGGTGGGTCGCGCCCGTCTTCTACTTCCTGGGGCTGTTCGCCATCATCCTGTCCTGCATCATCCTGAAAAAGTTCCGCGCCTTCTCCGGCGAGGTCGCCCCCTTCATCATGGAGCTTCCCCAGTACCACCTGCCCACGGTGAAGAACGTGCTGCTTTCCATGTGGGAGCGCGTGCGCAGCTACGTGGTGAAAGCCGGTACCATCATTTTCCTGTCCTCCATGGTCATCTGGTTCCTGCTGAACTTCGGCTTCTACGAGGGCTCCTTCGGCCTGCTCGACCCCGAGGTTGACGACTATATCCAGTACAGCCTCATGGCCGGCCTCGGCAACCTGCTCGCCTGGATCTTCGCGCCGCTCGGCTTCGGCAACTGGGAATCTACCGTCACCTCCATCACGGGCCTTGTGGCCAAGGAGAATGTCGTGGCCACCGTGGGCGTCATCACGAGCCTCGGCGAGGAAATCGGCGAGACCGACCCGTCGCTGTGGGCCTCGTTTGCCGCCATGCTCGGCGGCAGCTCGGCGGCCATCATGGCCTTCTGCGCCTTCAATCTTTTGTGTGCGCCGTGCTTCGCGGCCATCGGCACTATCCGTCGCCAGATGATGTCGGCGAAGTGGACCTGGGCCGCCATCGGCTACATGTGCGCCTTCGCCTGGTGCGTGGGCCTCATGATCTACCAGTTCGGCGGCCTTATCGCCGGCGAGATCGCCTTCGGCCCGTTCACGGCTTTGGCTGTCGTGGTGGCCGCGGGCATGCTGTACCTGCTGTTCCGCCCGGCCGCCAAGCCCAAGGGCGCGGGCAGGCTGGAAGCGGCGAGAAAGAACGCCTAAGTTGCAAGGAGCCATTATGCAAGAGCTCAGCCTCAATTTCCCCACTGTCGTCATCCTTTTGGTCATCCTGGCCCTGGCGGTGCTCGCCATCCGGCGCATGACGCGCCGCGGCCTGTGCGACTGCGGCGACCACTGCGGCGATGGAGAAGGGGGCTGCGCCGGCTGCTCCCACTGCGCTTCGGCCGTTCGACCGACCGTTTCAAGCCGCATCAACGGCACGGGTGCCGGTGACGAGATGCCGCCGTGCTGCCAGGCAGCCGAGGCTATGGCCCAAGCCGCCGCCAAGGCCGTGGGGGATCAGGCCCCGCGCCGTCCGTAACCGTTTGGCGAAGACAATGTGAAAGAGGCTCGGAAGTTTCGGCTCCGAGCCTCTTTTTTCTTCGCGCGCCGTGCTATGATGATCTGACTTGTTCGATAAGGAGATTGCTGTGGTGAAAACGTCCATGTCTCACGAGGATTACCTCGAGGCCATCGTCATGCTGGGCGGCACGACCGACGCGCCCGTGCGCTCGGTGGATGTGGCCAACAAGCTGGGCGTTTCCAAAGCGTCGGTGAACAAGGCCATCTCCGCTCTGAAGGAGCAGGAGCTGGTCGTGCAACCGCACTACGGCGACATCACGCTGACCGAGGCGGGCTACGCCTACGGTCGGTCGGTGCTCGACCGCCATCGCATGCTCTTCGACTTTCTGACCAAGGCCTTGGGGGTCGAGCCCGAGGTGGCGGAAGTCGAGGCCTGCCAGATGGAACACGCCATCAGCGATGCCTCCTTCGAGAAATGGGGCGCGTTCGTCCGTAGCCTCGACTTGTGAGCAAGGGGCGCCTCGGCGCCTGACCGATAATCTACCCGCTTTCGACTGACTACCCGCACCAGAAACGAACCCCGGCAGCGAAAGGACGAGCGAACTCCCGTGCCACGACAGGCGAATATCGTTTCCTTCGACACAGCGCGACGCGTTGCGTCGGATCGTCGTGCGCGCCAGACGCCGCCTGTGCGCGCCCATGCCGGCCGCTTCGCCGATGACCCGGATTTCGAGGTGCGCGTGACCGGTCGAGCCGCAAGCGCCGGGCGCTCTTCGGCCCGGTCGTTCGCCGCGCCGGCATCCGGTTCTCGCTACGCGCCCCTTTCCATGAGCGACGCCCACCGCGGGCCGGGCTCTTTGGAATCGCGCGGGGCCGCGCGCGCCGCAGATGTCGACGACGAGGAGCTGGAAGCCCCCTTGGGGCCCTTGGGCCGCCTGACCTCCCGGTTCGGCAAGAAGCGCCGCCAGCGCGCGAAAGAGCGGGCGGGTCGCGCCTACTATCGCCAGTACGAGGCCGGCAAGCCCTCGGACGCCTCCCAAGCCGGTCCGCGCGCCGCCGTGTACAAAGGCGAGATGGGCTCGTCGCACCGCCGTTCGTCTCGGATGCAGCAGAAGGAATCGGGCGTCTCCGGACGTGTCAAGATGCCCGAGGCAAAAGCTCCTTTCTTTACTCGGGCGCCTTTCATCGTCACCTGCGCCACGGTTCTGTGCCTGGGGCTGGGGGCGGCTTTCCTCTACGGGCCGGCCCAGCAGCTCTACCAGGACATCCGCGAGCGAGACCGCCTCGCCGCCGAGTACGAGGCCGTCACGGAGCGCAACGCCGCCATCGAGGCGTCGGTGGATGCCCTTTCCACCGAGGCCGGCATCGAGGACGCGGCCCGCACGCAGCTCGGCTGGGTGCACGAGGGCGAGCACGCCGTGTCCGTGAGCGGGCTGGACGAAAAGGACGAGGCCTCCGAGTTCCGCGGCAACATCGTTTCCGAGGACATCACCGCCCCCGACACCTGGTACTCGGATCTCCTCGATCCCCTCTTCGGCGTGGAATAAGGTTGAACATCGACAGGAGCACGATATGACGTACGCTGATGGGCGCTATGGGGCCTTGGATATCGGGACGGTGACCTGCCGTCTTCTTGTGGCGGACGTGGAGGACGGACGCATCATCGACGTGGACAAGGAGTACGCCATCACCGATCTAGGCGTGGGCGTGGACGCTACGGGGCGCCTGTCCGAGGCGGCTATCGAGCGGGTGCTCGCCTGCGTGGATCGCTACTTGGAGGTGCTCGCACGTTACGATACCCCCGAGCATCCCGTGCGACGGCTCATCGCCATGGCCACCTCAGCCTCCCGCGATGCGGCCAACGGCCCCGAGTTCGCGGCCCGCTTGGCAGAGCGCGGCGTCACGTTGGCGGTGATCCCCGGCTCCCGGGAGGCGCAGCTCACGTTCTTGGGCGCTTCCAGCGATTTCCCCGGCGAGAACCTGCTCGTCGTCGATATCGGCGGCGGTTCGACGGAGGTGGTGGCCGGCCGCTTCGGCGAGGATCCCGTTGCTTCCCATTCCTTCAACATCGGGTGCCGTCGCGTGACGGAGCGGTTCTTCCGCGACGATCCGCCGACGCCAGACCAGATGGATGCGGCCCGTCAGTGGATTCGCGAGACCATGGCGCCGTATTTCGAAGGCTTGGCCACCGCCGGGTTCGCCATCGACCGCGTGGTGGCCGTGGCCGGCACGGCCACGAGCGTCGTGAGCATCCGCGAGGCCATGGAGGTCTACGATTCCTCCCGCGTGCACAAGGCCGTTGTCGCTGCTGGAGAGCTTGCGGCCATCGAGGAACGTCTGGCCGCCGAGCCGCTGGAAGAGCGCAAGGCCACGGTGGGCCTCGACCCGAAGCGCGCCGGCGTCATCGTGGCCGGATTCGTCATTTTGGAAGAGGTGCTGGCTCTGGCCGGCGCCGACGCCTACACGGCCAGCGAATCGGACATCCTCCACGGCATGATCTTCGAGGCCGCCCGGGAAGATTGATGGTAGGGGCGGTGGGACTCGAACCCACAATCCGAAGAGGCGGATTTTAAGTCCGCTGCGTATGCCAATTCCGCCACGCCCCCGCGTATCGTGTGCCGTCCGATAACGGCGAATGTACGCATGATACCACGACAAGAGAGCGCTTCGCGCGACGTTCGCGCCCGTCGCCCCTAGCGGGCCATGACGCAGCGCACCCGCTGGTTGTCTCCGGTGCAGGTCTGCAGGGTGATGGTCTCGCCGGTCGGCGCGATGCGGCCCTCGTAGACGAAGTAGTTCGACCCGTTGGGCAGAAAGAGCGTGTCGAAGACGTAGTAGGTACGCGAGGCGCCGTCGTCGTCGAACACGGTGATCTTGTCGCCGATTTCCAAATCCATGACGCGCTCGAAGACGCCGGGGTTGTGGCCGATAAAGTAGGTGTTCGCGTTGTCGGAGACGCACCCGGTGCCCACCCAGGTGCTGGCGTAGCCGTCGGGCGCGGTGATGTCGGCTGGCTCGCCCTGGCGATAGGGCACTTCCTCGCCGAGGAAGCAGATGAGGCTGCTTGCGGCATTGGGCGTTCTGTCGTCGTCGGCCGAAGGTGCGGGCTCGGCCCGGCGCGCCGCTTGCAGGGATTGCTCGGTGAGCACATCCTGGCGGGCCTCATCAAGGTGGTGGGTCCACACCCACAAGGTGTCGCACACGCCCTGGCCCATGCGCCCCGTGAAGCGGAAGGGCGGCACCTCGTCGGCATCGCTTTCGGGCGCGGCGGCTCCCAGCATGATGGACAGCCCCAGGCACACCGTGAGAACCAGGGCAAAGGCCCTGGCTGCCTTTCGCGATGCGAGGAGGGGGCGAAGGCTCACGAGGCTCTTCCTTTCCACGATGCTTTCTCGGTGCAGCCCAGATGCGCGCCGCCGACAGGGAACAAGGAGCGCGCCGAAGCTTTCGCCCTCACTTTATCGACTTCCCGTCAAGATTTCCACCCCTCATCCCTTAATATCCTGTTAATCGAAAGCTTAGGCAAAACTTAGGCTGCGGTGCATGGGCGTCGGGTTACCATGGGAACTTGGAGAATCTTGTCGGTGCGAGGGGGTGGCCATGAGGATACGCAATATCAGCTTGCGAGTGGTATCGCTGCTCGTGCTCACCTTCGTGTTCGTGGTGGCCACCGCGGTGTTCACGCTCTTCGACATCCGCATGCAAACCCAGAACATGGAGGACTCGCTCGCCGAGGAGGCGCGCACCTTCGCGCGCGAGATGGACGCCGTGTGGGAGTTCATGGACAACTCCCAGCACACCATCAACAACACAACGACGGGCGTCTACGAGTTCAAGGGGCTGCACTGCGCCATCGTCGGCAAGAGCGTCGGCGCCATCTTCTCGGCGGGCAACAACTACTCCATCCGCTACACGAACTTCGAGCCGCGCCGGGCTCAGGACAAGCCCGATGCCTTCGAAACCGAGGCGCTGGCCCTGTTCAACGAGCAAAAGGACACTCAGGAGTTCTTCCGCATTGTGAGCGACGACCCGGCCGAGGTCGACCGCGCCCAAACCTCGGCCGACAACGGCGCCGCGCAGTTCCGCTATGTGCAGGCGCTCAGGGTAAACGAGAGCTGCCTGGAGTGCCATGGAGAACCGGCCGGGGAAATCGACATCACCGGGTTTCCCAAGGAGGGCTGGACGCTGGATTCTATCGGCGGCGCCATCAGCATCGTCATTCCGCTGGAGCAGCAGTACCAGGCCCTGCGGGAAAACGTTGTCCGCGACGTGGGCTTCTTCCTGCTTCTGGCCACCTTTATCGGCATCGTGGTGTTCGGGCTCATGACCGTGTTCGTGCTGCGGCCGCTTGAGGCTATGAAGAGGGCGTTCGGGGAAGTGGGCGAAGGACGTCTTCGGCAATCCATGGACGACGCGGGCACGGCGCGCGAGGTGGCGAGTCTCATCGATCGCTTCAATGTCATGTCCCGCGAGCTGAGCGTTACCTACGAGGAGCTCGAGGAGCAGGTGGAGGCGCGTACCCAGGACTTGCGCCGAGCCAACGAGGAGTTGGCTGCCCAGCGCGATAACCTGGAGGCCTTAAGTGAGAAACTGGCGAAGGAATCCCAGGTGAAGAGCGATTTGCTCTCTATGGTGAACCATGAGCTGCGCACGCCGCTCACCTCCATCATCACGCTCGCCCAAATTGCGTTGGAGTCGGGCGGGGCCGACGAGGAGGAGCGTCGCAGCTGGGAAGAGGTGCGCAAGTCGAGCTCGGTGCTTTTGGGGATGATCAACGACATGCTGGATATCGCCCGGTCGGACGCGGGGGCGATGGCGGTGTCTATGGAGCTGATGGATCTGGGCGACATCGTGGCGTCGGCGCAGAGCACCATCGGCCCTCTGGCTGTGGGGGCGCGGGTAACGCTGGCGACGACGGTGGCTCCGGATGTCCCGCTCGTTTCCGGCGATTACGAGAAGATGATGCGCATTCTGGAGAACTTGGGCAGCAATGCAGTGAAGTTCACGCCGGCTGGGGGCACGGTGTCCCTTTCCGCGATGCGCGAGGAGGAAACCGGAGATGTGCTGGTGACGGTGTCCGATAACGGCATCGGCATCGCCAAGGAGAATCAGGAGCGCATTTTCGACCGGTTCTTCCAGGTGGATAGCTCTACCACGCGCATTTACGGCGGCAGCGGGCTGGGTCTGGCGCTCGTTCGCGAGTACGCCGCGGCCCAGGGCTACACCGTGGGGGTGGAAAGCGAACTGGGGTGTGGAAGTGCGTTTACCGTGCGCATTCCCGTCAAGGCCGTGGTAGAGTTGGACGAGGACGAGTAGGCGGCTCGGAGCCACCTGCGTCCGCAGGAAACGCGGGTCTAGGATTGGCGGTCGCGGGGTGCGTGGCGCCTCGAAGGCCGCGGAACGCGAGAGACGAGGAGGCGGCTGTGTACAAGGTCATGCTCATCGATGACGAGGAGAGCCTGCATATGGCCATCGAGAAGCTGCTCACGAAGAACGGCTACGAGTATTGCGGGGCCACCGATGCCGAGTCGGGGATGGAAATGCTTGCCGCCGAGAAACCGGACTTGCTGCTTTTAGACGTTATGCTGCCGGGTATGAACGGGTTCGATTTGTGCACGCGTATCCGCGCCGAGGGGCGGCGCATTCCCATTATCTTCCTGTCGGCGAAAAACGACATTGTGGACAAGTCCATTGGGTTTAGGGCCGGGGGTGACGACTACGTGACGAAGCCCTTCGACGCCACCGAGCTTATTTTGCGTATTGAGGCCCACATCCGCCGTCACAAAGATACGATTGATTTCGCTCGCTGCACGACCCGCGACGGATCGGTGACTATCGGCGACTTGGAGGTGCGTTTCGACGAGTACCAGGTGCTCGTGCACGGTGTTCCTGCGAATTTGACCACCAAGGAGTTCGAGATCGTGGCCTTTTTGGCGACGCACCCGGGTAAGGTGTTCACGCGCGGTCAGATTCAGGAGTACATCTGGGGTGAGGGGGAGGTGGACGCGCACTCGAACTCCATCACCGTGTTCGTGCGCAAGATACGCGAGATGATAGAGGAGAACCCCAGCGAGCCCAAATACCTGCTGACGGTGCAGCGCGTCGGTTACAAAATGGCCGACACCTTGGGGTAGGCGCAGGCTGTGGCGATCGTGCGGATCATGCGGGCCACTCCGGGTCGCGCCGAGCGCCAAATCCTAAAACGAAACATCGCCAAATCCTAAAACGCCCTGTTCGGAATGCTTGTCGATTGGCCACTTAATCTCCTGTTAAGGTCAATTTAACCTAAAGCTTAGGCATAGCGTATCGCTATTAATCGGCGCACCTCGGCATAATGGCAGTATCGAAAAGTCCAAAGAGGAGACTTTTCACGCGGGCGAGGACGCGAGCCACCCCCTCCCTGGCGAACGTCCTCGTCAACATGCGAGGGAGAGAGAGGAGTCAGGACATGACCGAACAGACAACGGGCATGAGTTTCTCGCGCAGAAATTTCATCAAGGGAGCGGCCGCGCTGACGGCCACCGGCGCGCTCGTCGGCTGCGCCCCCGCCAAGGAGACGCTGGCGGAAACGGGCGAGGAGACGGTAGAGGTTCCGGAGACGAAGATCTACTCGGGCGCGTGCCGTGCCCAGTGCGGTCAGGGCTGCTACCTGAACGTCCATGTGCGCGACGGTCGCGTGGTGCGCACGACTGCGGGTCACTTCGATGACGGCCCCGAGTTCGACCGCATCTGCCCGAAGGGCCTTGTCCAACCCGCCCGCGTGTACAGCGCCGAGCGACTGCAGTACCCCATGCGTCGTGTAGGCGAGCGCGGTAGCGGCGAGTTCGAGCGCATTAGCTGGGATGAGGCGATTGCCGAGATCGCCGAGAAGTGGAAGGGCTACACCGAGGAGTTCGGCCCGAAGTCCATTGCCATGTTCCTGGGCAGCGGCAACACCGGTACTCTCGGCGGCGGCGCCCCGGAGGGCTCCATTATGGCTCGCCTGCTGAACGTCATGGGCGCGAGCCGTGTCCTGCCGGACCGCGATATTGCTACGCCGATGTCCTGGGCCTACGTGTTTGGAGCCGGCCCCTATGGCAATCGCAGCTCGGACGCTATTAACGCCAAGCACCATGTAATTTGGGGCGGCGACACGGCGGTGTCCCAGAAGCAGCTCGCACACTTCTTCCTGGAGGCGCGCGATGCGGGCACCGAGCTTGTGGTGATCGATATCGCCTATCGCGTCATGCCCTCGAAGGCCGACTGGTTCATCCCGGTGCATCCGGCTACCGACGGCGCCCTGGCGCTCGGCGCTATCCACGAGATCTTCGAGCAGGGCTGGGAAGCGACCGACTTCCTGCGCGATCACACCGAGGCTCCCCTGCTGATCAAGGAGGACGGTAAATTCCTGCGCATGAGCGACTTGGGCGTGGAGCCGACCGAGACTGCGACCAACGCTCAGGGCGAGGAAGTTCCCGTCGACCCCTACGTGGTGTGGGACGAGGAGACTTCCAGCGCTGTGCCCCTGGCACAGGCCGTCAAGCCTGCGCTCGGCGGGGTTGCCCCCATCCAGGGCATCGCGGTGCGCACGGAGATGGAGCTGGTGCGGGAAGCGGTTGAGCCGTGGACGCTGGAGCACACCTCCGAGGTGACCGGCGTGAGCGTCGAGGACATCCAGCACCTCGCGCACCTCTACACGCAGGAAGGCGATGTTCAGACGGACATGAAGTTCGGTCTGAACCACTACAACAACGGCATGTACAGCTCGAAGTGCATCAACTCGCTTCTGCTCGTGTCTGGCCAGATGGGTCGTTCGGGATCGGGTCTGTTCACCGGCGAGCCGAACTTCGGCGAGGGCAATGTGCAGGCATGCATCACGATGCCGAGCGCCTCGGGTGAAGTGCCTCAGGGAGTCGGCGCCATTCTTAACTGGACCGACTTCTGCAACAACATTGTGCACACGGGCAAGAAGCTTGGCGAGGATTTCCCCATCAAGTCCTTCTACGCTTCCTGCACCAACGTCGTCTCGAATCAGACGGATCAGAACAAGACCCTCGAGCTCATGAACGCGATCGAGTTCATTGTCATCCAGGACATGACCATGAACGACACGGCGCTGTACGCTGACATCCTGCTGCCTGCTTGCCACTGGTTCGAGACTGAGGATTTGCGCGTCCGCTACTACTGCAACCCCTATCTGCTGTGGAACGAGAAGGCCGTCGAGCCCCTGTACGAGAGCAAGCCGGACTTCGAGATTTACAAGCTCATCGCCGAGGCTATGGGATACGGTGACTTCTTCCAGTTCACGGCCGACGAGTACTTGAATGTCCTTCTCTCCACTCCCTATGGGAAGGAGAAGGGGATCACTATCGACAAGATCCGCGAGAAGAATTACTTGCGTTGCGACAACGATCCCACCATCGCCTTCGAGGGCGCTGTTTTCGGAACGCCTACGGGACGCGCCATGTTCTACCGCGAGGATCCCAAGCCCGACTACATGATGGGCCAGGAGTTGGATTTGGAGAAGGAAAAGCTGTCGGTCTTCTGGGAGCCGGCGCGCGAGGCCGATCTTTCCAACCCCATCCGCGAGAAGTACCCCTTCACCATCTGCTGCGAGCATATGCGCACCCGCGCCCACACTCAGTGGTACGACGTCGATTATCTGAAGGAGTTCGAGGCCGCACCGGTGTGCCGTATCAATCCGGAAGATGCCGTCGAGCTGGGTATCGAAGAGGGAGATACCGTCCGTCTCTACAACGACCGCGGATCGGTTACCATGCTGGCCGTCCTCAATCCCGGTGAGCAACGCAAGGCGGTTCACTGCCCGCGCAGCTTCCTGACGCGCGAGCACATTGACGGCGACCTTGCTCGTACGACCTTCAACGAATACAACCAGGCCTGCAGAAACCAGTCCTACTTCGACTGCGCTGTGGCCATCGAGAAGCTCTAGGGAGGCTGAGATAGATGACTCGATACGGAATGGCGATCGACCTTCGTCGCTGCATCGGATGCCAGGCGTGCGCTGCGGCGTGCAAGATAGCGAACAATCTGCCGAAGGAGCTGACGTACAACGTCGTGTACACCAAGACCGATGACGATTTCGACACCATCGGTACCGCCGTGTCCCGCGGCGCCCTTGCCAACGACAATGCCGGCGGCACCTTCCCCAATTGCACGCTGAACTTCCTTCCCATGCAGTGCCAGCACTGTGCTGATCCGGCCTGCCTGAGCGCGTGCCCCACCGGCGCAACCCAGCAGCGCGAGGACGGCATCGTGTTCGTTGATACGGATCTGTGCATCGGATGCGAGTCCTGCATCAAGGCGTGCCCCTACGAGGGCGTCCGCACCCTTATCAGCGACAATCCCGAGTATTACCTCGAGGTTGAGGTCGGCGAGTTCGACGCCCCGCCCCACAAGGCCGGGACGGTGGAGAAGTGCACGTTCTGCAAGAATCTTGTCGATCGCGGAGATGTGCCGGCCTGCATGCAGCTGTGCCCGGCCCGCGCCCGCTACTGGGGCGATTTGGACGATCCGGAATCTGCGGTGTCGAAGGCCATCGAGGGCCGCGACTATCACCTCATGCTGGAGTCGGCGGGCACGAACCCGAGTGTCTACTACTTGAAGTAAGCACGTATCTGGAAACGGCAGGGCGGGCGTCGGAAAGTACGGCGCCCGCCTCTTTGTAAGGAGGCTTCGTGAGCGCAGAGGATATGAGGAAAGTTGTCGGCTTGGCCGACGGTTGCGAATTGATGAGCGCGCTGACGCGCTTTCCTGACAACGATGTGGCGGCGGCAGTGGTGAACGGATCGGTGCATGACGACGCGGTCAGCTGCGCGAAAGACGTGGCGGCAGCGCGTGATGATGGGCGCGCTGGTGACATTGAGGCGCTTTGCGAAGGCTTCGTGTGCGCTGCCGACGAAGATGCCGAGGGGCTCGGCGCCGCGTTGCGCCGCGCATGGTCGCTGCTGTACGCGCGCCAGGGAAGCGGAGTGGCCATTTTTCCCTATGAGAGCGCGTTCGTGCACGTGCGCGAGGGGTTGCCCGGAGCGCCGGCGCTGTTCCGCACGGCGCTGACCCTGCGTGTCGAGAAAACCATGCGTGAGAGCGGCGTTCTGCCGAAGGACGCCGAGACCGAGCCGTGCGACAGCGCGTGGAACGAATGGGCGTTCCTCTCGTTTCTCCTTGGCAGCGAGGCGGCTTCTTTAGAGGCGGAAGATGAAGAGGCCGTGGCGCTTTGGCGGGGTCGGGTTGCTGATTTCGTTCGAGACCACGCGGCTTTGTGGCTGCCGGATTTCCTGACGCGCACGGCTGAAGAGGTCGAACGCCTCGCGCAGGCGGGCAAGGTGGACCCGGCGGCCGAGCGCTTCTATGGCGCGCTGGCGGCATACGGGCGTTTTCTGCTGGAAACGCTTGCTGAGCGTGCGGCATAGGCGAGGGTGAGGAGCAAGCAATGACATTCCTTATGGTTTTGGCGGTGACGGTGGTGGCTTGCCTGGCTCTGCGCACGCCGCTGCATAAGTGGCCGGTGGCGTTTTACGTACTGGCTGTGGCGGCTGACGTGGCCTACGTCATTGGCGTCGAGGGGCTGCTCCCCCGTGTTGTAATGGGGCCGCTTACGCTGCTCATGGGCAAGTGTGTGCTGTCGCTGGCGCTGTTTGTGGTGGTCATGTACATCGGTGTGTTCGCCAAGGGATCGAAGGTGCATCAGTGGCTTAAGCCGGTGCGCAGCGAGTTGTCCATTATCGCATGCATTTTGGCTTGCGGGCATATGGCGGTGTATTTGGGCTCCTACGCTCCGCGACTCGGCGGCACGCTGGGGGTGAATGTGGTGAGCGCCCTGGTGGTAGCGCTCGCGCTGCTCGTGCTTCTGCTGGTGCTGGGCGTGACCTCTTTCGCCTTCGTAAAGCGCCGCATGCGCACCGATAGCTGGAAGCGCCTGCAGCGGTGGGCCTATGTGTTCTTCGGCTTGGTGTACGTGCACCTCATGCTGATGCTGGCGCCGGCGGCGAGCCAGGGCGGCGAGGCCGCTGTGGCAAGTGTGGTCGTGTACACGGTGATCTTTGGCGCCTACGCCGCGCTGCGCGTCCGCCGGGCGCTCGTCGACCGGCGTGCCGACGCGGCGGCTGCCACGCGGGTTCCCGAGCTTGAGCCCGAGGACTGCGCAGCCTAGCTGCTTCAATTGGGAAAGACTTTCTTGGGGGTGGGGCTCGGCTGATGCTGTCGGGCCCCGCCCCTGTTGCTGGCTGCGGCCCAGGATTCCGTCGCGCGTCGCCGAGACTTGCCGCACCGGGACTTCGTCGCGGTTTGGGGAGGGGCAAGGCCGCGGCTTCCCCGCGTCGCCGTCGCGGTTCGGTTCTGTTAGGCTCTTCTCGGAGGGTACAAAGACGCGTCTTGAGAGGAGCGAAGGGGCATGGGTTGCGCAAGAGGCGGCCTGGCAACGCCTACGACGAGTCCCTTTATGGATGTGGTACAATTAGGCCACGCTATGAAGGGAGTCTTTATGTCGGTATGCGTTCCGGTGAGAAGTATGAAGAATACGGCCGAATTCGCTGAGCTTGTCGAGCGCGAGCGCGATGTGACGGTGACGAAGAACGGCTGCGAGATTTTCCACTGCCTCAGCGACGAGCAGTACCGTGCTATGCGGGACGAGATGGCGCGAGCGCGGCTGCTCTCCCGAGCTATGCGATCCGAACAGGAGCTGGAAGCGGGGGCTTACTGCGATTACGACGATTTTGTCGCCGGAGTGAGGGAAGAGTATGGCCTATAGGAAGGTCATATTGGCAGAGGCCCAGCAGGAGTACCGCGACATTGTCGGGTATCTTGTCAGCATGTTGCGGAGTGAGCAGGCTGCGCGGAACTTCATGGAGGAATTCGACAAACAAGTGAACCTCGTGGCGGAGAATCCCGAGCTGTATGGCCTTTCCCGGGTGCCCGAGCTGGCTGAGCGCGGCTACCGATGCGCCCCGATGAACAACTATATTGCGCTATACAAGGTGGCAGATGGCCAGATAGTCGTTTGCCGCATCGTCCACAAGTCGCGGGATTATGCCCGCCTTCTGTAGCAGGTTGCAATTGCAGGAATACTGCAGGGGGCGGCTTGTGGGGTGCTTTTCGCCGCCAAATCTTACAATCTTGTCGATGGGCCGATCGCGCGGGACGCGTCCGTTCGCCCGTGGTATCATGATGCGATGCTGAAACGACCGTCCTCTGGCAAGAAAGCGCTATGAAGAACATCTCAGAAATCCTCGCAGGCGTCGAAGAGACGCCCACCACGTTCGAAGACTATTTGAAAGCCTACGCCGATCCGGTCGGGGAGCTGATCAACAGTTATATTCCCCATGGGGCCCATGGGGATATGGATCGCTACCTGTACGATCCTCTCTATCATTACAGCGAGAACGCGGGCAAGCGCCACCGCCCGCTCATCTGCTTCGCGGCCTGCCTGGCCGTGGGAGGCGACCCCAATCGCGCCGCCACTGCCGCCGCCGCCATCGAACATTTCCATTCAGCGGCCCTCATCCACGATGACATCGCCGACGAGGCCGAGCTGCGCCGCGGCGAGCCCTGCCTGCACCTCACCGAGGGGCTGGGGCTGGCCATCAATATGGGCGACTTGGCGCTTTCCGTGGTAAACGGTCCGGTGGTGAACGACCCGCTGCTCGAGGACGCCGTGAAGGTGCGCGTTATCAAGGAGCTCATCGCCATGACCTGCCGCACGGTGGAGGGTCAGGCGCTCGATCTGGGCTGGGCCCGCGACGGCCGCTACGACATCACGCCCGAGGACTATCTCACCATGGCCATCCACAAGACGGCCCATTACTCCGGCGCGGTGCCGCTGGCCGTGGGCGCCATCGTGGGCGGCGCCGACGACGAGATCGTGGAGGCCCTGCGCAGCTACGGGTTGGACACGGGCCTCGCCTTCCAAATCCAGGACGATTTGCTGAACCTCGTGGGCACCGACGAGGCCAAGAAGAAGGACTTCCGCAGCGATATCACCGAGGGCAAGCGCACGCTGGTTGTGGTGCACGCCCTGCAGAACGCGGCGCCCGAGGCGCGCGAGCGTCTCGTCGAGATCCTGTCGTCGAAGGAGCGCGACCCGGAGGTGCTCGCCGAGGCCGTGGCCATCATGGAGGAGACGGGGTCCATCGATTACGCCCGCACCTTTGCCGAGGATCTGACGCTGAATGCCAAGGCGCGGTTGGCCGGGGCGTTGCCCCCTTCGCAGTACCGCGACTTGCTCGTATCCATGGCCGACTGGTTCGTGAACAGGTTGAAGTAACATGGAACCTATCAAGAGAAACGACACCGGCGCCGCCGTCGAGGACGTGCAGACGCGCCTGGCCCGCATCGGGCATCTTCCCGAGGACGCCATCACCGGCATTTTCGATGACGCTACCGCCGCCGCTTTGGCCGAGTTCCTCGCTGCCTCGGCGCTCCCGCCGAGCGAAGAGGTGACCGAGAAGGTGTGGGCGGCCTTGGTGGACGCCACCTACAACCTGGGCGACCGCACGCTGTATCTGCGCATGCCCTACTTCCACGGGCACGACGTGCTTGAGCTGCAACAGGCGCTGGGCGCGCTCGGGTTCTTCTACGGCACCCGCGACGCCATCTTCGGTGCTCACACCGAAGAGGCGCTCCGTCGCTTCCAGCTGAACTTGGGTTTGCCCTCCGATGGCATCGCCGGTGCCTACACCTATGCGGCGCTGCGCAACCTGGCCCACTCCTGGGTCGGCAAGGAAGCTACTCACAGCCCGGTGCGCCATTTGGGCTTCGCCCGTGCGGCCGATGTGCTCGAGCGCAACGCCGTGTGCCTGTTCGGCACCGATGAGTTCTCTCGGGCCGTGGCCTCGCGCATGTCGAACGTGGCTCAGGCCACCAATCCCGCCTCCAAGATCATCAGCGCCGACGCGCTCTCGGTACCGCCGGACGCGTCTATGATGCTCGTGCACGTGCTGCTGAGCGCGACGGACGCCGAGGCCGGGGTGCCGCTGGTGTCCTATGCGGAAGAGGATACGCTAGGGCTGCGTTTGGCCTCGGCCGTCGATGTGGCCCGAGACGCGAGCTGGCCCCGCGTGTCGGTGCTGCTCCCCGGCACCATGTGGCTAGAGGCCGGCCCGGAGCGCTCCGCCCAGCACTACGCCATCACGCTGCTCGACGCCCTCTGCTCCGCCTTGCAGGAGTAGACGACAGGTGACTTCCTGCGGGAGCCTATCGATTGCGCTTGTCGGAACTATCGCTATTGGAGATGCGGCATTTTCGGATTATCCGGACTAAATGCCAGTTCGACCCCGAAATGGTCGACCTGCGGGATGGAGGTGCGTCATTCCGGGCCTCAAGTGGCAGAAAAATGCCAGTTGAGGGCAGAAATGGCAGAAGGGGGGGGGATCGGGATCGGCCATTTCGGGGTCGAAGTGGCATTCGCGGGCGAAATCCCGAAAAGAGGGGTTTGAAAGACCCGGAAAAGGCGACGAGCGCTTTTGCGTGGAAATTACCGTGTTCGCGTGCGAGGAAACAAAGCGGAAAAGCGCGCGGTGCTACAATAGCCGAGTTTGAGAGTAATGTTTACCGCGCGCAAAGGAGCATCCCTTGACTCGTCCCATGACCATGGCGGAGAAGATTCTCGCCGCCCATGCGGGGCTGGATGAGGTGGAACCGGGCCAGTTGATCGAATGCGATCTGGATCTGGTGCTCGCCAACGACATCACGGCCCCCATCGCCATCAAGACCGTTCGCGAGATCACCGACAAGGTGTTCGATCCGACTAAGATCGCCCTCGTGCCCGACCACTACACCCCCAACAAGGACATCAAGTCCGCCGAGCAGGCCAAGATCGTGCGCGATTTCGTGCGCGAGCAGGGCATCACCCACTACTATGAGGTGGGCTGCATGGGCGTGGAGCACGCGCTTCTGCCGGAGCAGGGCGTCGTGGGCGCGGGCGACCTCATCATCGGCGCCGACAGCCACACCTGCACCTACGGCGCGCTGGGCGCGTTCTCCACGGGGGTGGGTTCCACCGATGCCGGCGTGGGCATGGCCACGGGCAAGGCCTGGTTCAAGGTGCCCGAGACCATCAAGTTCGTCATCAACGGCGAGCTGGCCCCCGGCGTCACCGGCAAGGACGTCATCCTGCACATCATCGGCATGATCGGCGTGGACGGCGCCCTGTACAAGGCCATGGAGTTCACGGGCAGCGCCATCGAAAGTATGCCGATGGACGAGCGCCTCTCCATTTCGAACATGGCCATCGAGGCCGGCGGCAAGGCGGGCCTCATCCCCGTGGACGACATCACCCGCACCTATCTGGACGAGCGCGCCGAGCGGCCCTATACCGCCTACTACTCCGACGACGACGCGCAGTTCGCCCAGGTCGTCGAAATCGACGCCGCTGACATCGTGCCGACGGTGGCCTTCCCGCACCTGCCGAGCAACACGCGCCCGGTGGCCGAGGCTCGCGACGTAAAGATCGACCAGGCCGTCATCGGCAGCTGCACCAACGGGCGCCTCGCCGACATGCGCCAGGCCGCAGCGGTTCTCGCGGGCCGCACGGTGCATCCGGACGTGCGCTGCATCGTCATCCCCGCCACCCAGAAGGTGTACCAGCAGTGCATCGCCGAGGGGCTCATGGACATCTTCATCGACGCCCACTGCGCCGTGTCCACCCCCACCTGCGGGCCGTGCCTGGGCGGCTACATGGGCATCCTCGCTGCCGGAGAGCGCGCCATCGCCACCACCAACCGCAACTTCGTCGGCCGTATGGGCGATCCCACCAGCGAGGTGTACCTCTCCTCGCCGGCCGTGGCCGCCGCTTCGGCCGTGCTCGGCCACATCGGCCTTCCGGAAGATTTGGAAGTCGTCGCGGACGCGGCGGAGTAGGAGGAAGCCCCATGAAATTCAAGGGAACCGTGCACCGCTACGGGCGCGACATCGACACCGACGTCATCATTCCCGCCCGCTATTTGAACACTTCCGATCCGGCGGAGCTGGCGAAGCATTGCCTGGAGGATCTGGACACGGAATTCGTGAACAACGTGCAGCCCGGCGACATCATCGTGGCCGATGAGAACTTCGGTTGCGGCTCGTCGCGCGAGCACGCCCCCATCGCCATCAAGGCGGCCGGGGTGGACGTGGTCATCGCCAAGAGCTTTGCGCGCATCTTCTACCGCAACGCCATCAACACGGGGCTGGCCATCATGGAATGCCCCGAGGCCGTGAATGCCATCAGCAACGGCGATGTTGTGAGCGTGGACGCCGACGCGGGCACCATCACCGACGAGACCACGGGCGAGACCTTCACGGCCCAGCCCTTCCCGCCGTTCCTCATGGAGATCATCAACGCGGGAGGCCTCGTGCCTCGCTGGCAGAAGAAGCTCGGAAAGGACGCGTAGCATGACGACTACCTACAAGATTTGCCTGCTTGCCGGCGACGGCATCGGGCCGGAGATCATTGCCGAGGGCGTGAAGGTGCTGGACGCCGTGGGTGCGAAGTACGACACCGCCTTCGAGTACATCGACGCGCTCATCGGCGGTGCGGCCATCGATGCGACAGGCGAGCCCTTGCCGACGGCGACGCTGGATGCGGCCCGTGCTTCCGACGCGGTGCTGCTGGCTGCCGTGGGCGGCCCTAAGTGGGACACCACCGATCCTGCCGCCCCGCGTCCGGAGCAGGGGCTCTTGGGCATCCGTAAGGAGCTGGGCCTGTACACCAACCTGCGCCCCGTGCAGATCTTCAACGCTCTGGCCGACGCCTCCACGCTGCGCCCGGAGATCGTCGACGGCGTGGACATGATGATCGTCCGCGAGCTCACCGGTGGTTTGTACTTCGGTCGCCGCGAGCGCTTCTACGACGAGCCGGCCGCCGGCGTGAACGGAGCGCCGGGCCAGCGCGCCTACGACACGCTGGAGTACTCCGAGTACGAGATCGAGCGCATCGCCCGCCAGGCCTTCGAAATCGCCCGCAAGCGCCGCGGCAAGGTGACGAGTGTGGACAAGGCCAACGTGCTGGAGACGAGCCGCCTGTGGCGCGAGATCGTGCACCGCATCCACGACGCGGACTACGCCGATGTGGAGCTGGAGGACCTGCTGGTGGACAACACGGCCATGCAGCTCATCAACCGTCCCGCCGATTTCGACGTGGTGGTGACCGAGAACATGTTCGGCGACATTCTCTCTGACGAGGCCGCCCAGATCACGGGCTCGCTGGGCATGCTCGCCAGCGCTTCTTTGGGCGACGGCGTGGCCCTGTACGAGCCGAGCCACGGCAGCGCGCCGGACATCGCCGGGCGCGGTATCGCCAACCCGCTGGCACAGATCCTTTCCGTGGAGATGATGCTGCGCTACAGCTTCGGCATGGGCGAGGCCGCCGACGACATCCGCCGCGCCGTCACCGAGGTGCTGGACGCCGGTTGGCGCACCGGCGACATCAAGGACGCCGAGACCCCGGTCGACAAGGTTGTGGGCACCGCGAAGATGGGCGACTTGGTGGTCGAGCATCTGTAGCGCCTCGCCCGTTTCGTCGGCCTGTCGGCTCGCCGCCATCGCCGCTGGGATTAAACTTGCAAAACCATTGGGAAAGGGCGGCCTGCGGGGTCGTCCTTTCTGCGTTACAATACCCGAAGTTTCACTTACCAGGGCCGCAAAGCCCCGTCGACGAAAAAGGATATCACCATGGCCATTAACGCTCCCGAGGGGACTCGCGATCTTCTGCCTGACGAGGCGCTGTTCTGGAATCAGTTCAAGCAGACGGCGGCCGAGGTGTTCGGCGCCTACGGGTACCTGCCCATCGAGACGCCCATCATGGAGCAGACCGAGCTCTTCGTCCGCGGCATCGGCGAAGCGACCGATGTGGTGTCCAAGGAGATGTTCACGGCCATTTCCGGTGAGAATCTGCGTCGCTGGGTGGAAGAGGGGAAGGCCCCGAAGGCGAAGAGCCGCCTGTCCTTGCGCCCCGAGGGCACGGCCGGTGTGGTGCGCGCCGTAGTGCAGCACGATCTGGTGCCGCAGGGCGCGGCCCCGGCGAAGCTCATGTACGCAGGCTCGATGTTCCGCGCCGAGCGCCCGCAGAAGGGGCGTCAGCGCCAGTTCAATCAGGTGGGTGTGGAGTGCCTGGGCGCCGAGGAGCCTACGATCGATGCCGAGGCCATCATCATGCTCATGCGCTTCTACGAGAAGGTGGGCATCCCGCGCGATTCCATGCGCCTTCTGTTGAACTCCATGGGCTGCGAGCAGTGCCGTCCGGCCTACCGCGAGCTCGTGCGCGCCTACATGGACGAGCACGCCGACGAGCTGTGCGACACCTGCATGACGCGCGCCGAGGTGAATCCGCTGAGGGCGTTCGACTGCAAGAATCCCCAGTGCGCGGCCATTATGGCCGACGCGCCGAAGATCACCGACCACTTGTGCGACGAGTGCCGCGAGCACTACGATGCGGTGAAGGCTCTGCTCGATGGCGCCGGGGTTGTTTACGAGGAGGACTACAAGCTCGTGCGCGGCCTGGATTACTACACCCGCACGGTATTCGAGGTACAGGTCGATAACGGCATGGGAGCCCAGAACGCCATCGGCGGCGGTGGGCGCTACGACAAGCTGGCCGAGGAGGTGGGCGGCCGTCCCACGCCGGGCTTGGGCTTTGCGCTCGGCTTCGAACGCTGCGTGCTGGCCCTGGAGGCGGCCGGCGTGGAATTTCCGCGTGCCCAGAAGTGCGACCTGTTCGTGGCCTGCGTCGATGATTCCGTGCGCGCCCGGGCCTTCGCGCTCGTACAGGAATGTCGCGACGCCGGCTTCACGACCGAGATGGACCACCAGAAGCGCTCGCTGAAGAGCCAGTTCAAGCTGGCCGACAAGCTGGGTGCGGCCCGCGTGGCCGTCCTCGGCCCCGACGAGCTGGCCGAGGGCGTTGTGACCCTGCGCGACATGGCCACCCACACCGAGGCCAAGGTGCGCCTGGAAGAAGTCGTCGGCGAGCTAGGTCGCGCGATTTTGTAGGAACTTTCTCGCTCTGCTTTCTGGCGTCAAAGAGGGAGCTGTCGATGCGGCGATGCGTCGACAGCTTTTCCCGTTTCTTCGGGTTTGACAGCAAGTATAGCTGCAAGTATACTTGGATTGCAAGTATAAAGGAGGTGCGCTATGCCGCAGTTGTCTTTGTATCTGGATGAGCCGACCATGGAAATGCTGCGCGAGAAGTCGTCTCGGGCGCATCAGTCGATGTCGAGGTACGTGACGGGGCTCATTCGCGAGAGTGGGGAAGGGCGCGGCTGGCCGTCGGGCTACTGGGATAACGTCTACGGCTGTCTGAAGGATCCGACGTTCGTCGTCCCCGAGGAAGAGAGAGACCTCGACGAGATCGTTCTGTTCGCGTAAGGGGCCGTCATGTATTTCTTCGACTCCGATGTGTGCATCGAGATCATGCGGGGGCATCTGCCGCGGGCCCAGGAGATCATGCGGAAAAGCTCGCCGGATCTGTTCGGCGTGCCGGCTATCGTCGAGGCCGAGCTGCTGTACGGGGCCGAGAACAGTAACAATCCCGAAGAGGGCCGCTACTTTGTAGAGAGCCTCTTGTCGCCGCTGCACATCATTCCCTTCGATCCCCGGTGCGCCGCCTGCTACGCGCGAGTCCGGGCCGACTTGAAGCGGCGCGGTTGCATGATCGGGCCGAACGATCTGCTGATTGCCGCGACGGCCCTTGCCCATGGCGCGACGCTCGTTTCGAACAACACGAGGGAGTTCCGACGCGTCGAGGGACTGCTTCTGGAGTCGTGGGCAGAGGTGGACTTTTAAGGTCGCAGTGAAGAAAATCTTCAGGCCCGTGGTTTTCTTTCGGGTATTTGACGGGTTGGGTGTTGGCGCGGGGCCTTCCTGTATAGTGTCACGAAACCTTTTGCGGGGCCAAAGGGGCTCCGGGAGATGCGAGGTCGCCGCGCGGTGCGCTGCGGCCGATAAGAGAGGATGAGTTACGTGGCACAATCTGGTTTGGATTCGCTGCTTGAGGCGTTGCGCCAGTCGGGTATGAACACCGATGGCGTGGGCTCGGGCACCGGTGCGTCGGATTCGGCGTCGTCCGGGCCGCAGACGCCGGGCTCCGGTTCCGGCTCGGGCGCCGGCGCGGGAGCGTCGGGCTCGCGCGGCGGTGTGGGCGGCTTCGGCGGCTTTCCCTTCGGAGGCTTCGGCGGGTTCGGGGGTGCGGGCAACGGCGGCGGTCGCGGCCATGGCGGCTCCGGCTCCGGTGACGGCGGCGATGGCGGCCATGGTGGCCCTACGGTCGATTTCGAGTTCCTCGCCAACGACTTCCACCTGCCATCGAAGAAGTGGCTGGCGCTCATCATCGTGCTGGCGCTGCTCGTCATCGCCGGTGCCTACTGGTGGTTCCATCCGGCCATCAACATTCACTCCACGGACTTCTGGGGCTTCGTCTTCATTGTTATCCTGCTGCCGCTGTTCCTCGTTTTCTGGATGCGCTCCAAGCAGTACAAGACGGGCACCAAGGAAGTGACGAAGAACGAGGGCAAGGCGAAGACCTTCCGCATTCTGTCCTTCGTGCCCGTGGCGGTGGTGGCGCTCGTGGCCATCGGCGCCCTTATGTCCATGGCGATCTTCCCGGGCAACGCCGAGAAGTACTCCAACGTGCTGAAGACCGACACGCTGGAGTTTGCCCAGGACATCAAGGAAGTGAACTATTCGGAGATTCCCGTCATCGACCGCGATTCCGCCATTTTGCTGGGCAACCGCGAGATGGGCTCCATCCCCGAGTACGTCAGCCAGTTCGAGGTGTCGAACCTGTACTCGCAGATCAACTACCAGGGCACGCCGGTGCGCGTGAGCCCCTTGGGCTACGCCGACCTGTTCAAGTGGTTCACCAACCGCGAGGGCGGCATCCCGGCCTACGCGCTCGTGAACATGACCACCCAGGACGCCGAGATCGTGCGTCTGGAAGACAGCCCCATCTATTACTCGCAGTCCGAGCCGCTCGTGCGCAACATCGACCGCCACGTGCAGCTGTCCTACCCCTTCTACATGTTCGGCGAGAAGTCCTTCGAAATTGACGAGGACGGCCACCCCTGGTGGATCTGTCCCGTGAAGGACTTCACCATTGGCCTCTTCGGTGGCGAGACCATAAGCCGTGTGGTGCTGTGCGACGCCACCACCGGCGAGACCCAGGATCTCGCTGTGGCCGATTGCCCCGAGTGGGTCGACCGCGTGTTCCCCGCTGAGCTGCTCATCCAGCAGTACAACTGGTGGGGCGCCTACAACAACGGCTGGCTGAACTCGTTCCTCGGCCAGGAGGGCGTGGTGCGCACGACGCCCGGCACCGACGGCACGCTGGGCTACAACTACATCGCCAAGGACGACGACGTGTGGGTGTACACCGGCGTCACCTCGGCCACGGCCGACAACTCCATCATCGGCTTCGTGCTGGTGAACCAGCGCACCCAGGAGTCGCACTTCTACAGCGTCTCGGGCGCCACGGAGGACTCGGCCATGCAGTCCGCCGAGGGCCAGGTGCAGAACTTGCGCTACACCTCCACGTTCCCGCTGCTCATCAACGTGTCGAACCAGCCGACCTACTTCATGGCCCTGAAGGACGGCGCGGGCCTGGTGAAGAAGTTCGCCATGATCGACATCCAGCGCTACCAGAACGTGGCCGTGGGCGATACGGTGGCCGACACCCAGAAGGCCTACGAGGCGCTGCTCGCCACCAACGGTGTCGTGGCTGAGAGTGGAGACGGCGCGACCGACGTAGTGACGGTGAAGGGCACCATCCGCTCCATGAATCAGGCGGTCATCGAGGGCAACACCCACTTCTACCTGACCGTGGAAGGGGAGGACGGCTCCATCTTCGATTTCGCGCTGCCGGGGCTGTTGGACATCGTCGGCTACAAGGTGGGCGACGAGATCAACTTCACGTACGTGGAAGCCGCCGGCTCCAACGTGAGCCCGGCCTACGAGATCCTGGGCGAGGGCGGCAAGGCGCCGGCGACCGAGGACGCCGCAGACAGCGGCGCGCCGGCTGGAGATGAGAACGCCTCCGGCGAGCCCGAGGACGACGTGGTGCAGCAAAACGGGGCCGCCCAGACGCCTGCCGACGTTGCCTCTGGCGAGGACACCGAGAAAGTGGCCTAGGGGCGCTTCGGAGTCAACGTAATTCTTAAGGTTTAAAGCGAGCGAGAGCAATCTCGCTCGCTTCTTGTTTTCCCAGTTCAACATGAAGGTTTATAGGAGGGTTTAAAGCTTTAAACTTCTTTTTCCCGCTTGGTCGATGCGTGGATTTGCCAAGGCGTCCATAGTGCGTGGTGCAGCGAGGGAGCTGCGGCGGCGAAGCGAAAAGCTTCTCCGCAAACCAACGCAGCACGGACGCTGCAACCGAGCTTTCAGAGAAGCTCGGCGTCACGAGTGAGGGAAAGGGACCCATCATGACCAACGGAATGAATGTTTCTCGCCGCGACCTGTTCAAGTTCGGTGGCCTGGCCGCCATCACCGCTGCCGGCGCCGGCGCGCTTGCGGGCTGCGCTCCCCAGCAGAAGATGGCGAGCACGGGCGCCGCCGCTGCCGAGGACGGATCTACCTACGTGGGCCCGAGCTTTTTGCAGAAGCCGGCCGAAATCACCGAGTTCGACGAGGAGCACACCTACGATGTCGTGGTCGTCGGTGCGGGCGAGTCGGGGCTTTCCGCCATGCACGCCGCCCTGGAGGCGGGCGCCACGGTGGGCGCGCTGCAGAGCCTCTCCATCGTGCAGACCGCCGGCAACATGGGCGCTTCCATCGATTTGACGAAGACGAACGAGGCCGGCATCAAGGCGGTGCTGTCCTTCATCAACTACAAGAGCGACTACCGCGCCAACCTGGGCCAGGTAGAGACCTGGGCCCGCAACTCCCAGGAGGCGCTGGCCTGGTGGGCCGAGGCCGCGGCCAAGGGCGGCAGCGAGTCGAAGCCCTACGACTACACGGTGAACTGCAACGGTCATGAGGTGTTCTTCCACGCCAACACCTACTTCCATGACGAGGGCCATCAGAAGGGCGCGCTCGTCATCGGCGACGCCGTGCAGGCCGAGGGCGCCGAGATCTTCTTCGAGACCCCCTGCGTGCAGCTGCTCGTGGAGGACGGCCGCGTGGCGGGTGCCATCGGCGAGACCAAGGACGGCACTCACGTGCTGCTGCGCGCTAACAAGGGCGTCATCATGGCCGCCGGCGACTATGTGGGCGATTCCGAGATGCTGTACTACTACACCCCCGACGCGAAGGGCCTGCATCAGGCCGTCGATTTCCGCAACGGAACGGGCCTGAAGGCCGCCATGTGGGCCGGCGCCCAGATGTGCCCGGCCTCGCACACCAAGATGGTGCACGGCGAGGGCCCGAAGGTGCGCTTCGAGATGCCGTATTTGTTCCTCGACCGTCATGGCAAGCGCTTCATGGACGAGGGCTGCTGCCGCATGGGCTACCTGAACGAGTTCACCAACAAGTACCTGGCCGAAGTCGATTTCGCTGAGTCCACGGCCGCCAAGTTCTTCTCCATCGTGCCCACGAACTGGGAGGAGCACTACGATGCCTGGAAGGACTTCTCCGACATCTCCATCCACAACGCCTACCGCAACGTCGATCCCGAGGCTTGGATCAAGGGCGACACGCTGGAGGAGCTGGCCGAGGGCATGATCGCCTATGCCGACGAAGAGGGTTGGGCCCACGACTACACCGTGGAGGCCATCGTCGAGTCCATCAACCGCTACAACGAGCTGGTGGCTGCCGGCAACGGCGACGAGGACTTCGGCAAGCGCGACGAGTACATGGTGCCGATCGAGGCCCCCTGCTACGCGGTGCCGCGCGGCGCGAACAACATCGACGCTTTGGTGGACGGCCTGTGGTGCGACGGCAACTTCCAGTGCCTGGACGTCGACATGAAGCCGATCGAGGGCCTGTTCGCCGTCGGCAACGCCTCCGGTCCCTTCTTCGGCAACAGCAACTACCCGATGGACATCGAGGGCCTGTCGGTGGGCCGCGCCATCACCACCGGCTTCGCCACGGGCCGCTACGTCGCCGGCCTGTAGGTTCGCAAGCGACCCTTTCGTGCCCTCCCTCTGAGCCGACGCCCCTCACCGGGCGTCGGCTTTGCCGTTTCCGCCGAATTGGGGACGTGGAAAAAGCGGGACTTGCCACGGATTGGGACTTCTGGAAAATGTGGGGCATGTTTTCTGGGAATAATTTCGAGTTGTTAGACATTCGGTTCCCTGAGGATGGCCTGATTTCGTCGAAAGAGGAGCTCGGAAAAGACTTTCCGCCTTTTGAAAGACAAAAAGCGCAGTTAGGTTCAGGCGTAGACAGAGGATATGTCTAACAACTCGAAATTTCTGCCATAATAGACGGGCGAGATTGACACGAGGGTTGCAAAGGGGCTGAGTGTGAAGAGCGAGAATGCGGAAGATCGTCGGGCGCTCTTGAGGGGCGGGCGGCGCTACGTCTGCGCTTACGGGTGCGCTCGGGCGTGGGCGACGCTGACGTTCACGGGAACGTCGGGCGCGGGCGTGCTGGGCGCGCCGTCGAGCGACTTCGATTCTCACCTCACGTTCGACATCGCTTTCATTGCCGTCAGCATTCTCGTGGTGCTGCTGTTCCGGCGTCTGGTGCCCCTGAACGAGAATCGCGTGGTGAAGGCGGTCTCCTCCGGCTGTATGGCGGCTGCATCGCTGCTGTGCGTGGCGACTGCCTGGATCCCGGGGGCGTCCTTGGGGCTCATGGTCGCGGGATCGCTGGCGGCGGGCGTGGGCTATGGTCTCTTCCTGCTGCTGGCCGCGGAAGTGCTGGCCACCTTCAGTCTGTTGCGCATCTTCCTGTTCCTGTCGGGCGCGATGCTTCTAGGCTCGGTCATCACGTTCTTCTGCGAGGGGCTTGTCGGCCTTCAGGCCCAGGCCATGCTCGTGCTTTTGCCTTTGCTGGCGACGCTGTGCCTGCAGGGCGCCTACGAGCATGTGCCTGCGGCCGATCGTCCCAAGCGGGGCGTGCCGAAGTTCTCCTACCCGTGGAAGCTGTTCGTGCTGTACGGCCTGTACGCCTTCGCCTACGGCATGCGGGCGAACCAGCTGGTGGCGGGCGCGGGGAGGCACTCGTCGGCCTCGACGTTCATTCTCATGGCGGTGCTGTTCGCCACGGCCTATTTCGCGTCGAAGCGGTTCAATATCGGGCTTCTGTACCGATCTCCCGTGGTGCTCATGGTGTGCGGCTTTCTGCTGGTGCCGGCCGAGAGTCTGTTCGGCACGGCGGCGTCCAGCTACCTCATCGCCATCAGCTACTCGCTCATGTCCTCCCTCGTGATGTTCCTGCTGTTCGACATCGCCAAGCGCTTGGGTGTGGCTATCGTGGCGTTCATGGCCATCAAGAACGCCGAGCAGTTGCTGCAGCTGGCTGGTGGCGGCGCCACCGATGCGCTGGGCATGCTCGGGCTGCCGGCGTCCACCGAGGCTCTGGCGGTGACGGTCATCGTGTCGGTACTCATTTTGGCGGCCACGGTGCTGCTGTTCTCCGAGAAGGAGCTGGCTAGCAAGTGGGGCGTGTCCATCCTGGAGGAGGGCGGCCTCGTGCAGCGCACGGCCGAGGAGGAGCGCGCCGCCGAGCGCGTGGAGGAGTTCTCGCGCACCTATCGTCTAAGCCCTCGCGAGCAGGAGGTGCTGACGCTTCTGGCCGAGGGGAAGACCGGCCGCGTCATTCAGCAGGAGCTGTTTATCGCCGAGGGTACGTTCAAGGCCCACACGCGCCACATTTACGAGAAGATGGGCATCAACTCCCGCAAGGAGCTGTTCGAGCTGCTGGGCCTTCGTTCGTAAGCAACTGCAGGTTGCTGCTGATTGGGTTGCGCAGGCTGCCGCTGGCCGGGCTGCGCAGGCTGCCGCTCGCGCGGGTTTTTTGGAGAGGGGAGAAAAACCCGTTGACACGGGCGGGATTCGCTCTAGAATAGACGAGCTGCCCAAAGGTGGGCAGTGCAACGAACAGATATGTTCCGCTACTTAAGACAGCAGGTACCGAGTCTGCAACCGCCTGCGGGGCGTTCCGGAAGGGGCGACACCTGGCGCAACGGCTCGGTTTAATCGCGAAAGCGGCCCGCCGAGGTGGTCGAAGATTCGCAACCGTGAATTTCTGCGGCCTCCGTCTTATGGGCGGGGGCCGCTTTTCTCATCTTAAGGCTTGCGGCCCACCCAGCACAGGTGCGGAACCCGGAAAGCTTTGAGAAGGAGGTGTACGTACAACATGCCCAACGCTCAGAACAAGGAGATGCTCGCCAGCATCAAGGAGGATCTCGACGGCGTTTCCGCCATGTGGGTCGTGGATTACCGCGGCCTTACCGTGAAGGAGATGCAGCAGCTGCGCCGCGACATTCGCGAGACCGGCTCGGTGATGAAGGTCTACAAGAACACGCTGGTTCACCTGGCGCTCGCTGAGGCCGAACTGCCGACGCTCGACGATATGCTCGCCGGCCCCAGCGCGTTCGTGTTCTCCGGCAACGACGTGGCCGCATCGGCTAAGGCCCTGAAGACCTTCGCTAAGGCCAACGAGAACCTTGAGATCAAGGGCGGCCTGATGGAAGGCGCTGCCGTGTCGGCCGCAGAGGTGGAGGCCATCGCTTCTCTGCCCTCTCGCGAGCAGCTCATGGCTCAGATCGCCGGTGCCATCTCCGGCGTCGCTCGCGGTCTGGCTACCACCATCAACGGTGTGCCGCGCGGTTTGGCCCAGGTCGTCAAGGCCGTGGCCGAGCAGAAGGAAGCTGCCTAACAGCTCGGGCGGCCTGAGACGGGTCGCGTAACGCAAGAAGAAATAACGGTCGGCGCGAAGAGGTGCCGGCCCCCTTTGAAAGGAAACTAACATGGCTGTTACTCGTGAAGAGATCATTGAGGCTTTGAAGGAGATGTCCCTGCTCGAGGCTTCCGAGCTCGTGAAGGACATCGAGGAGACCTTTGGCGTGTCCGCCGCCGCTCCGGTGGCCGTGGCCGCCGCCGCTCCGGCTGAGGGTGGCGCTGCCGCCGAGGAGAAGTCCGACTTCGACGTCGTGCTCGAGGGCTTCGGCGACAACAAGATCGCCGTCATCAAGGTTGTCCGCGAGATCACCGGCCTGGGCCTGAAGGAGGCCAAGGAGGTCGTCGAGGGCGCTCCGAAGGCTGTCGCCGAGGGCGTGAACAAGGAGAAGGCCGAGGAGATCAAGGGCAAGCTGGAAGAGGCCGGCGCCGCTGTGACCCTGAAGTAAATTGTTTCGCCGTTGCTAACGCAACGTCGAACGACTCGACGCTGCGGTTCCGACAGGCACCTGGCCTTGCCCCTTGTTTGGGGCTCGGCGTTGGCCTAAGCCAACTTGGCCCCAAGGCGGGGCAATTCCAGGCGCCTGTCGGAACCTCGCTGACATTACCAGCGATGGGCGTCGAAGGAAAACCCCCGCACTTAGCGGGGGTTTCTTTTTTTGGAAAGGCATTGTTTAGCCCAGCCACTCCAGGAGGGAGGCGATGTCGCGCTGGGCTTGGACGAGGCCGGTCTCGTAGGAGCGGACGAGGGCGTCGTAGTCGGTGGTCTTGTTGGTGACGTCCATGGTGTCGGGGTAGAAGACCCAGGCGGCGGCCGCCTCTTCCAGGTGCTCTATCTCGTCGCAGAGCTCGTTGTAGGGCTGCCAGCGCGCGATGGTGCGCTCGGCCACGATGGGATGCGCGCGGAAGGCGGCGCGGAAGAGCGCTTGGGCGGCGCGGCTCATGGGGCGCTTGCGATAACCGCGCGGCTGGGTGCGGATGATGCAGAAGCGCTCGTAGCCGTCGGCGCGGGCGGCATTCAGCAGGATGCCCCAGCTATCTCCCATGCCGCCGTCCATATAGGTGCGCCCATCGATGGTGGTAGGCGGCATGAAGATGGGCATGGTGGACGACGCGCGCACTTTCAGTCCCAGGTCGTGGGCGTCTTTCACATCGGCGCGGGTCCAGGCGACGGTCTCGCCGGTGTTCCAATCCATGGCCTCGATATGCATCTCGGCCGGGTTGGCGGCGAAGGTGTCCCAGTCGAAGGCCATGGGGTCGCCGGCGGCCGCGTTCTCGATCAGCTCCTCGTAAAGGTAAGGGCTGTTGAAGTAGCCGGTGCCCCGCAAGAAGCTGCCCCAGCCGCCGAAGCGCGGGTACTTCACCAGATCGACGAAGGAGGCACGGGCACGGGTGGCGTCGCGCACCAGGTAGTTCACCGTATGGCTGGATCCGGCCGAGATGCCGTAGACGCGCCCGAAGTTCAGGTTGCGCGCGAGCAGCTCCACCACCATGCCGGCAGTGTAGCTGTTGCGCATGCCGCCGCCCTCGAAGATGAGCGCCACATCGGGCTGGTTGATGGCGAGGCCGGCATATTTGGCGGGGTCGGTCATGAGGACTCCTTCGAGGCGCGAAAAAAGGGAGCCCATAAGAGCTCCCTTTCAGTATAGCTATTCGTCGCGATGTCGGGCGAGTTACTCCGCGTAGCGGAAGAGGGCGGCGACGGGTTGGTCGGTGGGCATCTGATCCTGCTCGACGATGTAGATGTGGGCGTCTTGGGCCAGTGCCGCCTGGGCGAAGGCGTCGGTGATGTCGGGCGCGGCCGGGTCGATGTAGCCGTCGTCGACCGGGTTGGGGTTCCCATCGAAGGTGACGGTGCCGGTGTTGATGTCGAAGCCGCCGGGGAGGATTTTGCCCTTCACGAGGAACAGCGCTCCCACGCGGCGCTCGGCCAGTGCCATGCCGATGGCGTCGAAGTCGTCCGAGGCCTTGCCGTGGGCCGCATCGGCGCCGAACTTCTCGGCGGTTTCCTTGATGTTCGCATCGCGGATGCCGTCCATCACGGTCAGCGACTCTTCCAGAAGCGCCTTGCCGTCAAGACCGGCGGGATCCTTCTTGATGCCGACGGGCAGGAGGTGGCGCAGCGTGGAGAGCTTGCGGAAGGCGTGCTCGTACTCCTCGTCGCAGCACAGGATGATGGGGGTGGCGTCATCGCGCACGAGGTAGTCGTTCACGGCCTGGTTCACGTAGCGGAACCACGGCAGGGCGTCGTCCTTCTTCACCTCGTTGCGGGACTGGCGGTCATGGTACTGGCCCATGTGGCCTTCCAGGGTGATGTAGTCCAGCGCGCCCAGCTCGCCCTTCTTCATGTCGGCGGCGGTGTCGTCGCTGTTGGCGAACAGCTCGCTGAAGAAGTCGTGCACTTCCTGCGGCAGCTGCTGGCGCTCCACGTGGGTGCGGTCGCCCTTCACCCAGCTGAAGCGGTCGTTGCCCAGCTCCAGCACGTAGTACTCGGTGCCGTACTGGAAGTTGCGCAGCAGGGGCTTGACGAAGTAGGTGTCGCCGGCGGCCACCATGGGCTCGGGGGCGAAGAACAGGTTGTACACGTAGATGTCGTCGTTGTTCATGAGGAAGCCCAGACCCTCGCCGGCATGCAGCCAAAGCGGCATGTCCGGATGCTCGAGCAGGTAGTCGGCCTTCTCGACGATGCCCTTATAGGCATCTTTGTCGTAGGTTTCGGCGAGCGTGCGCTCGGCATCCTTCATCAGATCCTTGAACATGTCGCGATCCCAGATATCGCGGCGCTCCTCGCGCTCGGTGTGGTGCACGGGAATATAGAGCGACACGACGGGCGCGGTCACATCAGCGAGGATGGCCGGATCGAACTTTTCCATCACGTGAATGCTATCGGCGGTCTTCCGCAAGGTCTCCTTCTCGTCTTTCATGACGAACCTCCAAAGTGGTCGGGAACACAAAGTGCGCGCAGCAGTGTCGCCGCGCCGTTGACGTTGGAAGGCGACGGCGCGTGGTGCAACTGATGTGCTGGAAAGAGCATAGCCCCCGACTGGGAAAATCGGGGGCTATGAGCCAGCCTGTGAACGGGCGGTTGCCGAAATGCAGTTTAAAGTTGATTTGACCGCTCGCCTTTAGTCGAGGTAGCGCTTCACGTTCATGGCGCGCATGGCGTTCAAGATGGCGATGACGGCCACGCCCACGTCGGCGAAGACGGCCATCCACATGTTGGCGATGCCGAAGGCGGCCAGCACCAGCACGGCAAACTTGACGCCCAGGGCAAACACGATGTTCTGCCAGACGATGCCCATGGTGCGCCGCGCCAGGTGAATGGCGCGGGCGATGTCGTCGGGGTCGTCGTTCATGAGCACGATGTCGGCGGCCTCGATGGCGGCGTCCGAACCCATGGCGCCCATGGCGATGCCGATGTCGGCGCGGGTGAGCACGGGTGCGTCGTTGATGCCATCGCCCACGAAGGCGAGCTTGCCCTTGCCATTGGTGTCGCGCTCGGTTTGGGCGAGAAGCGCCTCCACCTCGGCCACCTTGTCTTGGGGAAGCAGCTCGGCGTGCACCTCGTCGATGCCGAGTTCGGCGGCGACGGCCCGGGCCACGGGTGTGCGGTCGCCCGTGAGCATGACGGTCTTCTTCACGCCGGCCGCGCGCAAATCGGCGATGGCGCGGGCGGCGTCGGGCTTCACGGTGTCGGCGATGACGATGGCGCCCAGGTAGGTGCCGTCGGCGGCCACGTAGAGCACGGTGCCCGGCACGTCGGTGGCCGTGAAGGCGATGTCATGGGCCGCCATGAGCTTGCCGTTGCCCACGAGCACGTTTCGTCCGTCCACGACCGCTTCCACGCCCTGGCCGCTGATCTCGCGGACGTCGCGCACCCGTTCGGCGGTTGTGGTGGAGCTGCTTCCGGGCCGCGCGCCAGTCGTGGTGGAGTCGCTGTCCGGTTGCGCCAGATTCGCGTCGTTGTCGCTGTCCGGTCGCGCGTCGGTCGTCAGGGAGTCGCGATAGGCGCGCACCGATTGCGCGATGGGATGGGTGGAAAAGGTCTCGGCTGCGGCGGCGATGTCGATAAGCTCGGTCTCGCTTACGCCAGGGGCGCCGATGAGCTCGGTCACGGAGAAGGTGCCGTCGGTCAAGGTGCCGGTCTTGTCGAACACGACGGTTTCGGTAGATCCTAAAGCTTCCAGGTAGTTCGACCCTTTCACCAAAATGCCAAGGCGCGACGCCCCGCCGATGCCGCCGAAGAACGACAGCGGTACCGAAATCACGAGCGCACAGGGGCACGACACCACGAGGAAGGTGAGTCCGCGCAGGATCCAGTCGGACCACTGACCGCCGAACAACAGCGGGGGCGCGATGGCGAGTACAGCGGCCACGCCCACGACGATGGGGGTGTACACGCGGGCGAAGCGGGTGATGAAGTTCTCGGTGCGTGCCTTCTTCTCGGCGGCGTTTTCCACCAATTCCAAGATGCGGCTTACCGTGGAGTCCTCGAAGGGCTTGGTGGCGCGTACGACGAGTTTGGCCGTCAGGTTCACGCAGCCGGAGATGACCTCGTCGCCTGGGCGCGCCGTGCGGGGCACCGACTCGCCGGTGAGCGCCGCCGTGTCAATTTGGCTTTCGCCGGTCAGCACCGTGCCGTCAAGCGGGATGCGCTCGCCGGGCATGACGATGAACTCGTCATCGGGGGCGAGCTCGAAGGGATCCACCTGCTTCAGCTTGCCCTCCTCCATGACGTTCGCGTACTCGGGCGCGATATCCATCATGTCCGCGATGGACTGGCGCGACTTGTCCACGGCGTAGCTTTGGAATAGCTCGCCCACCTGGAAGAACAGCATCACGGCCGCGCCTTCGGCCATGTGCGGCTCGGTGTCGGGGAACAGCACCAGCGCAAACGCGCCGAAGGTGGCCACGGTCATGAGGAAGTCCTCGTCCAGCGCGTGTCCGTGAACGAGTCCGCGCAGGGCGCCGGCGATGACGTCGTAGCCGGCGATGAGGTAGGGGATGAGGAACAACGCGAACTCGGCGTACACGTCGCCGGGGGTGCCGAAGGCGGCGCGCAGGATGCCGGTCTGGGCCGCCACCTCGATGATGACGAACAGCACGAGCGCGACGATGATGCGCGTGAGGAGTTTCTTCTGCTTCGGGTTCATGGGGAATCCTAACGGACGATGCGGCAGTCTTTCTCGTAGCTGGTGCAGACGGCCTGGGCGGCGTCGACAATGGCGGCTAGGGCCTCCTCGTCGGCGGCGTCCGCGTCGATCATCAGCTTGCTCGTCATGAAGCTGATGGATGCTTTGTTCACGCCGGGCAGCTCATTGATGCCGGCCTCCATCTTCGCGGCGCAGTTGGCGCAATCGAGGTTCTCCAGTTTGAATGACTTGCGCATGATGGTTCCTTTCAATGTTGTTCCCACTCGATAGTGGCGGGCGGTTCGGTGAATCGCAAGGGGGACAGGGTTACTCGCACACGTGGGTCATGCCCTGGGCGAGCATGGTGTAGACGTGGTCATCGGACAGGGCGTAGATGACGTTTTTGCCGTCGCGGGTGGCCTTCACGAGGCGCGCCTGCTTCAACGTGCGCAGCTGGTGGCTCACGGCGCTTTGGGTGCAGCCGACGGTCTCGGTGATTTCCGTGACCGATAGACCGCCGCCCATGAGCGCGAACAGGATCTTGATGCGGGTGGTGTCGGAGAAGGCCTTGAACAGGTCAGCCACATCGAACAGCAGCTCCTCGTCGGGCATCTCCGCGAACAGATTGGCCGTGGCCTCGCGATTGCAGCCGCAGGGGCAAGCCTCCAGCGATGCGCAGGCGCCCTCCACGATTTTGCCGGCTTCTTTCTCTATGGCTGTCGGTTCGCCCATCTTGACTCCTTGCAAACTATTAAACATATGAGCAACTGTTCATAAGTATAAACACCGCCATCGACCTGTCAAGGGGAGGAATAAAAGATCCCGTTTGGAAGAGCAACGGAAGGGGAAGCGTAACGGCTCCGTCGCCATCGGAAGGCGTGTCAAAGCTACCATTGAAGGCAGAAAACGCGATAGGACGCAGTGTCGCATGCCTTTGTCTCGTGCACGATCCGGCTATCTCCCAATCATTGATACGAGGCGGGGAAGAAGGCGCGGATGGCCGTCCCATCGTGCTCGATGCGAGTTTTGAAAGGTGTTGCAATGAAGGCTTACCAAATCGTCGATGCCGACTTCGTGAAGCGCGAGATAGGACGCATGCCCATCGTGGACGTGCGACCGCCGCTGCGCTATGACACGGCCCATATTCCCTCGGCTATCAATATTCGGCTCGATGTGGCCGCCGCTTCGGACGATCCGGCCGAGGAGCTGGCCGAGATGTTCCAGGACAACGGCATTTTCCCCGAGGACGCGGTCATCGTGTACTGCCAGATGGGCGTGCACGCCAAGATCGCCTGCGATTACCTGGCGTCGGCGGGTTACAGCAAGCTGTATCTGTACGCCGGCAGTATGAACGATTGGATGCGCGATTCGGCGCGTCCTGTGGAGGCCTCGTCGGTCGCCTTCGCGAAGGCGTCCTAGGGAGAGCACGAAGACCTGCGGCCGAGCGTTCGACGCTGCCGATGTCGGCGCGTTCGTCGCGACGAAACGATGACAAGGGCCGTCTGCTTGTAGCGGGCGGCCCTTCGCTGCTCTACCATAAGCGGGAGATATCGATGCGGGCGCATCCCGCGCTCGCCGAGACAGGAGGCGGCCATGACCACGGAAGAGAAGCGCGTCGACGAGGAAGAGTCCTCGCCGTTGGATATGCCCGAGCCCATTCCCGGGTTCCCCGAATTCGGGCACATCCCCTTCGAGGGGCTGCACAACACGCGCGATTTGGGCGGCATGCCGGCGGCCGATGGACGCCGCATCGCGCCGGCGAAACTCATCCGCAGCGGGTGCCTTCACAAGGCGAGCGAGCAGGACCTGGCGCGGCTTGTGGGCGACTACGACCTGGCCGGCGTCATCGATTTCCGCACCCAGCTCGAGCGCGACAAGGAGCCCGACCCCCGCGAGCTTATGGAAGGCGTGGTGTTCTACGACTTCCCGGCGCTGTCCGGCGAGACCATCGGCATCACTCACGGTGCGGGCGTGGCCCAGGACTTGAAGACCTTCGCCAGCTACAACGCCAGTCCTCACGAGCTGGTGCGGGGCATGTACCCCCAGATTTTGCTGGACGACGCGGGGCGGGTTGCCTACACGTCGTTTCTCGAGGTGCTTTTGGAAGGCGACGGTGGAGCGTACCTGTGGCACTGCTCCGAGGGCAAGGACCGGGCTGGCCTGGGCGCGGTTATCGTGGAGCGGGCGCTCGGGGTGCCCGAGGCCTACGTGCGCGCCGATTACCTGGCCACGAACTTGTTCGTGCGCAACCGCGCCGAGGGGATCGTCGACGCCATCAGCAAGAAGCTGGGTCTCATGAAGGGGCTCGACGCGGACATCGACTCGCTGTTCTACGCCTACAACGACTACTACGATTGCGCCATGGCGGCGGTGAACGCCAACTACGGCTCTTTCGATGCCTACCTCGCCGAGGCCCTGGATTTTGGCCCCGAAAAACGCCAAGCTCTCCGCGCGAAGTATCTCCGGTAGCCCGCCCTCCCTCGCGCTGCGTCTGCTCGTGCGGCCTTGAGCAATCTCGCCCGTCCGCCCGTAAGGGCAGACCTTGGTCTGCCCTAATCTCCCTATCCTCCATCCATTCCGCACTTTCTCGACATTTCACCTCGTAGAAATACCTCAGCGCGCGGGGAGGTGTAAAATCGCCCTCGAACATTTCGCGACCCAAGGAGGCATTGTGGCCGAGTCCGCTACCCCGGAACAGAAAGTCATCGTCGTCGATTTCGGCGCCCAGTACGGGCAGCTCATCGCCCGTCGCGTGCGCGATTTGCACGTGTATTCCGAAATCGTGCCCTGCGACATCACGGCCGAGGAGGTGCGCGCCATCGCGCCGGCGGCCATCATCCTGTCCGGCGGCCCGGCGTCGGTGTACGCGGAGGACGCCCCTTCCATCGACCCGGAGATTCTCGCCCTGGGTATTCCCGTGCTCGGCTTCTGCTACGGGCAGCAGGCCATGGCCGTGGCGCTCGGCGGGGAAGTGGGCCACACCGAGAAGGGCGAGTACGGCCCAGCGGTCATCACGCGGGCGGGCGAGTCGGCGCTGTTCGACGGCACCCCCGGCGAACAGACCGTGTGGATGAGCCACCGCGATGCTGTGAGCCGCGTGCCCGAGGGCTTCTCCATCACGTCGCGCACCGAGGTGTGCCCGGTGGCGTCCATGGAATACCCCGAGCGGCGCCTGTTCGCCACGCAGTTCCACCCCGAGGTGCGCCACACCGAGTTCGGCCAGACCATGCTGCGGAACTTCCTGTTCGGCGTGTGCGAGCTTGAGCCCGATTGGACGATGGACTCCATCATCGACGACTCCATCGAGGCCATCCGCGCCGAGGTGGGGGACGACCGCGTCATTTTAGGCCTTTCGGGCGGCGTGGACTCGTCCGTGGTGGCGGCGCTGTGCGCCCGCGCCATTGGCAAACAGTTGACCTGCGTGTTCGTGAACCACGGCTTTCTGCGCAAGGGCGAGCCCGAGGAAGTGGAAGAGGTGTTCACGAAGCAGTTCGACGTGGACTTCATCCACGTGCACGCCGAGGAGCGCTATCTTGAGCTTCTGCGAGGCGTGACCGACCCGGAGCAGAAGCGTCGCATCATCGGCACGCAGTTCTGGAAGGAGTTCTTCGCCGTGGCGGAGGATCTGGCCCAGGACGGGCGTCCGGTGAAGTACCTGGCCCAGGGCACCATCTACCCCGACATCATCGAGAGCGGCGCGCGCAAGACCGGCGGGAAGGCAAGCACCATCAAGTCGCACCATAATTTGATTCCGTTCCCCGAGGGCGTGCATTTCGACCTGATTGAGCCCTTGGATCATTTCTTCAAGGACGAGGTACGCGCGCTGGGCACGGCGCTGGGGCTGCCCGACTACATCGTGCACCGCCAGCCCTTCCCGGGGCCGGGCCTGGCCATCCGCATCATCGGCGACGTGGACGCCGAGAAGCTGAGCATCCTGAAGAACGCCGACGCCATCGTCCGCGAGGAGCTGGACACCTACAACGAGCGCCTGTTCGCCGAGACAGGCGAGCGCAACAGCGAGCACAGTGTCTGGCAGTACTTCGCCGTGCTGCCAGACATCAAGTCCGTTGGCGTCATGGGCGACGAGCGCACCTACGCGCGCCCGGTGATCCTGCGCGCCGTAGAAAGCTCGGATGCCATGACCGCCGACTGGGCCCGCCTGCCCTATGACGTCCTAGCCCGCATCTCCGGCCGCATCGTAGCCGAAGTCCCCGGCGTGAACCGAGTGGTGTATGATATCACCAGCAAACCGCCCGCAACGATCGAGTGGGAATAGCAATAGAACATTTGTTCGTGTTTTTCATACGGTTTCTAGCGGTTCCGATGGCGACCGATGACGACATTTCAGAACGTCCGCACCTGCAAACCGCATGATTCCGAAATCAGATAGAAACTCGCAAGGCTCCTCGAAAGAATCGAGGAGCCTTCTCGTTTCCGCAGATAGACGCATGGTCGGTTGTCACCCCATGGCAAACGGGCATGGGTCGAACGAGCCCGAAACGGCGCGAACGGAGCCGAAAGGAACCAACGCGAACCGAACAACCTGCAAGCCAGAAAAAGGGAGTGATACCAAGGGGTTTGCGGGTGCCGCCGAAAATCGGCGAAACTCAAACGAAACTCACCCGGAAAAACGAAACTCAAGAATGACGGACGTCCCTGGTGGAGAGCCTGGAAGTGTCATTCTCGCAAACTCACGAAGACGGACAGATTTCGCTACTACTCCTCCCGAGTGGCAGCGAAGGGCTTGCGGGCCAAACTACCAATCCCTGGAAGTGGGCAAGCGCAGCCCTTCGGGGTCGCCTCTGAACTCTTCGAGCATGCACTTGAGGATGGGAATCGCTTTCAGCTCGCGAGTGGCTTGGTCTTTCGCCTCCTGGGGATAGTCCTCGGGAAGTCGCTCTGCGCCGTACGGGTCGGGAGTTGCCGACATCTCCGAGTCAAACTCGAAGCGCCGTTCACGAAGGAACGTTTCGAAGTCCTTGCGTTCTTCCTCGTCTTGGAAGATGACGACGGTTTCGAGGAACCGCTTACGCGCTATCCTGGCATCGTCGTAGGCCTCATCGAAGAAGAACTCGTTCAGGCTCCAATCCAAAGAGTCCTTCGTGTAGTAGCAATACATGTGATCGAAATCCAGGCTGCGCCGATCCCAGCGCACAAAGGAACGCGACGGAACGGGCGCGAAATACCTGCCGCCGTCGAGGGCGATGCCGAGGGTGTCGAATATGCGAGTCTGGAAATACCGGATCTCGATCGTATACCAGCTCGGACCAGGGTCTGTCTGGTTCAGCATGTAGTACTCGTAGCCGTCCCGTTCGTCGTCCGAATCATGGCAGACGGTAAACTCCGGGGCGTATAGATAGTACTTGTCCTCCGTGCCGATCACCTCGGAGAGAAACCTCCAATGTTCCTTGTCTTCGAGCATCCCCTTCACCCTCGCGAGAGGAGATTCATCGAGTGAAAAATGATGGCGCCAGATGTCTTCCACCTCACTCCACGACGCCCCTTCGTCTATGGGCGTGTTGGAGTCAATACGTCGCGTGTGGACCATATGCGCGCGCACTTTCCCCGACCCCTTCGAGAGGGAATAAGGCATATCCTCCCGCCTGCTCACGATACACAGGATGTCTATCGTTCCCCCGTCAAGCTCCATTGGCTCCACGACCGCGAAGGGGGGCTGACCGTTGTCCCATTTTGTCTTCGAGAGCATATCGACAATCATCTGGTTCGTCTTTCGTTCGGCATGGTCGTTATTCTCGACATCGCACACCGAGTAATCCTCTTCCTCGTCTATGCCGATGAAGAGGTACGACACGTCGCTCTCGAGATTGTTGGCAAGACAGAGCATGTCGTGGATTAGCTCAGAATTGTCTTTATGCCACTCCTTCTTGAAGTCCCAGTAGGCCCCTTCGCGTTTCAGCGCGATAAGGTTAAGGGCTTCTTCACGGATTTTCGGCCGAAGGCCGCTGATAAGGCGAGCCCTTGAAATCCTCCTCGAATCGCCTAGCATCCGCCAATCCCCATCTTCCAGGACTCGTATTCCTCGGGGGTTATCTCGCCGCGGTCGAGCGCATCCACCTGGGATTCCCAGGCCTTGATGGCGGCGGCGAGCTTAGGCGCCTTCTCCGCGCCGGGCGCGACGGCGAGCCTGCCTCCACCGACGGGCCTGAGCCCGAACTCCTCCTCGATCCTGAAGAGGAGCTCGAGGGCGTCCCTGGCGGATTCAGCCTGGACGGGCATGAGGGCCTCGGGGGCGACCCCGAGGGCGCCTGCAATCGCATCCAGGGCGGAGCCCTTCAGCGCCCTCCTGCCCGCCTCGTAGTTCCTGATGGCCGCGTCGGTGCAGCCGGCCCTCTCAGCGAGCTGCCGTTGCGTCATCCCCCGCGACTCGCGCAATGCCCGTATGCGGCTTCCCGTCGTCATCTCTCCTCCTCTGATCGTTTCCCCCATGATACTAGAGAACAAAAACGTTCTCAATTTGTCTTGACCGAACATTTTCGTTCTGTTAGTGTCACGAATTACAGAACGTTCCTGTTCTGTTCATCGAACGAAGGAGGAAGATATGGAGCAGAATTCTAAGCCGGTGATCATGGGCGTCGAGGAGGTCATGCACGCCCTCAGCATCAGCAGGCCCTACGCCTACCGCATTATCAGGATGCTGAACTCCGAGATGGAGCAGAGAGGCTACACCACCATCAAAGGGAAGGTGAGCCGAAAGTATTTCTACGAGCGCTTCCACTGCGCCGACGGCGTTCCCAGACAAGAGGCCCGCTGATGCCCGCCTACATGAACGGGAAGACTGGCGCCTGGTACGTCCAGTGCTATTACAGCGACATCGACGGCAACCGCAAGCACAAGGTGAAGCGAGGGTTCGCGACCAAAGGAGAGGCGCTGGCATGGGAGACGGAGTTCCTGGCCTGCGCCGACGGGTCCATGTCGATGCCCTTCGAGGCATTCGTGAAGAGGTACTCCGAAGACGTGAGACCAAGGCTCAAGCTCAACACCTGGCTCACCAAAGAGCACATCATCCGCACGAAGATAGTGCCATTCTTCGGACCCAAGAGGATGTGCGACATCTCCCCCAAAGACGTGGTGGACTGGCAGAACAAGATGGTGGGCTCGTACGACGACGAGGGAAAACCGTACAGCGGCACCTACCTGAGAACCATAAACAACCAGCTGAGCGCCATCTTCAACCACGCCGTCAAGTACTACGGCCTGGGAAAGAGTCCCGCCGCCCCGACCATCAAGATCGGCGAGCGGCAGGGGTCGGAGATGAAGTTCTGGACGAAGGAGCAGTACCTCGCGTTCAGCGAGGAGGTGATGGACAAGCCAGCCAGCTTCTACGCGTTCGAGATCCTGTACTGGTGCGGCTTGAGGGTCGGCGAGCTCCTCGCCCTCGAACCGAACGACATCGACCTTGGAAAGTGCCTCATCCACGTCACCAAGAGCTACCAGCGGATCCGGAGGAGGGACGTCATCACCTCGCCCAAGACGCCCAAATCGAAGAGAGATGTGGTCATGCCGGAGTTCCTTGCGGACGAACTCGCCGATTTCCTCGGATCCATCCCGGAGGAGCGGCGCGCCTGCCGCATCTTCTGCTTCACCAAAAGCTACCTGCACCACGAGATGAAGCGCGGCTGCGCCGCATGCGGGCTCGAACCCATCCGGATCCACGACCTTCGCCACAGCCATGTCTCGCTCCTCATAGAGATGGGGTTCAGCGCGATCGCCATAGCGGACCGGCTGGGGCACGAGACCTACGAGATGACGCTTCGCTACGCCCACCTCTTCCCCAGCAAGCAGTCGGACATGGCAGCGGCGCTCGACCAGAGAAGGAGGCCCTGATGTCCAGGCCGACCGTCGACTACAAAGGGCGCCGGCGCAGCAAGACAATAGCGTTCCGGGTCTCGCCGGAGGAGGACGAGGTGATAAACGCCCTCGTGGCGGCGAGCGGCATGACCAAGCAGGACTACATAACCTCCAGGCTCGAGTGCCGCGACATAAACGTCAGCCCGAACGTGAGGGTCTACAGGATGCTGCGCGACCAGATGAGATCCGTCTACGTCGAGCTCAGGAGGCTCAGGAGCGCCGACGGCATCGACGAGCGCCTCATCGAGCTCATACAGGTGCTGACGCGCGTGTTCATCGACCTCGGCGCCGACGAGCTCGGGGCGGTCGGGGACGACGTGGCGCAGCAGGACGCGGCGGTCCTCAGGATGGCGAGGGGCTAGCTCCGCCGGGCGGTCCGGCAAGGGCTTCCCCCGAGCAGTCGACCCTCAGACAGCCTCCTGGGGGCATTCGTGGCACGGCGGGCTCCGTTCGATCGGATCGCCTTGCCTCCTCCTTGGGCATCAAAGGCTCGCACAGCCGCCCGATGCGCCCCGCAAGGGTTGCGATGCTTTTCCGATTTCTTTTGCCGCCCGAGAGAAAAGGCGAAAGCGGCAAAACAAAGCGCCCTCCGGGCTTCGGAAAACCAACGGCCCGATGGGGCGAGGAACGCGCCTTCGCTTCCTCCCTTGCAGGGCGCGGCAGGCGGTGCGGCCCCGATGCCACAAGGCGGGGCAAGGGGCTCCGCCCCAACTGAACGGAGGTCACCATGAACACCAATCCCACTCTCCAGGACAGGGCGGTCAAGGCGGCAGCCCGCTTCCTCGAGGTCCGCGGCTACGAGACGCTCGCGACCGGGTGGAAGTCGCCCGAGACGAGAGGAACCATCGACCTGGTTGCACGCGATCCCGAGTCCGACGACCTCGTGTTCGTCGACGTCTCCGCGCGCCCGAACTCCGGCGCCGGCTTCGGCGACGGGAGGAACGATCGCGAGACGATGGAGCTGCTCGCGGTCTCCTGGCTCGCCGAGAACGACTTCGCCGAATCGGTCGGCGTGAGGTTCGACAAGATCAGCATGATCGTCGTCGGCGAGGACCGTGCGCTGCTCAGGCACCACATCAACGCCTTCGGCGAGGCCTAGGACCTCCGGGCCCGCCTGGGCAGGCCCCCTCTGGACGGAGGGGGCCGTTTGCAGGCGGCTCGCCCCATGGCGAACCGCCACCCCATGGCGAACGGTCGGTATTAACAGAACGTTTCCGTTCTGTATACTCGGGGTAAACGCCATCGACGATCGCAGAGAGGACGGAGGAAGCATGAGGACGCTCGCGATATCGAACTACAAGGGCGGGGTCGGAAAGACCACCACTGCGGTCAACCTCGCCACCATCTACGCCAGGCGGGGCCTGAGGACGCTCCTGATAGACCTGGATCCGCAGGCGTCCGCCACGGACTTCTTCGGGCTCTACGACCGCGCCGCGGCCGAGCGTCGAGGAGCCGTCGAGCTCCTCTACGGGAACGCGCCCGTCGGCGACGTGGCCTTCGAAACCGAGGCCGACGGGCTCTCCGTCGTGCCCTCGACCATAGAACTCGTCGACCAGAACGAGCTGCTCCTGCGCGAGCAGCGTCTTCGTTTCGCGCTCGACGACTGCGCGGGCGACTACGACGTCTGCATCGTCGACTGCAGCCCCACGATGAAGCGTCTCGCCTTCAACGCCTACCTGGCCGCTGCGGGCGACGGCATGGTGATCGTGCCGGTGAAGCTCGACTCCACCGTCATGCGCGGCACCGCCCTCACGGTCAGCGCCATCGAGTCCATCTCCGACGCGCTGCGCGTGCCCACACCAGCATGGCGCATCCTGCGCACGTGCGTGCCCGGGCTCATGACCAACGCGGAGGCCACCGGGGCCGACGTGCTCGACGCGTACTTCCCCGACAACCAGTTCGCCACCGTCATCCACGCGAGTTCGAAGGTCTGCGAGGGAAGCTGGCAGTGGCAGCCCGTCGCGGCCTTCAAGCCGAACAGCCGGCCCGCCAAGGACTACGAGGCGCTCGCCGAGGAGGTGCTCCATGGCTAAACCCACGACATCGGGGTTCACCATCTCCGGGCTGCTTGACAGGAGCGCATCGATCCGCAACGACTACCCCGTCGAGAGGATCCCCATCGAAGAGATAGCCGACCACCCCGCCAACGCCGCCTACTCGATGGACGAGGCCGGCATCGCGCAGCTCGCGAAGAGCATCGAGGAGGAGGGGCTCACCGACCTGCCGCTCGTGCGCAAGCTCGACGACGGCGGCTGGCAGATGGTGAGCGGGCACCGCCGAAAGGCGGCCTACGCACTCCTCGCGAAAGAAGACGAGAAATACGCCCAGATCCCCTGCCGCGTCATCCGGGGCATCACCGACGAGCAGTCGGTCATGCTGCTGCACGCCGCCAACTACTTCGTGCGCAGCCTCACCGTGACCGAGCGCGCGGCGGCGAGCCGTGCGCTGGGCGTGGAGGTCGAACGCATGCGCGCCGAGAACCCCGAGCTTTCCGGCGTGCGCACGGAGGACATCAAGGCGGCGATCATATCCGAGCAGACCGGACGCAAGGTATCGGGCAAGACCATCCAGCGCCAGGAGTCTCTCGCGCGCAAGATCGAGGAGAGGCTCACGCCCCAGTGGCGCGAGGCCGCGCTCGCGGACGCGCTCTCGGCGGACGCCGTGGGGATCCTCGCCGATCTGGATTCCGATGCGCAGGACCGGCTCCATGCGACATGGCGGGCGCAGCCCTTGGGCAAGAAGGAGACGACCGAGTTCCTCAAGAAGTCGACCGCCGAGCCCGCCGCCGAAGAAGACGCGAAGGGTCCCGCGCCCAAGCCCGCGGCGGCGCTCGCAAGCGCCCTTCGCGCGCTCAGGCGCTACGAGTCGAAGGCGGAAGAAAACCCGCCGAGCGAGCTGGACAGGCAGGCGCTCGGAGAGATCGCCGAGACGGCGGAAGGGCTCCTCGGAGGCAGGTAGAACCCGCGCAGGAGCCCCTGCGGGGCGCCTGCGCCGTTTCCAGCAAGTAGCCTATCTCGTGTATACGAGATAGAAGGCGGCCCGGGGCCCAAGGCCCGAGGCGGAGGCGACGCCGCCGGGCTCGCGAAACGGCGCGCAGGCGCTCCGGCTCGCGCCATGCGGGGGATGCCCCGCGCCCCTGGAAAGAGCGCCGCCCGAGCCTCCACCGCATCGGGGCGGCGGAGGATGCGAAGGATCGAGAAGATGACGAAGGTCTTGAGATACGACAACGTGCTGACCGCCCGCGTGAGCGACGCGGACTTCCGCGCGGTCTGCGAGCGCGCCGACGAGGAGGGGCTCACCCGCTCCGAGTACCTGCGCTACGTCGCCCGCATGGTCGCGGACGATGCCGAGAACGCGAAGCGAGGAGGCGTGCTGCTCGACGGGCTCTCGATGCGCAGGCTCTCCCGCGAGCTCGTCAGGTGGGGGCACCACTACAACCAGGGCGTGCACGCCCTCAACTCCATCAAGTTCGCGCTCGACCACGGAAGGGGCGACCTGGAGTGGGTGTCCGGCAAGCTCGACGAGTGCGCGCTTCTGCTCGCGCAGGTCGACGAGGGGCGCTGCAAGATGGCGGGCGAGCTCGCCTCGCTCGAAGGCCGCGCCATAGTGGGCGGAGACTAGCATGCCGCTGCTGAAGCCCATAGCCGGCCACACGGGATGCGCCGGCATAAAGCGCTACCTCGAGAAGGGAGGGCGCGCCCTCGGGATCATGGTCATGAACTTCGCATGGCAGGAGGAGCGCGCCTTCGAGGACGTCTCGGCCGCCCCGGCCGGGTTCGACTGGGCGGAGTCGATGGACGCGACGAGACGCGCCTGCGGCAACGACACCCCGTATCGGGGCAAGCCGGCGAGGACCTTCAAGCATTTCGTCATGTCGCCCGATCCTCAAGACGGCTTGACCGCAGACCAGGTGGCGGAGCTCGCGAGCGCCTGGGCGCTCAGGCACTTCGCCGACTTCGAGGCGGCGATCGTCCTGCACGACGACAACGAGCGCAAGATCCCCCACGCCCACATCGTCGTCAACAACACCAACCTCGCCACCGAGCGCCGCCTTCAGACCCCGGACCCGCTCGAGCTCAACCGCAGCCTGCAGGAACTCGCCGAGGAACAGGGCTTGCGCTTCATGCGCGACGACACCGTGAGGGAGGCCGACAAGGGGCCGGCGCGCAAGGCGACGCCCGCGACGCTGCAGAGCGTATACATGCGGCGCGCCGAGCGGGAGATCCAGAAAGAGGGAGGATACTCCTGGGTGGCCGACATCCGCAACCGGGTCACGGTGGCAAAGGCGCTCGCCCGCAACGAGGGCGAGTTCATGGCGGTGCTCAAAACACTCGAGGTCGAAGTCGCGCAGAACTCGGAGCGCTCCTGGAGACGCGACTGGATCTACTCGCTTTACGACCACCCCACCTGGCGCATCGGAGGCGAGAAGCTGGGGCTCTCCTTCGGCCAGGAGGCGCTCAGGCGGCGCTTCGACAGGATCGCCGCCTGGCACCCAGCCCCGGCGGCATCCCAACGGATACTCTCCGAAGCCGAAAGCGCCATCGAGCTGAACGACCTGTCGGAGCTGGAACGTCTCGCCGGCGCGATAGAGGCGTGCATGTCCGCGAACGCGCACAGCCTGGCAGACCTCGACAGGAGGATCGAAAGGCTCGAAGGCCGCGCCGACGGCGATTCCGCCGAACGGGCGGAAGCGCTGCGCGAGGTGCGCGCATACGCGGCGGCGAACAGGCTCCTGCCCGAAACCGCGCAGACGAGGCGGCAAAGGCAGCCGCAGGGCGAGGAAGCGCCCGTCAGGCGCGGCGGCGCGAAACCGCGCAGCCGCGAGACGCAGGCGCAGCAGGAACGGCGGCGAGAAAGGAGGGAGCTCCGATGAGGGTGGAGGTCGCCTACCGCGGGCGCATCGAGGCGTTCGACACCGACCGTTTCACCGAGGCTCAGCCGTTCTCGGGCAAGAGCATGCTCGCCGATCTCACGCTCGACTACGCAGACGTCGAGAAGAAGGGCCTCTGGCTCACGGCGCACTGCTACGCCGCGAACGAGGCCTACCGGACAGAGGGCGGAGAGACCCCCGAGGCAAGACGCGAGAAGGGCTGGAGGTTCCAGCTCGCCACCCCGAGAGAGGCCGCCGGAATCGAGAGCGTCACCCTGGACGGCTCGACGGTGCTCGCGAGGCTCTTCGGCGAGCTCGTGGACGTCGCCAGGATAGATCGCGCTTGCGCCCTCTTCGTCGGGCCCGGAGGGTCGCTCGCCAGCCGCATCGTGAGGCTGAGCGGCTACCTGGCGAACACCGACGAGAGGCTGGCGGCAAGCCAGGCGCTCATGGCCGAGGCGGTCGGCATCACTCCGCTTACACTCGAAAGGGCGATCGAGGCCGAAGCGGCACAGGAGGTGCCAGCAGGCAACATGGAAGACGATTGGATGGAAGGATACGGAAATGATTAAAGCGGTGTTCAGAGGAATCGGGGCGTTCGTCCGCTGGATGTTCAAGGCGGTGTTCCGGTTCATGTAGGCAAGGCGCACCTTCCGATCGCCGTTTCACGCGCAATTGCATGCGAAAAGAAGGATAATTGAGAAACGGCGCGCATTCCGTCCCTTGAGACCGATCCCTATCCAAGCACGAAAGATCGAAGCTATGAACGAAATCGCAGATGATAATAAAAGAAAGCCCAAGCTCACCGTCGAGGAGCAGATAGAGCACCTGAAGTCCAAGGGCGTGACCTTCGAGCTGTGCGACGAGGGAGAGGCCGCTCACATCCTCTCCGAGCAGGACCACTACTTCCGCCTTGCGGCGTACCGCGTGCTCTTCCCAAAGCGCATCGGCGGAGCGCATGACGGCGAGTACGCCGGCCTCGACTTCGGGCAACTGGTCGACCTCGCGGGGATAGACCAGGAACTGCGCAGGTTCCTGCTGCCGCTCACACTCGACGTGGAGAACGCCGCCAAGACAAAACTCGTCGAGAAAATAACCGACAATCGCAACGAGGACGGCTACTCCGTCCTCGCCGACTACCTCACGCACCTCAACCACACCGAGCGCAACAGGCGCGAAGGCGAGATCTCGCGCTTGGAGAACGACGCCTACCTCGGACCGCTCGTCGAGCGCTATCCGCTAGACGAGATGCCGGCATGGGTGTTCCTGGAGCTGTCGTCGTTCGGCGCGTTTGCCAGCTTCTACCTCTTCTGCGCAAATCGATGGGGCGATACGGAAATGAGAGACGACCATTACCTTCTCAGGCGAGCGAATTCGCTCAGGAACGCCGCTGCCCATTCGAGCGCCATCATCAACGGCTTGGGTATCTCCTCGGCCACGCCGACGAGATACCCCGCATCGGTCGCGAAAGCGCTCGGCGACGCAGGTGTCTCGAAGCGCCTGAGACGATCCAAGATGCGCAATCCGCGAGTGCTCCAGACGACGGTGCTCGCCTATGCCTGCAACCGTTTCGTCGCCCGAGAAAGGCAGGCGAGAGCATACGACGGATTCCTGGCATTTAGGCAACGTGCAGAGGAGAACTCGGATTGGTACAGGGGGAACACGACTATCATCTCGGCATACGACTTTCTGTCAAAGGTCTTCCAGGCATGGCTGAGCCAATGGTGATACTGGTAAATCCTATATGCTCGATTTGACAAACGGGCCGCAATCACGATAATTATAGCCAGACAGAAACCTTCGGGTTTGCGGGGCGGGATCGCGAAAGCGTTTCTGCCCTATTTTTTTGCCGAAAGCAGCCTAGGGTTCCCGCTTGCCCTCGGCGAGCATCTCCTCATGCTCGCTCATGGCGCCCACCCGAATGCAGACGTGCCCCACGATCGCACACGCCATCATCGCCATTCCGATGAAGAAGCATATGGTCGACTGCATCACTCCACCTCCTCCCGCGCATACACTATCGTCCTCTCGTGCCCGTTCCACCTGCCGTAGCTGCAGGTGCAGAACGCCTTGACGCTATCCGTCTCGACGTCGGCGTCGAGCACGACGTCCGCTTCGGCCAGAAGCTCCTCTAGCCAGGAGTCGAGCTCCTCATCGTCGGCGAACTCCAAGCGCTTGTGCTCGGCATTGGAGTCCACGACGTCCGCCGCGATGACGTTCAGGCGAATGTCCCCCTCGGGCGTCTGCAGGAGGATCTCGTAGTGGGCCTCTGCGAACCCCCTGTCGGAGTAGCCTGCGAATGCCGAGAACATGCTGCCGTCGTTCATGTGGTGGGCGAACATTAGCGCGAGCGGGCTGTCGATCCCCCGCTCCGCGCAGCCGGCGTCGAGGTAGGGGCATCCGTAGGGGTTCCAGCCGCGGTAGACGTCGTGGTCGAGGTAGAAGGTCGGATCGTCGGCGCTCGCCTGCACCACCGGATAGTCGACGTTGGTTCCGGGGACGCTCACCCAGGCCACGATATCGGGGTTCACGGACAGCCAGTATTCCCAATCGACTGCGTGAAAACCGTCATCCTCCCCGTGTTCGGCGACGTCCCCCGAGATAGGAGAGGGGTCTACATCGGCCGCCCTGTCGTGAATGCCGAAAAGCCACAACCCCAGCGCCGCAGCCCCCACAATCGCCGTCAAGGCCACAAGGACCGCGAATCGCCGTTTGATATTCGTGCTCATGCGAACCTCCAGAAAATCGGGCGGGGAGGCTCATCACCGCCCCGCCCTCTTCGATCAACCGGAAACTCGGCTATTCCCCGGAAACCCCGTCTGCGTCTCCGACGCTATCTGCTGCGTTATGACGGATGCGACCGTGAAGCGCGTAAGCGCCCGCAGCGGCGCCGCCGACGATCAGAACGCCGATCACCGCCCATACGGGAAGCAGGTCGCCGCCCGTCTTGTCATAGGGAGAACCGGGAACCTCCGGGGTCTCGGGATTGTCCACGACGACCGTCTGGCCCTCGTCGTCGATGTCCTGGTGCACTGCGATGACGTTTCCGTTCACGTCGAGCATCTCCTCGAACGCCACGAGGGCAGCGCCTTCCTCGAGCTTGGACGCATCGAACTCGAAGGCGACCTCGACGGTTCCCTCCGAGCCTTCCGCAGCGAACTCGGCGGTGGAGGTCACGGGGTTGCCATCGGCGTCCTCGAGGGGAAGACCTGTCTTCTTGTCCATGATGGTGCCGTGGGCGGTGTAGGTCTCGCCTGCGATGAGCCCCCTGTACTCGACGGTATCCACGACGGCGACCGTCCCGCTCTCGATCACGTGGTCGCCATCGGCTGCGTCGACGAGTGCGGTCCCGATCTCGACGACCGTGACGGACTGCCCTTCATCCTCGATGTCCTCGTGCACCGCGAGGACGGTTCCTTCGGCATCGAGCAGCTTCTCGAACACCACCAGTCGGTGCCCGCCGAGGTTGGTCGAGTCGAAGGAGAGCTCGACTACCTGGGTGCCTTCGGCGGCCTCAGGTGCGAACCCGACGGTCGAGGTCACATCGGCGGCGAGAAGCCCCTCGCCGCTTCGCAGCGGCTCGCCCGTCTCGGCGTCCATGAGCGTCGCCTCGAGCGTGTAGGCCTCGCCCGGGGTCAGTCCCTCGAAGGCAACCTCGTCTGCGATTACCACCTCGGAGCCCGTCACGAGCTTGTCGCCGTCCGCGGCGTCGGTCGCCGTGGTGCCGATGTCGACAAAGTGCAGCGTCTGCCCCTCGTCCTCGATGTCGGCATGAACTGCCACCTCGATGCCGTCCTTGACCAGGCTCTCGAAAGCCACGACATCCTCGCCCGCGAGCAAGCTCGCGTCGAAGGTGAACTCGATGTTGACCGAGCCGTTCGTGTTGTCGGCCGCGAACTCCTTGGTGGCGGTCACGGTGTTGCCCTCCGCGTCGAGCAGGGGCTCGCCGGTTGACTTGACCATGAGGGTTCCTGTGAGGGTGTACGTGCCGCCGAACTCGAGGTTCTCGTAGTAGACGGTATCGACGATCGTCACCTGCTCGTCCGCCTGGGCGATCTGGTCGCCGTCGGCCGCGTCCGCCGCCTGCGTTCCGATCTTCGGCCCTTCCTGGTCGTCGAGCGTCATCCAGACGGCCTCCGCCACGCCGGAGTCGCGCTCGATCCAGAAGGTCTTGGTCACGAGCTCGTAGCCCTCGTTCGCCTCGCAGGGAAGCTCCTCGAGCATGTACTGGCCGAAAGGCAGCGCGGCGAGCGCGTCGTTGGCAGGAGCCGTGGAGCCGTCCTCGCCCAGCCCGAACCAGATGCCGGCCGACGGGTCCATCATTTCGGAGGTGATGGCCTCCGCCTCGAGCAGGTGGTCGTTGCCGTTGGTGTTGAGCGTGTGCTTGTTCCAGCTCGCCTCGGTCGATGCCTGGCCGTTGCGGTCGGTCACCAGCACGTGGGTCTCGCCGGTCGCCACGTTGGTGATGGCGAAGGGAACTTGCAGGCTCGCGTTGGTGTCGGCGGCCTTCTTGGAGAGCTTGAGGTCGTTGCGGACGACCTGGTTGTAGAAGGCGAGCTCGCCGCCTTCGGCATCCGCCGTCACGACGAGGCCGTCGGTTCGGATCTCGAAGGCCCTGGGCTCGCCGTCGGTGAGCAGGTAGGAGTCGTTGGTCGCGGTCTCCTGGATGGTGTAGGTGCCGTAGGGCAGCGCGTCGGGGGCGGTCTTGGCGATGTAGGAGCCGATTTCCTCGTCCCACTCGGTCTCGATGGCGGCGACGGCCTCGCCCGGCTCGTACCAGGCATCGCCTACGAGGACCTTGTTTTCGGAGGCGTTCGTTATGGTGAACTCGATGCCGGAGAGCGTCGTGCCAACGCCGTCTGCCGCATGCCCGTTTCCGCCTACCGCCTCGGACTCTCCGAGCTCCGCGTCGGCCTTCGTCACCTGCACGCCGCCGCGTATCGCGTCGTCTTGCACGGGGTCGCCGGAAAGGTCGACGATCTGCCCGTCGCTCTCGATGGCAAACTCGAGCTCGCCTTCCCAGGGAAGGTAGCCTTCCGGAGCGTTCGCCTCCACGATGCGGTAGGTGCCGCACGGCAGCGCATCGGCTGCGGTCTGCGCCGTGTAGGCCGATCCGTCCCAGGAGGTGGAGATGGTCATGACCGTCTCGCCGTCGGCGTAGCTGCGGCCGTCCACGTAGGAGCTCATCCCCGATGCGTTGACGATGGCGAACTCGGCGCCTTCGAGCGAGGCGTCGCCCTGCTCGCCTGCGCCGGCTTGCGCATCGACCTTGGCGATCTTCACGCCGCCGCGATGCCAGGAGAAGCTCGCAAGCTCCTGGGAGCCGGGGCCCGTGTCGATCCTGAAGGCGGAGAACCCGGTCGAGACCTCGTCTGCGCGCGAGCAGATCTTGTTCCAAGTGCCCCCGATCACCTCGCGCTCCGCCCAGGAAGCGAAATCGGCGTTCGTGCCGTAGGTCGCCTGCGCTGCGGATCCGAGGTTCGCGTAGGAGAGCAGGATGTGGCTCGCGACCTGGTATTTGTCGTTGTCCATGCCGCTGCCGTCGTACCAGGAGTCGGGCCACATGGACTCGTCGAATCCGGGGGCGCCGAAGGAGAACCACATGGCGGCGGCCAGGTCCTCTGCCGGGCTCGTGGCATACGATCCTGCCGCCGGCGTTCCGCGCATGGGCTCGATGCAGTAGGCGACCTGCCCGTCCGCGCTCATGTCCGTGGTGTTGTATCCCGCATAGGGGATGTCGCGACCGATCGAGACGCTCACGTTTCCGGCGGCGTACGCGGGCGCGGGGACGATGGCGACGGACAGCGCGAGCGCCATCACCATGGCCACGCGCACGATCTTCGAGGAGGTTATCCTCTCCACCGTTTTCTCTTTCATTTCTCGCGACCTCCCCCTACATCGCGATGCTCTCGCGGCTCTGGGCGGCGCGCTCAGCGCCGTTTCCCAGGCGCTCGGAGCCTTCTCGCGCGCCGCGCGCCTTCTCGGAGAGGCTCTGCAGGTACTCGCTGCGGTTGCGGTCGAGCGCCTCCTTGATCTGCGCCGGCATGACGCGCACGATGTTCTTGGCGGGCTTTCCTCGCTCGTCGAGCACCGGCTGGCCGTCCTCGTCGAGCACGCTCTTCTTGAGCCACACCTCGCTATCCGTCAGAAGCGGGATGTCTCGGTAGTTCTCGCCGCGGTAGCGGGATTCGTTTACGAACATCGGGCTGAACTGGTAGTAGCTTACGTCAACCCCGTCGACTACCGTGCCCTTCGGCAGCGTCACGGAGTTGAAGGTGCGTACCTCTCCGGTCTCCCGGTCGGTGTACTCGATGTCGGTCCGCACGAAGTTCTTGTGGAGCGTGAGGTAGGTGTTCTTCTTCTCAGGCATTCCATGCCCCTTTCTTTGCATCCTCGCAGGCGGTTGTCGATGTGGAAGCCCGCCTGCCTATCCGTACCGTCGAAAGCCCCTCAGCCGTCCAAGGCGACCACCCCCTTTCAGAGATCCTTCCGACAAGATCAAACCCCGGATACGATGTCGCGCGCCCAAGCGCCGCTCTTGACGAGCGACAGGATCAAAAGCACGCACATCGCCAGGTACTGGAGCGCGTAGGTGAGTCCGGTCGCGATGCCGTCGATGGGGGTTCCCGTCGAGGTGCTCGCCCCGGTGAGCCCGCCCAGGATGAGCGGGAAGGCGATGAGCAGGATCAGGATGATGAGCCCCGCCAGGCACACCGCGGTGAAGTTCTTCAGGTAGCCGACGCCTATCTGGCGCGTGTCGTCGAGCGCCATGAGCGAGAGCGGGATCGGGCCGAACGCCGCCATGACGTAGAGCTGGATGGCGCGCGCCCAGCACACGACGAGCGCCACGATGTAGGCCCCGAGCACCACGACCCAGCTGATGACGGATACCAGGAGCAGCGCGATGAGGGCCGGAACGTCGTCGTCTTCGGTCACCACGCTCACGGCAGAGAGATCCATCGCGCCGCCCGCGCCGAAAAGCGCCATCGTGCGGTCGATGGCGAGCCCCACCACCGAGTAGATCGCCTCCATGAGCTCGAAGCTGTTCTGTATGAGGAACAGGAACACCGCGAAGAAGACCAGCAGGAAGACGACCTCCTTCACGCCGGGGAAGGAGGCGTTGCCGTCCATGCGCTGGCTTATCTGGATGAGCTTCACCGTGAACACCAGCCCGAGCACCCCGCATCCGATGGGAAGCACCGCGGCGTCCCAGACCCCTCGCGCGATGTCGTACATGGAGACATCTCCTGCGGTCGTGAGCATCTGCGAGAAATCCGCGCCGATGATGCCCTCGTAGCCGATGCTCGAGAGCACCGCCACCTGGTTGGTGAACATCCAGTTGCACGCATCCCGCAGAAGCCCGGCGAGCCATGCGTTCACGTCGTCGGCGATGCTCGCGTAGGCGGGAGACGCCGGGACGAGCATGAGCGTCGCGAAGAGCAAGGTGGAGGCGAACGCGATGCGGAAGCGCCTGCCTGAGATCATCGCCGCCACCCGCCTCATAGCGCGCTCAGCTCCCCGGATCCGCGGTCGAGGGAGAGCTGCACGATAGTCGAAGCCGCGTCGTTCAGGTGGAAGGACGTCGTGAGGACGTCCTCGTTGCAGTCGATGTAGACCTCGCCGTCCCAGGTGGCGAGCGTCGCCGTCGGGGATGCGATCGACGCCCTCTGCGCGATGGCGGAGGCGATCTCGGGGTCCTCGGCATCGAGGAGGTCGTTTAGCTCTGAGGGGTGCGCGGCAAGCTCGAGCCCGGCATCGGAGCCTTCGGCGATGAGGTAGCTCTTCGACAGCGAGAACGCGTCACAGGAGATGCTCTTTCGGCCTCCCGCATCGCTTATGGAGAGCAGCGTCTGGGAGGCGGCCTCGCCCGCCGAGCGCGTGAAGGATATCTGCGCCGAGACGCCGGCGTCGCCGGACTCCTCTGAGAGCACCTCGTAGTACATCACCTGCACCCCGGCCTCTCCAGACTCGACGATCGTCGAGTCTGAAAGCGCGAGCGTGCAAGCGCCGTCCTCGCTTTCCCAGGTGGTGCCCGCATAGCCCGCGAGCGACTCGTCTGCCTTCTCTGTCTTCTGGCTTCGCTCCTCTACGGGAACGACGGCCTCGGGTTCGCTCGGCTCTATCGCGCAACGCGCGAGCCCTGCCCCTATCAGGATCGCCGCGGCGCCCGCAGCGCATACTGCCATCAGCTTCGTCTTCTTGTCCATCTTCTTGCTCCTTGCCTATCGATACGACAGGGCGCAGGTGAAGCTCGAGATCCCGCTCGCGATCTTCACGACCTCGCCCCGATGGGGCGCGTGGATGTAGCGGTCGCCCCCTATGTAGATGCCGACGTGCCCCGTGCGGTAGAGGATGTCGCCAGGCTGCGCCTCCGAGAGCGCGATCTTCTTGCCCTGGGCGTACTGAGCCTCGGTGTTTCGCGGGATCGAGATCCCCGCCTGGCGGTAGCAGTACTGGGTGAGGCCGCTGCAGTCCAGGCCGACGCCCGGCGTCGTCCCGCCCCACACGTAGGGGACCCCGAGCTGGCTGTAGGCGGCGGATACGATCGCATCCGCCGAGAGCGCCCCGGACCTGAAATCCTCCAGGCTCATGCCGTCGAAGCGGTAGAGGCCGTAGGTCTCCATGACGGATTTCAGGCTCTCGACGTAGCTCGAGCTCGTCGCCCATCCCGCGTCCTTGAGCCCCTCGGCCATCTTGTCCGAGTCGTGGCTCTCCATCGCCTCGCGTATGAGCGCGTTTCCCGCGTAGCGATCGGCCTGCAGGAAGACGCGGCTGCGGAAGCGGATGCACTCCGCGTCGCCGACGAAGCTTATGAAGTCCGCCGTGACGGTGACCTGCTCTCCGCCGTACTCCTCGCCGGTCCTCCACGAGCTCTTCCCCGCGACCTCCTCGCACAGCGCGTACGAACTCGCCCACTTCATGCCGAAGAGGTTGTGATCCTGCGTGGCGAGCCCCGAGAGGTGGTCGCCCTGCCCCGACTCGACGATGATCTGCGCGATCGTGCACCCCGCGGGATGCCCGTACTCCTCCTGGCATGCGAGCGCCTCCTCGACCATCTCGTAGGTGATGTAGGGCGGCAGCCCCTCGAGGGACGCCTTGGAGGCCTCGTTTTCCCAGAAGCCGAAGAGGGCGCTCACGATCTGGGAGACCGCGAGCACGGCGAGCAGGAACGCCAAGATCGCCGCGAGCACGCCCGCGACGGGGACGGCGGCGGACGACACCGCGCCGACGATCGCGCTTTTTCCGCCGACGGATGCCGCAGCCTTGGCGGATGCTGAGGCCTTGGCGGATGCCGCGGCCGCCTGGGCGGCAGCTGCGCGCTGCGCCCTCGCGGTGCCAACGCGCCCGAAGGCCCCCGCCTTGGCATGCTTGCCGGCGCCCTTCGGGGGCTTCTTCTTCCCGGAGGCGGCGGAGGCCTTCTTCGAGGCTACGCGCCGGGCGATCACGGAACGGGCCGCTCGAACGGTTTCACTCGCGCGCCCAACGCCGGAGAGCTCCTCGGTGTCGTCGGCCTCGGATGCGGCGGCGTCGGCGATCGCGCGCTTTAGGTTTCCCCCGGCCTGGGCGGCGAGGCCTGATCCCGCCTTCGCCTTCCCCGCACTGGCAGAGGAGGGTTTGGAAGAGCCCGCCGCGCGCCGCCCTCGAGCTTCTCCTTCGGGCGCAAGGACGTCGGAGGCGCGCTCGCGGGCGCCTTTGACGATTCCCGCCGACAGGGCGTCTGGCCGCTCGCCCGAGCCGAGCGCACGGGGCTCGGCACGCCCCGTCGCCTCGGAGCGCATCGAGCCATCCGAGTATTTCGCGACGCTCTCAGGCATCGCCGCCCTCCCGGGCCCGCGCGAATGCCTGGGCGCGCTTTATCTGGGCTATCTCCTCGGGCTTGGTGTTGAAAAGGTCGTAGAGCGCGCCTTTCGGGAAGTCGTCCTTGAGCGGCACGCGCACGCCACCTGCCACCAGGAGGCCCTCGCCGGCTTTGATGGAGTCGTCGATGTAGCCCTCCTCCTGCGCCGAGAGCGCCAGCAGGTCCACCCAGCTCTTGCGATCCAGGTGGCTCTGCTTGTGCAGGAGCACGAAGTCGGAGTTGAGGACCATGTTGCGAGCGTCCTCGTGCTCGAGCATGTAGGTCGAGTTCTGGGTGATGCCCGTGCAGATGAGGTTGAACTTGCGCCCCTCCGCCCAGAACTTGGAGAAGTAGCTGATGATCGCGGGATGCCCGAAGAGGCTCTGCACCTCGTCGATGTAGAGCCAGGTGGTCACGCCGCGCTCGAAGTTCGCGTACATGCGGTTTCGAACCGCCTCGAGGGCGGTGAGCATGCCGAACACCCTCATGTTCTGCGAGAGGTCCTTGAAGTCGACGTTGGTGATGCGGTTCTCGAAGCCCACGTTGCTCTGGTGGTTAAAGAACGACAGCGCGCCCTTCACGTAGCGCTCGTATCGGAGCGCGATGTCGCGCGCCTCGGGCTCCTCCTGCTCGAGCAGCAGCTCGTAGAAGTCGCCGAGCACGGGCAGCCGCCCCTTGTCCTCGCAGCGCATGTAGGAAAGCTCCACACAGCGGCTGATGATCGACTTGTCCGCCTCGGGAAGCCCCTCTCGCCCCTCCGCCATGGTCGCGCTCGAGAGCGCCAGTATCGCGTCGATCTTAAAGGCGAGCTGCGCCTGGTTGGCCTTATCGGCGACGTCGGAGAGGTCGAAGGGGTTCATGAACGTGTCGGTGTCCGGAGAGAAGCGTATGCAGGTCCCGCCCGCGGGCTCCACCACCGGCGCGTATTCCCCGGCCGGGTCGAAGACGATCACCTCGTCGTCGGGATACGCGAGTATCGTGTTCATGATCTCGCGCTTGACGCTGAAGCTCTTGCCGGAGCCCGGCTTGCCGCAGACGAACCCCATGGGGCTCGCGAGCTTCTTGCGGTTGCAGATTACGAGGTTGCCCGACTGCTTGGACTGGCCGTAGTATCCGCCGCCTTCCTGGTTGAGCTCCTGGGAGGCGAAGGGCATCTGTATGGCGATCTGCGCGGTCGTCATGTAGCGCGACACCTCCACGTGGTTCAGGCCCAGCGGCAGGATCGAGTTCATGCCCTGTCGCTGGCGGTACGCGAGCGGCTCCACCTCGATGGAGCGCTGGCGTGCCGCCGCCATGATCTGGCGGGTCTGGTGGTCGAGGGAATCGGCCGCATCCGCGTAGGTGAACACCAGCCCCGTGTAGGTGAACAGGCGCTGGTTCTTGTTCTGGAGCTGGTCGAGGAGCTCCTCCGCCTCCTCTTTCGAATGGGAGAGCTCGGGCGGCAGGATGGAGAAGTCGTAGCCCTTCTTCACCGCGCTCATCTGCTCGTCGATGACCTCCTTGTCCATCCAGGCGATGCGCTTCTTCACGTAGGCAACGGCTGCCGCCTTGCCCATGGGGTGGACGTGCAGCGTGACGTTCAAGGGCATGGGAAGGTCGACGATGTTCGCGATGCAGTCGTCTTCCAGGTCGCTGCCGAACGCACGGAACACCATCACGCGGCACCAGGTTCCGTCTGCGCGGTAGCAGTCAGCGCGCCCCTCCGGCTTGAAGTCAAGGACGGACGGCGCGATGAGATCCTTGGTGCGCAGGCCGCTTTCGTGGGACAGTTTGTCCCACGAGAACGCCGGCTCAATGCCCGGGCGCAGCTGCGACTGGATGAGCTCGAGACGCTCGGCCCCGTCGAGCATGCGCGCCTCGCAGCGGATGCGCGTGAGCGTCTGCTGCACGTCGCCCCGTGCGCGCGCGAGCCTGGGCGCAGCTGCGTCGATGTCGTCCGCCCCCACGAGGAAGGTGAGGTAGCGGTGGCGCACGAGATTCGAAACCCCCTCGCGCATCTTGTCGTTGAGGATGCGGTTGTACTCCTCGACGTATCCGTCGATGCGCGGGTCGCTCTTCTCGAAGAAACGCTTGCGCCCGATCTCGCGCTCCGGGATGGGCGTGTTGGTGATGGTGAGCTGCACGGAGGTTTCCGCGCCGAAGTAGTCGTAGAGCTCGCTCATCGCCGCGAACACCGACTGCTGGTTCTCCTCGCGCGCCGACTGGTAGCTGATGTCGCCGAACTCGATGGTCTGGCTGAACAGCCCCTCCTCGACTTGGGCGGTCCCGTCGGCGTACAAGGCGTCGTAGCCGATCGCGGAGAGGACGTCTTTTGCCTCGGCGCGTGCGCGCCTCTTGCGGCGTGCCGCCTGCTCGACCTTCTTCTCCTCTTTCTCGAGCCCTGCGGTTCGGATATGCGCGCCGCGCACGGGCGGGCCGCCCTTGGGCCGAACGGCATTCCGCTTCGTGCTCTTCGCCTTTTCTCTGTTCTTACCAAGCCGGAGCATGCAGTTCCGCCCCCTTCCTCTTCGCCTTGCGTTTTGCCTTGCGCGTCGGGCGTCCCGGCGCAGGCGATGCCTGCGCGCCCTCGAGCGCGGGGGTGGAGCGGTAGAGTATCCTCTGGTCCTCGAGCCGGAAGTCGAGCCAGAGCGGGACGAACTTCTCGAATTTCAAGTGATGGGGCCTCCAGAACCCCGCGAGCCAAAACGGCATGGACGCGCACATGACGGGCAGCGCCGCATCGCGCACCTCTATCCCGAACACGAGTCGGCAGATGGCTGCGACGCCGACGGCGGAGGCGAGGCCCCCGACGAGGCACGCGAGCGTGCGGGCCGAGAGCTTGCCGACGATTTTTTCGGTGTATTCACCGATGTCCTTCTGGACCCTGACTGACAGCATTGCCAGGCCCTTCCTAAGCGGGGAGCCACGACGTGTCGAGCTGCCCGAAGTAGATGGCGGCGGCGATGATGATCGCCCCGCCCGCGATGGTCGAGATCGCGCTTGCGATCTGGGCTCCGCCCTGCTGCTCCCGGATGGCGAGTCCGAGAGAGACCGCGCCCCAGACGACCAGGAAGCCGCCGAGGAACGTGACGCAGCCGGAGACGAGTCCGATGATGTTTGAGAGCATCTTGGCTCCTTTGCGTTTCTTGCTGTGGGACGACCGCGCCCGGTGGGTTTGAGGCGGCCGCCCCGGTTGGTACAATTGGTCTTGGAGCGCATCGCGCGCCCCTTTGCATCCGGGACGGCGCGCGGCTGGCCTGTGTGGAAGCTGGCCTCGCCGCGCTTATCCAGGGAGCGTCGGATCCCGCCGTCCCGTCTCTCATCTCATGGGGCCATCACCGCCTTTCCTCTTCCGATATTCCAGGAAGTCGAAGCGCGCCTCGTGCCTCGCGCCCGCGTGCCCGGGGTCGACCTCGGGATAGGAGGGGTGCTCCTCGATGCGGTACTTCGCGCCCTTCAGGGGGTAGGTCCCGCTGATGAGCACTATCGACTCGTCGCGCGGGAGCCTGCCCACCTCGTCGGGCGTCATGAGGTCGCGTTCGATCACGTTGTAGTTCTGGGTCGTGGAACGGTTCGCTCCCCTCGAATCGCTTTCCGTGAGCACCTTCACGGTCTGCTTGCCGATCATCTTGGAGACCATCTCGTTGGTCTCGGTCGACTTGCCGCCCAAAAACACCACGGTGTCGCAGCAGTCCAGGATGGTCTTCGCCCCCTCCTTTTTGTATGAGCGCTCGAGCTGGCTCGCCGACTGCAGGATGATGCTGAAGCTCACGTTGCGGGAGCGCGCCGTGGCGATGGCGCGCTCGAAGTCGGGAACCGTGCCGAGGTTGCCGAACTCGTCGAGCAGGAAGTGCACGGGGCGCTTGAGCGCCCCTCCGAAGCGATCGAGCGCCGTCTTGTAGAGCACGCTCGTGGCCTGCCACATGAGCAGCGCGAAGAGGAAGTCGAAAGTCGAGTCCGAGTCCGACATGCTCGCGAAGATGGCGTGGCTGCCCTCTCCCGAGCCGAGAGAGTCGAGCGCCATCTCGTCGTATGCGACGAGATCGGAGACCGCATCGACCGAAAGGGGCTTCAAGCGCACGTTGCAGCTAATGATGATCGACTTCAGGGTCTTCCCGGCCGCCACCTTGAAGGCGCGGTAGTTCGACAGCGCGAAGTCCTCCTCCGGGTCGCGGGGCTCGGCGATGCGGACCCAGCCCCAGTCGCCCCCGTCGTCGAAGGGGCGCTCTTCCCGCGCCTCGCGCCCGCGCCCGCGCTCCATGAAGCGCATGCCCGTCTCGAGCTCCTCGAATATGAGGTCGAGCGGGCTCATGTAGGACTCGTCCTCCTCGCGCGCCTCCGCGAGGCTCAGTAGCAGCATGAGGGAGTTGAGGTTTCGCTCCTCGGGTCGCGCGTGGTAGACGAGGTAGGCCACCAGCGCCGTGTAGAGCAGGCGCTCGGAGTTCTCCCAGAAGGGGTCCGACCCCTTGCGGTCGTCGGGCGTGGTGTTCTTGATCAGGCACTCCACGAAGACGAGGATGTCGGCCTGGTCCTTCACGTATGAAAGCGGGTTGTAGTGCATCGAACGGGAGAAGTCGGTCGTGTCGAAGGTCCGTATGTCGTAGCCGGCGTCCTCGAGCATCCAGCCGACCTCGCCGAGAAGAGTCCCCTTGGGGTCGGTCACGAGGAAGTCGGCGTTTGCCTGCATGAGGTTGGGCTTGACGTAGTAGCGCGTCTTGCCGGAGCCGGGCCCGCCCAGCACGCACACGTTTCGGTTGCGGTCGTGCTTGAGGTCGAAGCGCCGCGGCTTGAGCGCGAGCGCGAAGTCCCTCGAGAGCAGGATGTTGTTCGAGGGATCCTTCGAATCCATGAACGCGCGCCCCTCCTTGAGGGTCCCCCAGCGGGCGGACCCGTGCTCCTCGCCCTGGCGGTACGTGCCCGCGCGCACGAGGCTGCGCGCCCAGACCGCCCAGGGTATGCATGCGGCCATGAGGCCCACGGCAAGCGCCATGGGCTCCGCCGCGAGCCCCGTTTCGGGAATCGCCGACAGCAGGACTGGGGCGTCGCATGCGGGGAACCCCGACGCGGCGGCCGCAGCCGCGAGCGCGTCTCCGGCGCAGAAGCAGGCGGCGCTTGCGGCACCCGCCACGAGCGCCTGCGCAAGCGGCCTCATTTCGCCCTCGTCTCGACGCCGCGCGAGATATCGCGTGCCTTGCCCTTGGCCGCCTCGAGACGAGAGGACGCCTCCCTGGCATGCGCGGCCTTCTCGGCTATAGGCTCGTCCTTGGCGCGCTCGCGCATCTTCGAGAGCTCTTTTTCCGCACGCGGGGCAGAGGCCCGAGTGGCCTTTTCGAGGTCCTTGAAGGCATCGTTCACCGCAGGCGCGTCCTCGACCATGAAGACGAGGTGCTCGCCTTCGGGCATGGGCGCGAACTCGTGGCGGATGCCCTCGCGGGACAGCTTCTCGTCGATGATCTGGCGGATGGTCTCGTATTCGGGCAGGGCCGCGAACTCCGACATGTCGAGCTTCGCCCATTCCGCGACACCCGGAGAGGACTCGATCTCCCCTCCGGATATGTTTTCGCAATCGCCGCGGGCTCGCTTGAATGCCGAAGCCAATCGCTCGCCGCCCGCCACCATCGCCGCCTCTCCGGCATCCTGGCCGATGCGGATCATCCAGTCGACGAGCTTCTCGCCGGAGTCGTCGCCGAAGTCGTTCGTCATTGGTTTTCCTTTCTTTCCAGTGGGACAAACTGTCCCAGTCGCCTTCCCAAAACAGAGAAGGCGGGATGAACCCGCCTTCTCAGATGCATCAGCGAACCTCCGCCCGCGCATTTCGCGAATGCGGGTTCGCAGTCTTATTCAATTGCGGGATGGAATCCCGTGCGCGTCTTGCCGCGTCCTCGATGCTCGGAATAGCGCTCATGTAGTCGAGACGCTTGCACTGCTCTGGAGTTGCGCGATGCATGCACTCGATCGCATGTGAGAACCTCTCGGGCTCCTGCGCGATGCGGCCGAAGGACCAACTCTCGAAGGCGAGCCAGCCGGAGTCGGTGCGCTTCAGCGTCCACCACTCGTCGCCGCCGTCGACCTGCTGCACGAAGGCGAGATCCTCGTACACGATCCCCTGGCGCAGCGCCCAGTTTCCGTGCGCGAAGAAGCCGCGCAGCTCTTCCACGCTGCCGGCCTTCGCGAACTCGTAGGGGTATTCCTCGAGGTAGGGGTCGTCTTGCCAGGGGTATCCGCCCCGCCTGAGCCAGCCGTTCTCCTGGCATTTGTCGGCGAGCTCCCGCTTGGTTCTCTCGTCGGCTTCCTTCAACCTGTCCGTCATCGTTCCTCCATCGCCTTCCGGAGTCGGCTGCCATCCGCACGCCGACTGCCCTCGATTCTTGTCGCGATTTACTCACAGACTCGCCGATGGCGTCGGCGGGAGAAGGCGCCGTCGTCCCGGCAAGTCCCGTCGGTCACATCCTTGACGCAATCCTCATATCCGGCCCCGTGAGGTGGATGGGGATGGTGGTCTCCGAGAGCCGGCTCGCGATAGCCTCGGCGGTCTCCGTCTCTCCCTTCCTTCCAAGCCTTTTCGATAGCGCCTGGGGCGAGTAGTTCGAGGTGAAGATGGTCGGCCTCATGTTTTCGTATCGGGCGTTTATCACAAGGAACATCATGTTCGAGGACCACTCCTTGGCATCCTCTTTGCCGAGGTCGTCGAGGACGAGGACGTCGCATGCAGCGTATCTGGAAATGACCGAATCGGTCTCCCCGTTCCCCGAGAAGCTCGCCTTGATCCTCTCGAGCATCGCCGATGCCGTTGTGAACACCGTGCGGTAGCCGGCGTCCACGAAGGCGTTCGCCAAGGCTGCGGCTGAATAGCTTTTCCCCCTTCCGACCGAGCCGTATATGTAGAGGCCTCGCCCTGCGCTGCCCTCGAACGACTCGAGGTAGTCGATGAGGTCCTGGTGCTGGACGGTCGCGCCGAGGAACCGCTTCGGGATCCCCGCGCGCTTGCGGCGCTCGGCCAGGCGCGCTTCCCTCTTCGCGGCTTCCATCCTCTCGGCTCGCGCCCTTTGCCCGCGTGCGCCCTCGCAGTCGCATTCGCGGAACCCCGCGACGATCCGCCTGGCGCCGAACTCGACCACGCATGGAGCGAGGGGGCGCCCGCAGTATTCGCAGCAAGCCTCCGAATGCGTCGGCTTCGATTCGCCCATGGCACGTCCTATCTGTAATCTTTGTTTTCCGTCTTTGTTATTAGCTGGCAAGGCGTCAGGGGTCGGCATGGCGTCTGGTCATGCAGAAGGCGGCACGGGCACGGCCTGCGGTCATCCGATGGCATTTCGCCATGCGTCGACTGGCCGGCCCCCTCGATTGCCCCCTTCGCCCTTCGGGCCGCCTCGAAGTCTATGCGGTAGACCTTCGTCTCCCTCCCTTTGGAAAGCTCTTGGCGGCCTACCTCGAACACAAGGCCCGCCTCCTCGAGCTTCCTCACCGCTCGGACAACGCTTCGCGTGTCGACTCCGAGAATCTTGCCCAGATGCGCCTTGCTCTCGAAGTAGGGGGATCCGCTTTCGCAGAAGCCGTAGATCCGGGCGTACACAAGGAGGGGGAGGCCTGTGAGGCCGAGCCCCCTCGTCATGAACTCCCTTACGATGATGAAAGCCTCGTCGCTACGCTCCGCCATGTCGGTCGTTCCCCGCGTCCCTAGACCGCATTGCGCTTGCTCCACTCGAGGAGCTCGTCGCGATAGGCGAAGAACCCGCGCTTCTTGCCGTTCATGCGCCTCAAAGGCAGGGGGTCGTCCTCGCGCTTGTGCCACTCGTAGACGCTGTTTCGGCTTACGCGGAACAGAATTGCAATCTCCTCGACCGAATACGTGTCCTGGACAAGGACGGGCGTCTTGACGAAGACGCCAGATGTTTTTCTATCAGAAATCATATCGAGTGCTCCTTCCGAAGGCGGCGGAACGCGGCAGCGCGCGCAAGAGCGCCGTCAGCATGCCTACCGCCTTCCAAGGGCCCGGTCGACAGCTTCGATATCGAAGCGAATGGTCTTCGCGCTGAGCCTCACGCAGGGAATCGAGCCCTTGCGGGCCATCGACAGCACCCTTCTGGGCGTTATTCCGAGATGCCGGGACACTTCCTCCGCATCAACGAGGTCGGACAGCGATTGGCTCGATCCTCCGAATCGCCGAAGGCCTCTGATGCCGTCTTCCGATACGTCCATGGGTTTCCTTTCGTCTCCACAAGGCGCTCTTAAAGCGTTTCGAGCACCGATAGCTCCAATAAAGTCCTTTCGGTCATGTTCGAGCCGGAGTCGAATGGGGTCAAAACGGGAAAAGCGGGCTTGTCCCGCTAAGTCCCTGCATGTCATTCGTTGACGAAATCTGCGCAATCCGCCGCAAGCGCCACCCAGGTAGTAGTTTTGCTTTATGTGCCTTGATTTTCGGGATGCGTCCTGCAACTTGAAGGCCTTGGCCGCAGATAATCGAGATGATGAGGTGGGGACCTGACAAGGAAGAAGAGAACGGCATAGCAAAGCGGCCCCGTCCAATTCGGAGGGCCGCTTTGCTGGTAGGGGAACTCGCCAGACGAATCGTGGCTATTTTGGAATATGAGCCGGCACAGCATTGTCAAAGGCGATGAGGCCGGTCGCTTGGTGATGCTGATCCCTTATCGAAGGGAATCCTGAATCCGCCCTAGGTGGGAGGAGAGCTTCTCGAAAGAATCCGTGGAGATGCAGTGCTCCATGCGGCATGCCTCTTTGGAGGCAACTTCCGCATTCACCCCGGCGTTGGCGAGCAGACGCTCGAAGAAGCGGTGCTTGGCGAGGGTGGCCTCGGCGAGGCGCCCGCCCTCCTCGGTCAGCCGCACGTCGCGGCCGACCACCTCGGCGAGGCCCCTGCGCGTCAGGTTGCCGAGCGCCTTGGTCACGCTCGCCTTCGAGACGCCCAGCCGCTCGGCGATGTCCACGTTGCGGCACGACCCGCGCAGGCGGCGGATCACGAGGATGGCCTCGAGGTAGTCTTCGGACGACTTGGTTGTCGCCCTGCTCCGTGAGCCGCGGCTCGCATCGGCTTCATCCCTCATTCAAATCATCCTCTCGTTCGCCTAGTCCCTGCAGGCGACACGGCTTCGCGAACAGTCCGCCGCACGAGCCGACCCCGCATCGGCGAAGACGATGGGGCCGGCCGATTGGCGATGCCGATCCCTCATCGAAGAGAATCCTCGATCCGCTCCAGGCAGGAGGAGGGGTTCTCGAAAGAATCCGTAGATGCACTGCTCCATGCGGCACGCCTCTTCTGCCATCCGGGAAGGGACGTGGAATCGGCTTCCGCTACGTCGAGTGAAGGCAACTAACGAACGCACCCCATGAACCTAAGGACGCTTTTGCTGGATCCGGGCGCCCGCAGGTCGACCTTCTCGCAGCCGTCTCGCCCCACCATCAGAGCCGAAGTACAGACCTTGAACAAAAACTCAAGGTCATGGGTGATGACAGCCACGGGACGGCCTTTGGCAAGCTCCTCGATGAGTTCGGCAATCCTCGCCATGTGCATGAAGTCGAGGCCCGATGTCGGCTCATCCAGAACGACAATCTCCTTGCTGCTCAGAAAGGCGCAAGCCAGCGCCAAACGCTGCTTCTGGCCTCCTGATAGGTTTTGCGGATGCTCGGTCCTCTTGTCCCATAGGTCGATGGCCTTGACGATGCGCGCTGCCTCGTCAAGGCGGTCGTTATCGATGTCTTTCCAGTCGGTCAGGATCTCGTTTTCCACCGTATCGAAAAACAGCTGGTAATCGACGTCTTGCATCATGTAGTACGAGCGGCGAAGCCTCTGCCGCGGTCCAACCCCCCACGAGAAGGCTTGCCGCCCGCCGGCAAGGCCGCACATCGCTCGGGCGAGCGTGCTCTTTCCGACTCCGTTCGCCCCAAGGACGCCCATAACCTCGCCTTCTCGCAAAGAGAGCGTCAAAGGCCCGATCAGGTCCTTCCCGCCTGCGGAGACCGACACACCTTTCATTGAGGCAGCCTCTGCCCCGAGCTGGCGATGGTTTTCCGGGTTCAGGCCGTGTAGATCGAGCGCGCGAAGTCCATAGCGCGCGCAATCCTCCGCGCGAAGCCGACCCGCTGCGAACGAATCGATGATTTGGCCGCCCGCCATGACGTAGAGCCTGTCGTAGAGATCCGCCAGAAAGTAAAGCCTGTGCTCGGCGATGACGACGGTCTTGCCGAGGGCCTTCAAATCGGCGAGGATTCGGCGAAAGTCCTCTATCCCTCCGTGGTCGAGGCTGGCGGACGGCTCGTCGAAGAAAATCACCTGGGTGTCGTAGACGAGCGTCGAGGCTATGGCGACGCGCTGCTTCTCTCCTCCCGAGAGGCCGACGAGGTCCTTGCCCGCCAGATGCGCGATTTTCATGCTCTCGAAAGCCGACTCGACCCTTTCGACCAGCTCCTCGCGAGGCATGCCCAGATTCTCGCCGACGAGGGCCACCTCGTCGGCCGCCTTGCGGGTGAAGAACTGGTCGGTCGGGTTCTGGAACACGTTGCCGATCGCACGGGCAAGCTCGCCGGAGGAAAACTCTCCCAGGCTTTTCCCGAGAAGCTCGATTCTCCCATCGAGCTCGCCTTCGTACTGATCGGGAATCAAGCCGTTCATGGCGCGCATGAGAGTGGTCTTCCCGCACCCGGAGTTGCCAGTGAGTACGACGAGCTCGCCGCGCTCCACCGAAAACCGCACGTTCTTCAATGCCGCGAAATCTTCTCCCTTGTATGAGAAAGACCGAATGTCGACGTCAATCACACCCATACCGCGACCCCCAAAAGAACGACTCCGGCGCCCAAGGCGGCTCCGTCAAGCAGACCGAAGGAGAGACTTCGGTAGCTCGTCTTTTCGCAATCCGCTTCGATTCCTTTCGAAATCACGGAGGAGACGAGCGTCTCGCTCACGTGCAGGCACTTGTACACAAGGGGAACGAAGTAGAGCTCGAAGGCGCGCACAGGACGAAGCGGGCTCGGGCGCAGCCCGCGAACCCGCATCCCGCGCTTTATCTCCTTCACGCGATCGCCCATCTCGTCGAGGAAGCGCAACCCTATGACTGCGCCGACTGCGGCTCTGTTCGGAACGTGCAGCTTGCGCATGCTCGCCAGAAGCTTCGAGGAGCTCGTCATCATGAGGGCGCAACCGATGTTGACGACGGGGAAGACCCTCACCACCAAAACCGCCACGCCCAGGAAGATGCTCGTGACATAGCCGATGTCGACATGCAGGATCAGCTGCACGACCCCGCACGCCACCGCAAAGAGCACAAGCTGCCTCAAGAAGGATGCCGGCGAGACGTCCAAAAGGACGAGAAACGACAGCGCCAGCACGAGGGCATATACCAGCTGATTGGCGAGAAACGCTTGGATGAGCGCCAGAAGCGTCAGCGCGAAGAGCGTCAGCGGGTGCAGATGCCCCTCGCGCCCGCCGTCGAGCAGATCCGTTCGCCCCATCAACCCAGCCTGCTTTCCTTTGCGCCCTTTTCGAAGAACTTGTCGTTGATGAACATTCCGAAACGCCCGGCCAGAAGCTCGGTCACAATATTGATCAGCACGCAGATGACCATCATGTCGACCGTGTACATCGCCACCATCTGCTGCGCCTGTTCAAGCGAGATGCTCTCGACGAAAGTCGCCAGCCCATCGGATCCCAGAACGAGCACGAACACTATCATGTGCATCGAGTAGATGAACATCGATGCCGAAAACGACAGCCACACCCTCTTCTTGTTTCCGTAGTCGCCGGCGATGATCTCTGCGACGATGCCCGCGATCAGGCACAGGGGCGTCGCGACGGCGAAGCCCATGATCGCGTAGAGCACGCCGTAGATCAACCAGAAGCAGAAAGCCGTCCCTCTTTTTTGCACCTTGCGCGCCATGATGGTGTAAACGGGACCGACGAAGAAGGCCGCGAATCCCGCCGAGACGTACATGGAAAGCGCGCCGAACATGCCGGTTATCATGCCGACGCCCATCCCGAGGGCGAATCCGATCACTCCCAGTACCGCTATTGTCGCGATGTCCTTCAGTTTCATGTGATCCTCCTTTTGCTCGGTTTGCTATGCCAATTGCCACTGGGAGCTCGCGTTGCGCTTGTCCCAGAAGTCTTTGTATTCTCCTTCGAGGGCGATCAGCTCGTCGTGCGTCCCTGTCTCCGCAACCTTGCCCGAGCGGTCCATGACCACGATCTTGTCCGCCATGCGCACGGTTTCGAGCTTGTGCGCGACCACGATGAGCGTGGAGCACCGTTTGAGCGTCTCTATTGAGCGGACGACGTTCTTCTCGTTTTCCGCATCGAGAGCCGACGTCGCCTCGTCCAGAAGCACGATGGGAGCCTGTTTGAGAAGCGCTCGAGCGATGGAAACGCGCTGCCGCTCGCCGCCGGAAAGCGAGCGACCTCCTTCGCCGCACAGCGTCTCCCAGCCCTCGGAAAGGCGCTCGACGACCTCCGTCATCCCGGCAAGGTCGGCGACCGCGCGAAGCTGCTCCTCCGAAGCATCCGGGTTCGCCATAAGCACGTTGTTTCGCAGCGTGTCGTTAAAGAGATAGACGTCCTGGAAAACGAAAGACACCCGAGCGAAAAGATCCTCTGTCGTCATATCGCGGACGTCTACACCGCCGATCCTGACCGCTCCGTCGTCGACGTCGTAAAAACGCGCGATCAGCTTGAGCAAGGTCGTCTTGCCGCAGCCAGACGGGCCCACGATGGCGACCATGCTGCCTTCCGGAACGTCGAGATCGACTCCACGAAGGATCGGCTTTTCCTTCATGTAAGAGAAGCGAACCCCTCCCATTCGGACGCTTGCGTCGGTCGGACAAGCCCTCGACTCGCCCACAACCGGCAGCTCGGCCGCTTCGACGACCTCGTCCATGCCGTCGAGCATTGCCCGACGGTCCTCCATCCCGAATAGGGCTGAGGCGACCTCGTTGAGGAGGGTGGTGAACCTTAATGCGACGCCGATCATGACCACCGTCTCAAGTGCTCCGATGCTTCCGCTTGCACCCAAGCAGCTCACCGCGATGATCATGCTCACAACGAGCGCCTGCACGCTCGCCCCGGAAAGGATTTCGCCGAGGGCGCTCCACCACAGGCCGCGGACCGACCGCCTTCTACCTTCTGCGAAACTGCCCTCAAGCTCCGCATAGTCGGCGCCCGCACGGCAAGCGCGCAGCGCTCCCTGGCATCGCGCGAACTCTACTATCCTTGCGGCGATGTCTCGCTCGGCGGAATCCTCCAGCCCGTTCCCTTTTCCGACACATGCCTGCGAAGCGCGCAGAAGAAGGAAAAGGATCGGGATGGAAAGCGTCAGCATGATTCCAATTTGCCAGCTCCAAAGCCACACGGCAGCACAGAACACGATTGCGGCGGCAGCGTTTTTTATAAGCTGGCCAACATAAAGAGCAGCGGCCTGTCCGGTCGAGATCATCTCCTGCGTAACCATGCGCGAAAGCCTTCCGGCGCTATCCGCCTTGAACCAGCCGAGCGGCAAACGCGACACCTTGTTCCCGATGACCACCTGCATATTGCGCATGAAGCCCAACCCTGCCGCATAGCTGAGCTTGGTACCGAAGAACGAGGCTGTCGAGCCGACGACCGCCACAGCTGCAAGCGCGACCGCCCAGCCCCAAAACGTCAGGCCCCATTGGGGGCCGCCGGACTGGAGGGCCATGGCCGCCGGCATCATGATGGCGAGACCGATGCCGCACATCACGCCGGAAAGGGCGTAGAGCAGAGTTCCCAGACGGTGCTGGCGCCTATCGCTCTCGTCCATATAACGACGAAGCCTCGGTAAGAAGCGTTTGGAATTACTCATCTGCATCGCCCTCTTCCTCACTGCCGCAGAGGCCTCCCTGCTTGAGAAGCGCCCGGTAATGCTCGTTGACTTGAATCTCCGCATGCGTTCCAAGGGCTACGATCCTGCCTTCTTCCAACACGGCAATTTGATCGGCGCCTAGGATTGCGTTGAGCCGGTGGGCGATGGCCAGAACCGTTCGGCCTTCGACCAAGGAACTTAGCGCTTTCTGGATCTCGAGCTCCGAATCCGGGTCGGCAAAAGCGGTGGCCTCATCCATGATGAGAACCGGCGTGTCGGCCAAAAGGGCGCGCGCTATGCTCACGCGCTGGCTCTCGCCGCCTGAGAGCGAGCAGTCAGTTCCCAAAACGCTGTCGTACCCCTTGGGCAGCGACATGATGAAATCGTCGATCTGCGCTGTGCGGGCAGCCTCCCGAATCTCTTCCAGAGAAGCCTCCGGCTTCGCTAAAGAAATGTTCCTCCCGATGGAGGCGTTGATCAGCATGGGGTCCTGGAGCACGAACGAAACCGCGCTATAGAGGTCACGGGAGGAGATATCCCGCAAATCAACGCCGCCGAGACGGACGGAGCCGCTTTCCGGGTCGTCGAAGCGCGCGATGAGCGTGGCGAGCGTCGATTTTCCCGAGCCTGACGGGCCGATGAGCGCCGTCGTGGTACCGGGATTAAGGACAAGGCTGACGCCGCGCAAGGCCTGGTTATCGCCGTAGGAGTATGATACGTCGTTCACCTCAACGACGACCCCGTCGGGCTTCATTGGGGCTCCCGACTCGGGAATCGACGGCGTGTCCAGGATCTCGCACAGCCTGACGGCGGCGGCGCCGGCCATCTGGTACGACCATGTGCTGTTGGCGACAGCGCTGATGGCGGTCGGCAAAACGATGGCTATCAGCGAGCACGCGAGAACTTGGGGGAGGCTGGCCAGCCCCGCCCCCATGACGATTGCGCCGCCGCAGAGGTTGATCAGCAGAAGCAAGGGAGAGGAGATGAGCTCGCCGGCAATCGAGCAAAGCCCGATGAGCGGGGCGCACCAGTCCCAGTACGACTGGGAGAATGCCGATGCGGCGTCCGCGTAATTACGATGCGCCTCTCCTGTTTTCCCGAACGCTTTGACCACCTTGATGCCGGACACGAGCTCGACCATCGTCGAGGACACTTGTGCAAGATGCCCGTTCATCTCGGCGGTTTTCGGGCCCATATCCTTCATGGAGAGCGCCTGCAGCAGGAAATAGAGGGGGATTGTGGCAACGCCGATCAACGCCAGACGCCAATTGACCCAGAGCATGAAAGCCAGAAGGACCATCGGCTGCAAAACGCCGTTGAGACGGTCGACCGGCCCGTGCGCGATGACGGTGTGGACCGTCTTCGTGTCATCCTGCACAGCGCTTCTGACCTTGCCGGATTCCGTAGCGCTAAACCAAGCAAGAGGCGCGTGGCTCAACCGCTCAACGATACCCTTGCGGATGACGTAGCGCAGCTTCATATCGGCAAAATGCGTGATGATGAGCGCGAGAGCGCGAAAGAATAGCTGCGAGAGGAACGCCATGACGAGGAGGAGGGCAATTTCGTATACCTTGGACGCATCGGCCTGCGCGAGCGGGCCTTCTCCCACTAGGAATAGGTCTCCCAGCCATACCAAAGCCAAATACGGGGCAAAGGACAAAAGCGCCGAGAGTACCGTAAACACCTGTGCCAGCATGACACGTCCCTTGACGGGACCAGACAGGCGCCTGATAGCCTCTCGCCCCGCTTCGTCCCGTTGCCGGTCTTGCTCGCTTGTCTCTGCCATGGGCACCACCTCAAGTTATAGTCTCGGTTAATAATGACTTAGTTATCTTTGACGGCAAAAAAAGAAAGAGCCGTCAAAGCGTGCGATATTTCTCCCAGCCCGCATTGAAGAACGTTGAAATGACCTCGGTCGTCGCGTTGAGCTCCTCGACGCTCTTCGCGTGGATGATATTCTCGGAAAGAGCGCTGTAGAACGCGTGATTGACGATGTGGAGAGACTCCTTCGAGATAACGGCTCGAGCCTTCTCTGCGCCGTGGATTAGCTCAAGAGCACGAAGGGTCGTTCTGTCCTCCTCGTCGACGAGCCAATCCAGGAAATGCTCGTAAGGAGTGCCGTAGGAGCGGAACACAAGGAGCTCGTAGATGTCGCGATGGGAGTACAGCATCGCCGTGGTCGCGAGCGTCCCCGCCGCTTTGGCCTCGAGCGCGGCGCGCACCTGCTCCGGGGTCACGGGCTTTCTTTCGTCGTACCCGGCGAAACCTCGCTCCTCGCCTTGGGCGTAAGCTTTGCGAATCATGCTCGCCAGCGGCTCGACCAGCTCCGAGAAGAGCGCCTCCTTGTCCTTGAAGTGCTTGTAGAACGCCCCGGTGGTCACGCCGGCAGCCTTGCAGATCCTGCGCAGGTTCGCCTTCTCGAACCCCTCTTCCAGAAACGCCGCAAGGCCGCTCTCCAGGATGCGCTCGTGCGTCTCCTGGTAGTTGCCGTTGCTCACTGCAGTCACCTCCCTCCAAAAATAACTTAGCTATCTTTCGTGTTGGGAATTCTGCCACCAAAGTTAGTCACTGTCAACTCTTATGCTCATGATATCTCAGTAGAAGCGGCCTTGGCTTGATAGACGGAGGAGCCTCGATGAACCGCCTAGTTAATTTGGGCGGGAACTATCTCTACTCGAATCGAAGCGGGGCGTCCTGAAAGGTTCTGTCTGACTACAATCACGTCGCGTGCCGTTTGCTCCACTCGAGGAGCTCGTCCCTGAACGCGAAGCGCCCCCTCTTTCTGCCTATCATCCTCCTCAGTGGCAGGGGGTCGTCCTCGAGAAGGCTCCATTCGTAGACCGCGTTCCTGCTCACACGTAAGAGTATCGCTATCTCCGCCACCGAGTACGTGTCCTGTATCGGCACGGGGATCTTGACGTACGGGCATCCTGCTGATTCGACTGCCATGCGTCTGCTCCTTCCGGAGCGGCAGACGCTGCACCTCGGCGTCGCGGGGCTTGGCGGCGATGGCGCGATGCTCGTTGCCATCGCCGCCGCTCGATATCGTCCCCTCGCTCAGCGAGGAGTTGCCTAGTGGGCGGTATCCGAAACTGAGCCAGTCGCCCAGTCTGGCCTGCAAGCCGCCCTCCGTTTACCCGCCATCGCCCTCGTCTCGTCGGCTCCCGAGATAGGCCGCGAAACATCTGTAGGAGTCCTCTGACAGGCAGTGCTCCATGCGGCAGGCCTCCGCCGAGGCGGTCTCGGCGTCCACGCCTGACTCGACGAGCAGCCGCTCGAAGAAGCGGTGCTTGTCGAGGGTGGCCTCGGCGAGGCGCCCGCCCTCCTCGGTCAGCCGCACGTCGCGGCCGACCACCTCGGCGAGGCCCCTGCGCGCCAGGTTGCCGAGCGCCTTGGTGACGCTCGGCTTGGCGACGCCCATGCGCTCGGCGATGTCCACGTTGCGGCACGACCCGCGCAGGCGGCGGATCACGAGGATGGCCTCGAGGTAGTCCTCGGAGGATTCTCGCCCGCCCATCCGCTCATCTGCCCGTCGGGACATCGGCGGCATCGCCCCTGTCGGCGGGAACGGTCCACGACGAGCTTTCCTGCTGGAGCCTCCACAGCCTCGCGTACAGCCCGTCTTCGGCGAGCAGCGTCTTGTGGTTCCCCTCCTCCGCCACGCGCCCGCTGTCTAGGACGACGATCTTGTCCGCATTGGCGACGGTCCTCAGTCGATGGGCGATGACGATTACCGTTTTGCCTGCGCACAGGGTTCCGACCGCTCTCTGGATAAGCGTCTCGTTCTCGGGGTCGAGCGAGGCGGTCGCCTCGTCGAGGAGCACCACGGGCGCGTCTTTCAGGAGAGCCCTCGCAATGGAGAGGCGCTGGCGCTCCCCGCCCGAGAGGGAGGCGCCGTTCTCGCCCAGCACCGTGTCGAACCCCTGGGGAAGCCTCTCGATGAACTCCAGGCAGTGCGCCGCCCTTGCAGCCTCGGCCACCTCTTCGTCGGAGGCGCCTTCGCGGCCGATGCGAATATTGTTCGCAACCGTGTCGTCGAAAAGGACCACGTCCTGGAAGACTATGGAGACGTGCGCGAGCCACGATTCCTCGGAGAACTCGGCGATGTCCTTTCCAGAGCAGAGGACCCTGCCGCTGTCGGGCTCCCAGAATTTGGCCGCCAGCTGGGCGCAGGTCGACTTGCCCGAGCCGCTCGGCCCGACGAGCGCGGTGACTTCCCCCTCGCGCGCGACGAAGCTTACGCCGTGGAGCACCTCTTCGTCGCCGTACCCGAACCGGACGCCCTGGAAGGACAGGTCGTGGCCGGGCACATCCGCCGAGGCGGACCCCCTCGCTTCGGGCTCGTCCATGACCGCCTTGATGCGGGCGGTCTTCGTCGAGAGGTTGAGAAGGTTGGGCAGCTGCGAGACGAGGGCGAGGATGGGCCCGTAGACGCGGGAGACGATGAGCAAGAACATGAGCAGAACCATGAAGTCCACGCCGCCGGAGGCGAGAAGCACCGCCCCGACGCAGGCGGTCAAACCGACTCCCGAGCGGAGGATGGCGCTCGCGAGGGAGACGGAGACGTCGACGGCGAGCTCGACCCGCATCGTCACCCTCTTGAGCTCGAGCATCGCCTGCTCCATGGCGGCGGAGTCCTTGCCCACCGCCCTGCAGGCCCTCATGTCCTTGATGCCCTCGAGGTAGTCCTGCACGCACGCCAGCGCATCCAGGCGGACTCGATTCTGCCTTTCGAAAAGGCGCGACTGATGACGGCGGCTCAAGGCGATGACCCCTGCCGAAAGCGGAAGCGTGACCATAACGCAGCAGGCGAGCCGCCAGTCGAAGAATGCCAGCATCGTGCAGATGACCACGGTCGACACGATTCCGGCGATGAGCTGCGGGAGCGTCGACGAGAGCATGGACTCCTGCGCCGTCACGTCCCCCATGATGCGGTCGGCCACGTCGGTCGTGTCCCGGCGGTTGAAGAAGCTCATGGGCAGCTTCCTCAGGTGGTCGGCGAGGCGCAGGCGGGTGCCTTCGGACTCGGTGTACGCGGCCACGTAGGTTTTCTTGTAGTCGTTTCTCGAAGCGACGAAGACCACCGCCATCCCCGCAAGCCCCACGGCGAAGATTGACCAGAGCACGGCGGCGTCGAACGGCTCGCCCGCAAGGGTCCCCACGAGAGCCGCGAACGCGGCGACCGTGCAGACGAAGGGGATCATGAGCGCCAGATCGCTCAAGGTGCAAGCAATGGCCGAGCGCTTGAGGCCGACGTAGCCCTCGTCGGAAAGGTTGAACGTCCTCTGAAGCCAAGGCGCCCTGCCGCTCGACGGCTTGCCGGGTTTCTCCGCAGGGTCGCACTCCTCGGCGGAGACGCCCTGCGTTGCATGCGGGGCGGTCGCTTCGGAGGATCGGGTGTCGTCGCGCGGGGCCGCTTCGATGCCCCATTCGACCGCTTCCGTGTACTGCTTCCACATCTTCGCGTACGTCCCCGATGCGGCGAGGAGCTCTTGATGGGTGCCTTCCTCGACTTTGCGCCCGCCGTCGAGCACGACTATCTTGTCGGCACCGACGACCGTGGAGAGCCTGTGGGCGACCATGATCACGGTCTTGCCGGCCATGAGCCTCTCGAACGCCTTCTGGATCAAATGCTCGTTCTCGGGATCGGAGAACGCGGTCGCCTCGTCCAGCACCACGATGGGCGCGTCCGAAATGATCGAGCGCGCGATGGCTATCCGCTGCTGTTCGCCGCCGGACAGGTGCACGCCTTCGGAGCCTATTACCGTGGCGTAGCCATGGGGAAGGCTGCTGATGAACGCGTCCGCCTGGGCGGCCTTCGCGGCCTCGACCACCTCGTCGTCGGTCGCCCCCGGCCTGCCGCGCCTGATGTTCTCCGCGACGCTCTCGCGAAAGAGGTGGGAATCCTGGAACACCAGGCTGAGGCTGCCCATCAGCTCATCCTGGCCCATCTCGCGGACGTCGACGCCGCCGACGAGAACCTGGCCCGAATCGACGTCCCAGAAGCGGGCGACGAGGTTCGCGAGGGTCGATTTGCCCGAGCCGCTCGGCCCGACGACCGCGCACACCGTGCCGGCGGGGATTTCCAGCGAGACGTTGCGCAACGCCGGCTCCGCGTCGTCTTCGTAGGAGAAAGTCACGTCCCGAAGGGACACCGAGGCGTCCTTCGGGGCTTTCGGCGTCTCGGGACAAGAGAGCTCTTCGATGCCGAGCACGGAGTCGATACGGTCGATGTTTGCCTGGGCGAGCATCCCGTCCTCGCTCACGTAGAGGATCTTCGTGAACACGCTCGATATCGAATGCACGAACAGGAGGTAGAAGACGAGCGAGAGCACGAACGTCGGCCAGTCCTGCGCGCCCGGGGCGAGGAGTATGCCGACGGGCAGAACGAACAGGTACGCGTTGTTGAGGACCGCCGTGAAGCCCGGCATGGAGTTCCTGAAGAAGAGCGTGACGTCGAGGGAGAGGCCGGTGTAGTCCTTTATCGCGTCGGAGAGGCGCTTGAACGAGCGCGCCGTCTGGCCGAAAGCCTTCACGACGCGCATTCCGCGGACGTACTCCACGGAGGCGTTGCCCATCTGCTCCTTGACTTCCTGGTAGCGCCCCATGCTCGCCATGACGCGCTTGTCGGCATAGCCGGAGAACTGCACGACGCATGCGACGGCGACCGCCGCCAGCGTGGCGACGCCGAAGCGCCAGTCGAAGACGAAAAGCAGCGCCGCCAAAACGACGGGCGCGGCGGCGGTGGCCGCCAGGTCCGGGATGGAATGGCCGATGAACTGCTCGATCCCGCCGACGCTCTCGTCCATGACCTTCGAGATCCTACCCGTGCCGAGCCGCGCTATGTGCCCAAGAGGGATCCTCCCGAGATGGGCGGCGATATCGAGCTTCGTGCGGTACTGCGCGTCGAACGCCGCGGCGTGAGAGCACAGCAGCGCGGCAAGATAGCACCCCACGTCAACGACTATGCCTGCCACCGCCAAGCCCGCGTAGCCCGTCATCGCCGAAACGTCGACGGCGGCCAGGTTCGGATAGACCCCGACCGCATCCCTAATCATGAAGTAGATCGCCACGTATGGGACGAAGGACGCCGCCGCGGATAGGACCGCCAGCGCCATGGAGGCGAACACGAGGGGCTTTCTTCTCCCCGCGAACCGCAGGCAGCGGGAAAGGGCCCCCGGCTTCCTTCCTTTGCTTTCCTTGCTCATTGAATACCTCTTCTCTCATGTTGCTTTGAAAAAGGGCGCTAGGCGATTCCCGCGCGCTCGAGGTGCTTCTTGAACACCGCCCGTCCGACCAGCGAGCCGATGATGCCGCCCGCGAAGGTCACGACCGCGATGATCGCGAACGTCTCGGGAGTCACCGTGGACAGAAGGGCTTCCATGTAGGCCGGGTCGATGCTGTTGGACCCCATCAGCTCGCGGTAGTAGTCCTGGGAGGCGAACATGGGAACGAAAAGGCCCGCCGCCCAGCAGGTCTCGAAAAGCGCGTACCCCACGGCGACGCCTGCGAACCTCCCGTACCCGAGCGCTTTCCGCGCCAGCTCGGAGACGGCGCCGCCGACGGCGAGGCCGAGCGCCACGGGCCATCCCGACCCGATGACGAAGATGACCACGGCGAAGACGAGGGCCATGATCAGCGAGGTTCCTGCGCGCGGCACGCGCGCATGCATGTAGACCCAGACGATCCCGGCGGGTATCGCCGCGATGGCGCAGCAGCCGCAGTACGCCACGACGCTCATGGAGGTGATTCCCACGACGAGCATGCTCACCACCATGAACAGCAGAGAGAAGACGCCGAGGGCTATGAGGTCCCTGGAGCTGAGGCTGCCGCTTTCCTTCTGTTTTGCTTTTGCTGTCATTTCCAAATCCTTTCTTTCATAGGAATCCTTCTCAGTCTTTGCAGGCCGGCTCACTCGATGAGCACGATCTGGTCGCAGGCCTTAGACAGGAACTCCGTGTCGTGGCTGACGACCGCCACCGTCTTCCCGCGAGACGCCTCTTCGCGCAAGATGAGCGCGAGGCGCTCCATGTTCCGGAAGTCCAGGCCGCTCGTGGGCTCGTCGAGGAGAAGCGCCTGCGCTCCCGATTTCGACGCGATGGCGCAGACGCACCGCTGCTTCTGCCCTCCCGAGAGCGATGCGGGATGGCGGTCGGCGACATCTCCCAGGCCAAACTCCTCCAGGACCGCTTCGAGACGAAGTTCGTCGACGTCGGAAGGAGACGGGGCCGCGGATGCCAACTCGTCGCGCACGCTCGGGCGAAAGAGCTGGTAGTCGGGGTCTTGCATGACCAGAAACGCATGATTGGGTCTTCTCTTGGGAGGGACCACCGAGCCTTGGAACCGGACATGCCCGAGCTCTTCTTTTTTGATCCCCGCCAGGCACTTGAGCAGGGTTGACTTGCCTGCCCCGTTTCGCCCGACCACGCCGACGACCCTCCCGGGGTCGAACGAGACGGTAATCCCCTCGAGGACCGGCACACCCTTCTCGTACCCCGCATAGATTCCCCTCGCCTCGACGGCGGGAAAGGCGGAGACGGGACGGGAAAGGCGCTGCATCAGGTCGGCGAGCTTCGGCGGCTCGGAGGATCTGAGCCCGCAAGACTCTCGCTCGGAGTCGGGCAGCCCCAGGAATCGCTGCGCGTCCCATTCGGCGGCGACGGAACCGCCTTCGAAGAGCAAGTACCGGTCGGCGACGCTCGCGAGGTAGGAGAGCCTGTGCTCGGCGATGATCACGGCAGACCCGCTCGACTTGGCTTTCGAGATGAAGGAGGCGAGCTTCTCCATGGAGGGAGGGTCCAGATTGCTCGAAGGCTCGTCGAGGACATAGACGCTCGGCTTGCAGGCCCATGCGCTCGCGAAGGCCACCGATTGCATCTGGCCCCCGGAGAGCTCGAAGATGCCTCTGCCCATCAGGCACTCTATGCCGAGCTCGCGCACGACGTCGCGCACTCGCCTGTGCATCTCCTCCCTGGGAACGCCGAGGTTCTCCATGCCAAACGCAATCTCGCCGGTCGTGTCGAGGTTGAAGAACTGAGTGCGAGGGTTCTGGAAAACGCTGCCCGTCAAAGACGAGAGCTCCCAATCCTCCAGGTCGTCGACATCCCTGCCCGCTATGAGGATCTTTCCCGTCCGACTGCCCTCATAGAACCCACCCGCCAGCCCGTTGACGATCCGGGTCGCGGTGGTCTTTCCGCAGCCAGATTCCCCGCAAAGAACGATGCATTCGCCCGGCGCGACGGCAAAGCTCACGTCGTCGACCGCCGGGGCATCGAACCCCGCATAGGTGAAGGAGACGCTTCTGAGCTCGACAGCGTTTTTCGTCACAGTAACCCTCCGATCCCCTGATTGGCCTTAGCAACCACAAGAAGCAAGCAGCAGGCGGCAAGGATCGAGAGAGGCAGGAAATCGACCCATCCGAACCGGGGCGCGTTGTAGGAGGTCTTCCTTCCAGGCCGGTCGATGCCGCGCGCAACCGCCGCAGCAGCGAGCTCGTCTGCGATCTTGGCGCAGCGCAGCATCACGGGCACGACCACGGATTCGAACATCAGCGCCGGCTTCGAAACGAGATTCTTAAGCGAAAGGGCGAGCCCCCTCACCCTCATCGCGTCCGCTACGGCAGAAGACTCCTCCTTGAGCGTCGGAAAGAACCGCACCGCTATCACCAGCGGAACGACAACCGCCTTCGGCAGCCTCATCGCGTAGAGGGCGGCCGTGAGGTCGCCAATCTTGGTAGTGGTCGCGAAGACCGCCGCGAACAAGCAGATGGGCATGCAGGTGCGGCAGGCCAGGGCGAACGAGCCGAGGGCTCCGGCGGCGTTCGGCGGAAGCATCGTCGTGACCCAGAAGATGCCCATGAGAAAGAGGTAGGCGAAAGAGAAAGACGCCGCCATCCTTCCGCGCCCGATTGCGAAGGAGAGGAGGACGACGACGGCAAAGAGAACCGAGCCCAGAACGTAATCCTTCACGATAGCCCCGGTCGCTATGAGCACGACGAGCATGGCCACCTTCGTTCTGACATCGATGTCCTCCGCGAGCGTTTTCCGTGTTCTTCTTCGCAAAACCAGAGAGCCTTTCTTTTGTCGCTATAATTGACAAAGAAATGTTAGCCTTGGTTAATCTGAATCAGATTGCACCTGGAAGGAAAAGTCCGAGCGCGCAAGAATTGCGTCCGAACGCGAATAAAAGGATCGGAAGATGTACGACAGGGAAACGATGTTCTCCCACGCTGCGCAAGCCGCGACGGAGACCTTTGAGGCCTCGCTTGAGTCAATCGGCCTCGTCTTGGCAGATGAGTGGAACGGAGAGGGGTCCCTCTTCGAAGGTGACGGGCGCAGATGCGAGGGGTGGTACTGGGCGTGGGAGGCGCGGCGGTCCTTCTCCGTCGTCTGCTGCGATTTCACTTTGAAAGAACCCCTGCCCTTCTGTTTCGATTCTGGCGGTTATTTCGCCGTCCGCCGCGAAAGACATGGCCTCATGCCGCAATCAAGTGTTTCCGCCTTTCTGGAAGCAAAGCCCAAGACAAGCTCGATCCTGCTTCCAAAAGGAGCGAGATTCTCTTACACGGAGATCGAGTACTACGACGAATACTGTCAAAGCGTCTTCGGGGAAAGAATCGACAAGGCACTAAAACCGCTAGCGACCAGCCTGAAGGGTCTGAGGAACCAGGCTTCCTGGGATCCGGAAATAGCAGAGATGCTCGGCGAGATAACTCCAAGGGAGATCTCGGGGCCGGAAGCGGGCCTCCTGTATTCCGGAATCGCGAACTTGGTGATGGCAAGGCTGCTCAGGATGGGAGAGAGCCTGTGCGAGGGAGTGGCCGAGCAGGACCGCCTTTCGATCGCGAGAGCCGTATCGTACATCGAGAACAACCTAGGCGGTGCGATCAGGCAGAAGGACCTGCTCGAGGCCGCGAACATGGGGTCAACCAAATTCAAGAAGACATTCAAGCAGGTGACGGGATTGACAGTGACCGAGTTCGTCTCCTCGGAAAGAATCGAGCTGGCGAAAAGACTGCTCACCGACCATGATATGAGCATAGACGAGGTAGCGCATCGTTGCGGGTATGCACGAGCAACAAGTTTCTCCACCCTCTTCGCGAAATCGGTTGGCATGTCCCCACGCAAGTGGAGATCGATCGCGAAGGTCGCTTTCGACGACGACCCGGAATCGAAATTACTGGGTGTTCTCGCAAGCGGGCGCTCCTGCGTCAGCGAGGCGGAATCTCATTTTTACCTATCTTCGGAGACGTCGTGAGTTTGCCCTGAAATGACAGCGAAATCCTTCTGAACAGCGAACTCGCTCCCCTTGAGTTTCAATCAGAATGATGCTTGGCAAGCCGACCCGAAATGAAGGGCATCAAGAACTCTTGTCGTAGTCGCGTTCTCGGTGGAGATTTCATTCGAAAGAGAAGGATTCAATCGAACGGGGATAGCGGGTTTTCGCAGGCCGCGCACCAAATCCATCCTTCGTCGAAACTCAGGCGTAAAACTCACGAAATGGTAAAATGAAAAGAGCTGAGTTTGGGATGAGTTTTCTCTGAGAGAGGCTAACCGAATACAGCTGACAACGAGAAGAAACCACGGATAAAACGAGGACAAAATCGTAAAAATGAAACACTATTGTTTTATCGAGTGGGAGTGAGTTTTACCAGTTCAGAGGCGCTATTTTGCTTCACCATTACTTTCTAATTCTTTGTAAAACTGTGTAATTCTCCACAAGGATTTTGCAAGCCACTCGATTATCCTCTCACTTTCGATTTGATTGAAAATGACCCGTCAAAGCCTTGACGGGTCTTTCTTTTCCCGGTTCCAATACTGTATATTGGCGGCTTCTGGAGTGCTGTGCCTAGAGACAATGTTTCAAATATGCGCTTAGATTTCAGATTCCTTAGCTTTATAACTTTGAATTGTTTTAAGAATCCAGCGATTCATAGACTATACATTGACACATTTCAATGTATGAATATACTAAGCGTATTACATAGACGGTTATCGATGTAAAGGATTTATAATGGAAGTGGTCGGCTCGTACCTTATGGATCAGGTGCTCAAGATGCAGTGGCTTTCGGATCTTGTGACCATGCTCGTGGGCGCATTCGGTTTGGACGTCAACTCCCAATGGGGAGGCACGATACATTTCCTCATCTACGACACCGTCAAGATAGTCATTCTGCTCTGCGTGATGATCTTCATCATCAGCTACATTCAGAGCTACTTCCCGCCCGAGCGCAGCAAGCGCATCCTGGGGCGGTTCAAGGGCATCGGCGGCAACATCGTAGGTGCTTTGCTTGGCACGGTGACGCCGTTCTGCGCCTGCTCTTCTATCCCGCTGTTCATCGCGTTCACGCGCGCGGGGCTCCCGCTCGGGGTGACGTTCTCCTTCCTCATCTCGTCTCCCATGGTGGACATCGCCTCCATCATCCTCATCATGAGCATCTTCGGCCCGCACGTGGCCCTCATCTACACGGTGGTGGGACTCGTGATCGCAGTGGCGGGGGGTACCGTCATTCAGCACCTCCACATGGATGACCAGGTGGCCGACTTCGTGCGCGGCGAGGCGGTGGACGCCGTGCAAGCCGAGACGATGACGAAGCAGGAGCGCGCGACCTACGCACTCGGGCAGACGGCGGAGACTTTCAAGAAGGTGTTCCCCTTCATCCTCCTGGGCGTCGCCATCGGCGCGCTCATCCACAACTGGATCCCGCAGGACATCGTCGAGGCGGTCTTGGGCGACGGCAACCCGTTTGCCGTCGTGCTCGCGACGCTCATCGGCGCTCCCATCTACGCCGACATCTTCGGCACCATCCCGATCGCCGAGGCGCTCTTCGGCAAGGGCGTGGGACTCGGCACCATCCTCGCGTTCATGATGAGCGTCACCGTGCTCTCGATCCCCTCGCTCACCATGCTCTCGCGCGTGGTGAAGCCGAAGCTGCTCGCCACGTTCGTCGGCATCTGCCTTATCGGCATGATCATAAGCGGGTACGTGTTCAACTGGCTGCAGCCATTGTTCGTTTAGGAGCTCTTATGTGCAGGTGCAAGAGAAGACATAGATGCAGGTCGGTGTAGGCCTCCCGGGTTTCAATTGACGACCGTATAGCTGATTCGATTGATTGCGGCCGATGGGCTTTGGGCCATACCCCTTCCCATCGGCATGCGAACCCAAGGAGGCATAGATGTTCGACAACTTATTCACCGTGGAGAACCTGCTCAACGTTCTGGGCACGTTCGCCTACCTGTTCGGGGAGCTCTTCCTGCTCTTCATCGCCATAAGCTTCTTCGTGGCCCTGTTGCAAGTGTGGGTGTCGAAGGACCGCATCAAGCGCATCCTCTCTCGTCCCCACAAGGTCACCAACGCCGTGCTCGGCGCGGCGCTCGGGGCGGTGACGCCGTTCTGCTCATGCTCCACCATCCCCGTGCTGGTGGGGCTCTTCAAGAGCGGCGCTCCGTTCTCGGGAGCCATATCGTTTTTGATGACATCGCCCATCCTCAACCCGGCCATCATCGCGCTTTTGCTCGTGTTCTTCGGGCCCGTTCCCACGCTGGTTTACACCGTCATCACCTTCACGTTCGCGGTGTGCGTGGGGCTTCTGCTCGACGCTCTCGGGTTCTCCCGCTACATCAAGAACGTCGTCGTCAAGGGCGGGTGCTGTGGAGGCGACGAGGTCACCTGGGAGAACCTGAAGGGGACGTTCTGGCAGAAGCAGGCTCAGGCATGCAAGTACGCCTTCAAGGACGCCATAGGGCTGTTCAAGGGGGTCGTCGGGTGGCTGCTCCTCGGCGCGGGCATCGGAGCCTTCATCTACGGATTTGTTCCCACCGAGCTTCTGGAAGGGCTTGCCGGGGCGGACAACCTCTGGGCCATCCCGCTTGCCGCCGTGATCGGCATCCCCATGTACATCCGCGTGGAGACGATGATCCCCATCGCGGGGATCCTCATGGAGAAGGGCGTGTCAGCGGGCGTCGTCATCGCGCTCATCCTGGGCGGCGCGGGCTGTTCCATCCCCGAGGTGTCGCTTTTGAACAGCATATTCAAGAAGCCCATGGTGGTGACGTTCGTGCTGTGCATCCTGCTGGTGGCCATAGGCACAGGCTTCGCGTTCACACTCGTCATGCCCTAGCGGCATGAGAAGCATATAGCAATGAAGGCCCATTAGAGAAAGGATAGGAAGATGGGACTGTTCGGAAAGGTGTTCGGCAAAGAGGACAAGAAAGATAGCTGCTGCTGCGACATGGAGATCGTGGAGGTACCCGAGGGCGAGGAGGCACCTGCGGCATGCGAGTGCGATTCATCTGGGGCGGATGCAGTCGTGCTGACCGTGCTGGGGCCGGGATGCAAGCGCTGCCACCAGCTCAACGATAACGCGCAGGCCGCCGCATCGAAGGCGGGCGGCGCGGTGAGCGTGGAGTACGTCACCGACCCGGTAGCGATAGCCGAGGCGGGCATCATGGCTACGCCTGCGCTTCTCGTGAACGGCAAGGTCGTCTCGCAGGGCAAGGTGCTCGCGCAATCGGAGATCGAGGAGCTCCTGTAGGCGGAAGCCGCTATCTGACGGGGTGCGTTCTGCGCTTGACAGCCGTAACATCCTGATTGAATATATAGATAAGCATCAATTTCTAAGGTTTGGAATCATGGAGACAGAGAAGACAGCGCTGCTATTCAAGGCTCTCGGAGACGAGAATCGCTTGCGTATCCTAAAACTTGTATCCCAAGGAGAGGATCTCTGCGCCTGTCGTATTCTCGACGAGCTCGACATCACCCAGCCCACCTTGTCTCATCACATGAAGATATTGAAGGATGCCGGTCTGATCAGCGCTAGGAAGCAAGGGCGCTGGATGCACTACTCGATCAGCGAGAACGCAATCAACAAGGGCGTTGAGTGCCTACAGCGTTTTCGAACGGAATAGGCACTCTAATTCGCGACTAGTCTAGTTCATGGAAGCTGCTGGAGGCTTTTCTTCTGCTGAATGGCCGAGGGCATCCCTCGGCCTTTCTTATGCTCTGCTATCTCTGCCTTGACCTAAGTCAGTCTAGTCTCCGCAGAACAATGGCTCTCGCATGGCGGCTAATGGCTTGGATGTGATGTTTTACAGTGATTTGGCCTTCGGAGACACTGAACTCATCGTGAACTCACTTTGAACTCATGGTTTTTCGTTTGCGCAGTTCAGGACTTTACACCCATAGTCTGTTTTTATTCCTGCGTTATTCCTGGGTATAAATGTGAGTCCTGTATAATGGGTAGTTGAACTCAACATAAACATGTGCAGAGAGTTTCGGCTGGTCAGACAAAGTGTTTTCTAGTTTTCTTATTTACTCCCTCATGCTAAGACTAGAGATTGCGAAATAAGTGAGTTCAAATTGGTACTAGGAATGCTCGACACTAGTCGGACATCCTATGATGAGGTGATACGAAATGACTCTGCTCGAACAATTATCCGCCCCTAAAACTATCGAGTGGGAGTGAGTATTACCAGGTCAGAGGCACTATTTGGCTTCACTAGCTTCGCGGCAAGGAGGCCATAGATGCCTGCCTGTTCTAGTTTTCTCGAAGTGTCGCCTGCTCAGGGCCACTGTGACAATTTGTCACAGTGGTTCAGGAGGGTCTTTTGATGGGCTGGATAATAGCGATACTTGTCATCGGGTTGGCAATAGCCGGATTGGTTGGAGGAGCTGTCTTGCACCCGCTACTCTACGGTCTGTTCGTCGCCTCGATACTGATTGTTCCTCTATGGCTCGGGTCTTCGATCGTCTACGGCATCATAGATGCGATCTTCGGAAAGAGGCGATAGGCCATAGGGTGTGCAAAAGTGGCTCTCCGTGCCTGCCGTTATAATTACATGTGAAGGAACCATAAACGAGGGAAACAGCTTGGCCGACATCAGATGCAGGAGATTCTCGGACATTCTCAGAACCAAAGAGGATCACTACCCATATTCAGACAGGTACATAAGCGAGGTTCACGACTCGTCCACCAAGACGGGAAGGACCGAGCGCGAGCACATGGTCGAATGGTTTCGCGCGAACGAGACCAAGGGAAGCGGTTCGTACAGCAGGCAGACTCCGAACTCCAGCGCGAGACGATGCTGCAACAGCCTGATGAACGCTGCCTCGCTCCTCTGGATCGCCGAGGCTGTCGGTATAGACGAGCTTACCGTGAAGATTGCATATGAGGCTGCTGTTGGTGCCGGAGATTATCGCCGAGCATGCGGGGCGATTCGAAAGACCATCACCTGGGACATGGTCTACGCCTGCGTATAGCCACGAGAGGTCACGATTTCGTGTAGGGCGGAATTGCCTGTTGTCGCAGGAGCTCGCAGGCCTTATAATATTCAGCAACGGACTGGTCGAATAGATCTTGGTCCACCCTGCGGCGGGGATATTCCCCGCCATTTCTATATCTAGGAGCAATACCTTGTCTGACCTTGGGATATTCATCGACGAATCTGGAGACGTAGGGTCGAACTCCGAGTTCTATCTGATCACGATGATACTCCATGACCAAGCATCGAGCATCGAACAGCAGGAACAAAAGCTTTGCTACGAGCTCGATCTTCTGGATGCGCATCCTGAAGAAGCAGTCCACTCCGGTCCCATAGTCCGCAAAGAGGACGAATGGAAGGACGTCGATCTCGAAAAGCGCCGCAAGGTCTTCTTCAAGATGTTCTCGTTCATGAGGCTTAGCCCTATCAGCTACAAGACGTTTTCCGTCAGGAAGAGGGAATGCGCCGACCGGTTCGCGCTGAGGGGGCGGCTCGCAAACGAGCTGGGCTCTTTCCTGAGGGACAACCTCGCTTTCTTCCAGGGATTCGAGTCGGTCATCGTGTACTACGACAACGGTCAGGCTCTTGTCACGGACCTCATCAACACCGTGCTTTGCGCGTATCTGACGAATGTGGATGTCCGCAAGATAGCTCCCTCCGAATACAGGCTGAGCCAGGCGGCGGACATGGTCTGCACGCTGGAGCTCATGAGGGAGAAATCTGAAAATGGCGCGGGCATGAGCAAGTCCGAGCTCATCTTCTTCGAGAGCAGGCGAAGGCTCAGCAAAGTGTTCCTGAAGACGCTGAAGGGACTGGAGTTTCCCAAGAGCTAGCTCACGGGGGAACCGAGCCTCTCGTGGCATTACCGCCGCAGCTCCACCCGGAGCGCGCGTCTTCGCAAACGAGTACTTGAGATAGGAGAATTACCATGGAGTCACCCAGGGTCCTGCCAGAAGCGGGCGACAGGGTTCGATTCGAATTCGACGGAAACCTCATCTCCGGTACCGTATTCGTCGTCGACCCTAGGGGTGGCGGCGTTTGTTTCGGTATTTGCCCCAGCTGCGATGTGAGAGCCGATGACGGCACGCTTCACAAGCATGTCCCCATCAACGAGGTCGAGCCTTTATCGGTTGAGCAGAGGTAAGTTGGCGGGCCCCTTCTTCGCCGCATGCTGGATCTGGGCGGCAAATGGGCAGCCGATGCATGCTGCCAAGCGGTTTGGGGCGATTTTGCTCTGCGAACCGGCTCATAAAGACCCTGTACTCACTTGGAACTCACTTTGTACTCAGCGTTTCACGTTCTGCCTGTTCAGGCCTTTACACTCCTATGCTGAATTTATTCCTGAGTTATTCCTGGTAATAAATTCGCGGAGTAAACGATCGGGATCTCGGCATTTTTGTACTCAGCATTTTCGAAATAAGAGAAAGCACCTGTTCACAGGTGCTTTATTGTAACGCCGTATTTATTCCCTTTCCGAGGTGTGTAAAACGGGATTTAAGGTGAGTACAAAACGATACTGTTGATTTGCTTAACTAGGTGGACGTCATGATGCAGGTTGGACGACATAACATGATTTGATACGTATTGTACGCCTGACGGCAAAAACTACGATTGAGTGGGAGTAGGGGTTCTCCTCTTTCCTTTGACGCTTGATCACCCTAGCGGGTGCTCTCCGTAACGAGGGCACCCGCTTCATTATGAGGAGCGCCCCGTGGATGCCCTGCAATTCACGCGCGATCACCAGGCTTATTTCGAAGACTACGTGACACGCAGCACATACCACTCGAACGCCATCGAGGGCAGCACGCTGTCCTTTGCCGAGACCTATGCCATCCTCTGGAACGACAACACCATGAAGGTGACGGCCACGGCTCGCGAGCTGTACGAGGCGATCAACCACAAGTACGCCCTGGCCACGGCATCGGAAAACATGGACGACCCTCTTTCGGAGCGGCTTGTCAAGGCTATAGCGCGGGATTCAACCGCAACATAAGCGGCATCGACGACTATCGTCACGGCCAGGTGATCATCCGCGGGGCGGAGCACCTGCCGCCGGCCGCCAATCAAGTGAACCAGCTCATGATGCAGCTCGTGTACGAGTACAACCACGACGAGGGAGGGGACCCCTTCCTGCGCGAGGCTCGCTTCCATGTCCGCTTCGAGAGAGTTCATCCCTTCGAAGATGGCAACGGTCGGACAGGTCGCATCCTCGTAAATCGCGGTCTCATGCGCGCCGGCCTCGCCCCAGTAGTGATTCTCGTGGAAGAGCGCGCTGCCTACATGGACTTGCTGGCGCGCAGCGACTACGATGGTCTGGCCGCCATGCTGCGCCGCCTGTCCGAGGCGGAGACCGAGCGTATGGAGAGATTCGCCGAGCTATGATGGTGCCCGAGGGCCGTAGGTGTTCATCCTTGACTCAGGGCTGCACCTTGACTTTCTCGCAGCCCGGACTGGGTTATTCGGTGGCTTGCAGAACCGAATAAGATGGTTTGTGAGCGCCTATAATTCATTGTAGAGGATGTTTAGACAGCCTGCGGGATAGGGTTTTCTCTTGGGCGTGCGGCATCCGAACATCCACGTCGAGGAAGTGATACTCAGCCTTATTGCGAAGTGCATCTTTTTTCGCCGGCACAGGGCTTTTCGCACTACAATATGTATTTATACGGTACAATTAGTGTATCGATAAGATACAAAATGTGAGGTGTGGTATGAACGATAGAGAGCTTCGGTTGTTCAATCTGTGGGCTATCAGGACAAAGGATGAGCTTCTGGGAGCCATCGATGAATATATCGACAGGATTGAGCAGCATGATGATATTGAAATAGTGCGTAAAGGTCGTTCGAAACCCCTTGTAGACGTCATGAAAGACTTCAGAAAGAAGGTTGCAAGAACTCCTCTCGCTGATCTCGACCAGGATTTCTGTGCTTATGAGGTTGAGATTACAGATACGGAAATCGAGCTCAGCATTAATGCGTTCAAAGACATAGTCGTTGATGATAATGGCGAGATTCTAAAGAGTTCTTCCGAAGTTACACCCGAAATCATAGTAGTGAGCGCGCCGTATATTCCTATAGACCAATTTGCTGAGATGCAGGGAGTGAAGGCTGCGACCGTGCGACAATGGATTCGCCGGGGGAAGATTCGAAATGTTAAGAAGCTCGGATCTGAGTGGATGGTTGCTTCTACAGAGGGGCAGCCTGAGAGAGGGTTCACTGGTGGAGTGTTCTACTGCACCGATCAAGACGGGGACATGAGCAGACTCTTCCCTTTAAAGGAGGGAACTCATTCGATAGAGCTGTGGAAGGCAAACCAGTACAGCGAAGAATGTTTGGCGACCATGCGCGATTTTGACCACCATGTACTTGATGAGATAAAACTGAACAGGGTCGCTCGGGAGAAGCTCGAACACGCTTTAGCCGCTTCTCCCGAAGTGCGCTTTCAGAGCACTTTTATAGATGTCATAGATCGGAAAGCGTCGTCGTCTCGTGATGACGCTAACAGCCAGCCAGAAGGTGGCTGGAGCGATGTGGCTGGGACGCAAATCGATGACCTCTCTATCGACTGTCTGCTGAAAGAAATTAGTGGTGATGGCTATGTGCGAGATTTGGCGATAAGCTTAGCTCACTTATGCTTCAGGAATGGTCCGGTCGAAGATATGCACGCAGAAGGCAAGCTTGACGACACGGATATGATGGAACTAAATAAGTACATGGTTGACCATCTCGGATTGTTCCTCTTGTTGCTAGGTTTGTCAGACTTTAGCTCACTGAAGCGAATTCTTTGGTTTCATGATCAGTGCGGTTCTGATTGGGATAGCCCGGATGTCCAAAAAATGCTCCATGATTACCATATTTCGACCGATCGATTAAAGGCGCTAGCCTTCAATCGTGATCAGGCAGCTGCGTGCAGGTGTTCGAGCAATACGGCTCCAGCTGGGCTTACGCGCCTAGCGCCTGTGCCCTCAAGTGATCATGATCCAGACGAACCTTTGGCGGACTGCCCGATCTGCGGGTCGAATGTTCTCATACGCAAACCGATGACAAACCTTTCGTTTGCTGTGGATCACGGCAAGACTGTTCATACGAACAAAGAGCTTGCAAATGCAGCGCATGTTCCCATTCAACTTGTGACCGATATGCAATTCGTTGAAAGGGTCAAGAGCGCGAGTGAAAAGCAGCGTGAGCGCATGAAGGCAGTCGCCGATGTCTTGGATGTTCCGCTTGACTATCTTCTTGCATTTAACCCGAATGCCTCTACCATCAGTTGCGGTGATTGCCATACAACTGCACCATGGTCTGTTTGGAGTGCGCGTCGGCCCTGGCGATGAACGCGTCGTCGTTTCTGCTTCTGCGCAGAACGCCTTTCAGCGCTACAGGTGTTTTCTGTAGTTGAATTGCGAAGGATGCATTTGGCTATACCGTGCGAGATATCAATGGCATTCCTGCCATCGTGAAGGACTATGGCTCTGCAATGGACTTCATGCGCGATCGTCGGACTTAAAGCGTTATTTGAAACCAAATCCCTATTATTGCTCATGCCAAAACCTTCCCAAATATGGTAAGGTTTTGGCATGAGCAAATACGAGGAAATATACGAAGTAGCAGCCGATAACTACGGGATTGTGACCCGGGATGAAGCGGCAAGGATGGGGGTCTCCGATAAGGAGCTGTCCCGTTTTACCTCCGATGGAAGGCTGACCCGTATTGGGCGCGGCGTCTACCGCATTAAGCACCACGTTCCCGGCAATCTTGATCCTTACGCCGAGAGCGTTGCTCTGGCGGGTCCCGGTGCGTACCTCTACGGCGAATCTGTCCTCGCCATGTTCGCGCTTTGCCCCACTAATCCCGCCAAGATGTACATCGGCACGCCGAGGCGCATCCGCAGAAAGCTACCCGAGGGAATGAAGGTAGTGCAGCGAAAGGGCGCCAAGGACGTTACCGAGTACGAGGGCATACCCTCACAGACGGTCGTGGCGGCCATCAGCTCGTGCGTGGGCAAGATCATGCCCGATAGGCTTCAGGAGGCCGTTTGGGAAGCGCGGCGGCAGGGCCTATTGGGGAAAGACGAGGCGGAGAAACTCGATAGGGAGGTGTCAATCTGATGCTAAAGAGACCGAACAGTCTCATCGAAGAGATCGCCCAATAGCTGTTTGCGGCGAATAAATCCCATTTCAGGCTTACGTGGACAATGTGCCCGCGTAGTAAGGGAGGCGGACGATTTCCGGAACAGTCCGCTATGCTGCGAGCTGCATAGGAATCTGGGACGGAAGCATCAGCGTTCCCTTATGAAGCTTTAGGCTTGTGAAAAACAAGAGGAACGGTGCAAACGGGAGAGGGGAATCTTGGGGAATTCGGCTCGACCTTCTCGCGCTTGTGCGCGCCGCTTATTATATATCTCGCGCTCTGCCGGCTATCCTGTCACAATGAGACTTGAAGAATATGATTCGACGAAGGAGCAGACATGCGCATCGCGCTCGTGATGGACGATATGCCCGTCCGCTCCAATGGCACATCCTCTACGGCGTTGCGCTATGCGGATGCCCTGCGCGAGCAAGGCCATGAGGTCATCTGCGTGGCCTTTGGCGCGGATGACCCCGATAGCTTCGATGTGCCCGAGCATCACATCCCCGTCGTGACTCCGGTTGCCGAGGGGCTCGATTTCCACTTCGCGCTGCCTGACGAGGCGGTCTTCGATGAAGCATTCGCCGATGTTGACGTCATCCATATCTTCCTCCCCTTCGCCTTAGGCCAGGCGGCTCGCGATTGGGGGCGAGCCCACGGTGTGCCGGTGACGGCGGCATTTCACTTGCAGCCGGAGAACGTCACCTACAACGCGAACCTGGGGGCAGCGCCCTTGGTTTGCGATGCCATCTACAGGCTGTTTCGCGACTGGCTCTACGGCGACATCCGCCATATCCATTGTCCGAGCCAGATGATCGCCAACCAGCTGCGCAAGCATGGCTACCGGAGTCAACTCCATGTCATATCCAATGGCGTGCCCAAGGCGTTCTGCCCAGGAGAGGGCGAGAGCTTCAATGATGGCCTTGTCCATATCGTCACCGTCGGTCGTCTCTCTCACGAGAAGGACCAGGCAACCATCATCCGCGCCATCGAACGTTGCTTCCATAGGGATCAGATCCGGCTGCATATCTGCGGTAAGGGCCCGCTTAAGCACAAGCTTGAGCACGAAGGGAGCCGCCTGCCCCATCCTCCTATCTTCGAGTATCGGTCCATCGATGACCTGATAGCCCTGGAGCGAGCGTGTCCTTTGTACATCCATGCGTCGATTGCAGACATCGAGGCCATGAGCGTATTGGAGGCTCTCGCCTGCGGCTGCGTCCCGATCATCGCCGAGGCCGAGATGAGCGTGCCCTCTCAGTTCGCTCTCTGTGGGGAGAGCCTATTCGAAGCTGGTGACGACGAGCGCCTTGCCGAGCTCATTGACTGGTGGCTCGATCATCCCGAGAAGATCGCGGAATGGAGCCCGCGTTATGCTGCAGAGGGCATGGGCGATCATGTGGAAAAGTGCGCCGAACGCTTCGCTGCGATGCTGGAAGAGGCCATTGCCGACGACCTTTCAGCCTATGGGGAAGAAGCCCGAAGTTAGCCGCAGGCGCACTTCTCTGCGGAGCCTTGCAGTTCTCCCGTCTTTCTGCCGCCGCTAGCTTCGCTTGCCCTTCTTCCAGAGCCTAACCACAGCGGTAGTCCCGATCCCGATAATGGCAATGATCAAAACAACCAAGTAGGAATGCCACCACTCTGCTTCTGCTGTTTCCAAATCCGCTTCCACGATTTCGTATGACTCGCCAGATGCTAAAGGAACATAAGCGTCTTCAAACACGACGAGTGGCTGTGTGATTCGGGAGGTTCCATCAGAAGAGGTGATGAGCACTTGGTCACCCTCTTTCACTCCAGGAGCCTTCACCCAATTGACAAGCTCGAAAGCGTCCGGGGTATCGGGCTCGTACCCAGGCTGTTCAGGGCTCGATGTGCCGGAGCCCTGCGAGCCCTCAGGGGCGGGGCTCGATGTGCCGGGGCCCTGCGGACCCTCAGGGGCGGGGCTCGATGTGCCGGAGCCCTGCGGACCCTCAGGGGCGGGGCTCGATGTGCCGGAGCCCTGCGAGCCCTCGGAGGGCGAGCCATCAACACTAGGCCACTCCCAATGTCCGTAAGCAGATCCGTCATCGGTGAAGAACAGTACCAGCTTGTCGCCGTCCTCCAGCGTGTAACCGGCCAAACCCACGCTAGGCGTCGTCCCGTTCACTGAATACAGCCAGCCGGAATTCGGGCCGCGACTCTTCTCTGCGAGCACGGTGCCGTCCGGTCCGGTGATGGAGCTCACATAGCTGCCTTTGTGCTGGTAGTTGCCCGCAGGAACCATCTGCTTGAACACATCCCATGCCGTTGTGCCTTCGGGCAACTGCTTGTATTTGCCTGAGTACAGAACGCGCGATCCGTCGGTCACAGCGAAGTTCACATCGACCGGTGCCCTACGCGCCATCGCCATAAGTGGGTTGCTCGTTCCGCGCACGAGTATCTCCGCGCTCACTTCCTGATTGTATAGAGCCGCGAGGTCCTTGTACTGCGCGTAGGTTATGGGATCTTCCGCGTAAAGCTTGCCGTACTTTCCGTATACCTTGTGGGAAAGCACACTTTTGATGGTGACCGCCTTCGGCTCGGCCTGGCGGGTCACCAGCAGGTTCTCGTGCGACACCACTTTCGCATTCGAGGACTTGAACAGACGCCACAGCTCCAGCTCTTCCCAGCCGTCCTGCGCCACGGGCACGATGCCCGTGTTCTTCTCTTGTGCGCTGTCGCGGACCCATACGAGCTCCCCGTTGTCGTCAGCGTATACCTCGAAAAACGGAGATAGGTTAACGGTGACCTCGTTTGCGGATGGGTTCGCACCTGCGTTGAGGCCGTCGAAGTAATGCTGCTTTGCCTGCTCCATGAGATCGAATTCCGAAGCGAGGTCGGAAAGCTCGATGGGCTTCACGCGGATGGTGAAATCCTTGGTCGCCTTGACGCCGGTGTCTTTGTCGGAAAGGGAAACGGAAAGCGTCGCGAGGCCTTCCATGTTCGCGCTGCGGGCGAGGCTGCCCGTGCCCATGGGGCGAAGCACGGAGACTCGGGCGCTGTTGCGCACGTCGGGTACGGTCAATAGCGTGCCGTCGCTGCTTGCAAGCGTAACGGGGTAGTACTTGCCGTCCACGCCGAAATCGGCCGTCGTGGGAAGCTGGATGTCGTTCTCGACAGTGTAGATGCCGCCGGCATCGGGCTGAAGTCGTACGCCGGTGACGCTATCGCGCAGGCCTGCCTTGGCAAAGCCGGCGTCGAGCTTTGCCATAAGCTCGCTTTTGATCTGCTGTGCCCTTGCGCCGTCCAGCGAGTCGACATGCACGGGGAAGGTCTGCTCGACTGCGATCTCGGGTTCACCCATTGCCGTGCGCTGGAAGACGACCTTAGCGGTTAGCGTCACGTCCTTCGGCGTTTCTCCGCACTTCACCTTGCCGACGTACGGGGCGAACAGCGTGTCGGCCGTGCCCTGGTTCTCGCTGGATACGGAGATGACGGATGGGTCGGAGGAAGTCCATGTGATCTGCGCCCAAAGCTTTCCGCTTGCAACCTTGGGAAGTGAAAGGTCGGTGCTTACGTTGGTGGTGTCGCCAAGGTCGACCTGCGAGAGAACGTCTGCCGCCAGCATGGCTTTGACCTTCTGGGCGTTCCAATAGACGATGACGGGAACAGTCTTCTGAACGGTGGCTCCGGCTAAGGAAAGGTCGATAGTGATGCGGTAGGAGCCGAACCATTGCGCGCGGAAGCCGTCGGGGTCTGCGTAGAAGTAGGTGATGTTGCCTTCTTGGTCGATGGCGGAGCAGTTGTCGGTGCCGTTCGTCTTCTCGATGGATTTCAGGGCGACCGTGATATTCGGGTGCTTCGCATGGATCATATCGACGACGTTGGCGTCCTTGCCGAACTCGGGGTAGAGCGTCGAGAGTGATGCGGCTATCTCGTCAAGTGTCTTGTCGGTTGCGGGCGGAACGTCGGGGTTGGGCTCGTCAGGACTGGGGCCGGGCGTGGGATCAGGATCATCGGGATCGACGGGGCCGGGTGCCGTGCCGCCGATGATGACGCTATGAAGGTAGGCGGGGTCGTCCGACTGCACGCAGCTTTCTCTCTCGACTGTGCCCGTGCCCGCGCCTGATATGCGCGTGACATAGCCGCATGTTCTGATGGTGGATGAGCCGTAGAGGAAGTCGACGATGTCGCTTGCGGTGTCTGAGCCCGAAATGGCGCCGGTGCTGTAGCAGCGCTCGATACTTCCGTTGTTCTGCAGCTGGCCGCAGATGCCGCCTGCACGACTGGTTCCAGTCACGGAACCAGTGTTGTAGGAGCTCTCGATAGTGGTGTACTTCGCGTACCCGACGATGCCGCCCGCAACGCCGCCTGACACGGAACCGGTGTTGGAGCAGTTCGAGAACGAGGCGGTCTGCGAGGCACTGTTGCCAGCGTAGCCAACCAGACCGCCTGCGTAGGCTGTGCTTCCTTTGGCGCCTGTCGAGACGCTTCCTGAGAAGCTGCATCCGGTGAGCGAGCCCTGCTGCACTTTGCCTACGATACCGCCGACATAGGCCTTGGTGGAAGACACCGTGCCGCTCACATGAAGGTTCTTGATGGTGGCACCGTTGATACCGCCGAAGAAGCCAACGTTCGTAGTAGTACGATTCACGCTCAAGTTCGTGATGCTATGGCCGCAGCCATCGAACACGCCGCTGAACGCTTCGGTGATATAGCCGCTTGATGGATAGAAGGGCTCCCACTCGCCAACGGAGATGTCAGACGTCATCTTCACGTGGACGCCAGGGTTGCCGTTCATGATGCCGCGTAGCAGCTCCAGGTCTTCCACGGAGCCGACGAGAAAGGGGTCAGCTTCCGTGCCACTGCCCGCAAGATCGTTCTGAGGCTGAATGAGCTCTTGAGCCTCGCTGACGCTTGTGGGCTCATCTTCGGCTTCAACCGATTCGTACGACTTCTCATCGGCGCCAGAGTCATCGAGCGCTCCGTCCACAGGCGAAATGGGCTGCTCTGGAGCGGTAGGAAGGGGAGGTTCCGTAGGCTCATCGGCCTCAGCAGAGCCTGCCACCTCATCTGGTGAAGCTGGTGCTCCAGTTGATTCGGAAAGGTTAGGAGAGGTTTCCGCAACCGTATCTTGTGCGAATACAGAGGTAGGCGTGAACGAGAAACAGAGCAGAAGGGACAAAAATGCGCAAACGAACTTAGAGCCGGACATGATCGGCACCTCTTTCCCAGGGCTATCGTGCGATGGAGAGGTGTTCCGACTTTGCCTCATCAAAGCAGCCACCGTGCCCGGCGAGGACGAAATGGCAATCTGGAGGATTACATCGCCCAAGATGCTGCTTTTCGGCGTTTACGGTTACTGGTATAGCGGAGGATTCTCACCTCCATTCCCACTCAGAGCTGCAGCATGCGCGGCAGCTCCGTACCCCCTGCATGCGGGCGCACTCCATCAATGCCAAAACAACAATCACATTATAGGCTATCGATTAAAGGGTGCGCTAGTATGAATATTATTCCAGGGCTACTCCAACGCAGTAGTCGGAAGTGGCTTGTAAGCCTCGCCCTTGACGTCTTCGAGGTTGGAGACGGCTTCGCACATCAAAGACAACGAAGAGTCGGGCCGTGCGATCGGCGATGCCCGGCTCGAAGGAACGGGGTACAGCTACACGCTCTCTCATCTCCGGCAAGCACAAGATGGTGATCCTGTACTGCCTTATGGAGTACCAGCCGGTTAGGTTCAACGAGCTGAAGCGCTACCTCGGGAAGATCTCAGACAAGACGCTCTCCCAGAACCTCAAGGAGTTGGAAGGGGGTGATTTGGTTCGTCGCAAGGTGTATCCGCAGATCCCTCCCAAGGTCGAGCACTCGCTTCCGAATCAAAATAGACAATAAAAGAATTAAATGTACTTAATTCTATACCAGATAGGTATGATAGAATTAAGCTGAATTAATTCTATCGAAAGGAACCCGGAGTGATTCTGCGAACGCAATATCTCGAGAGGATTCGTCCGTTCTACGACTCTGAGTTGATTAAAGTCATTACCGGGGTGAGGCGTTGCGGCAAATCCGTCTTGCTGAGGCAAATAGCGGACGAAATCCGTGCGGAGCATTTCGATTCTATGGAACCGGACACGCTGGTGTTCGTCGATTTCGACGACTACGCCAACCGCGAACTCACCGATCCCGACAAACTCTACCGTCACATCAAGCCAAAGCTCTCCGACGAGCGTAAAACCTACCTGCTTTTTGACGAGATTCAGAATGTGCGCGATTTCGAGCTCGTGGTTAATTCGTTCAATACGACCGACAACGTCAGCATCTTTTTGACGGGTTCAAACTCGAAGCTGCTATCGGGCGAGCTTGCAACGCGCTTGGGTGGTCGTACGGTGTCGTTTCATGTGATGCCGTTCAACTTCCGAGAGTTCTGCTGCTTCAAAGAGGCCCAACTTCATTCGGAGGCTTCCGAAGGACATTTGGATGAATCGATGCTTTTGGATGAGTACCTGACATGGGGAGGTTTTCCCTTGGTGTGCGGGCAGGAGCTGGCCGAGTCGCGGCGTGTGGTTCTCGACAATCTGTACAACTCCATCGTGCTCCGAGACATCATTCAGCGCAACAAGGTATCCTCCGCAACGACTCTTGAAAACGTGCTGGATTATCTGATTGCCAACTCGTCATCGACGGTGTCGGGCAACAACATCGCCGCCGAGCTAACCGACTCGGTTCGGAAGGTGTCCGCGCCAACGGTTTACGACCTCATTCGCTACATCGAAGAGGCCTACGTTGTGGGAAGAGCGGAGCGCTACGATATCCGCGGAAAGAAGAAACTGCGATTCGAGGCTAAAGAGTATGTGTGCGATCTCGGATTGTTCCATCTTCGGAAGAACCGAGTCAAAGATGAGTGGAACTGCGTCGTTGAGACGGTAGTCTATAACGAGCTGATCTCGCGCGGTATGCAAGTGTATGTGGGAAAGCTGCACAAGAGCGAGATAGACTTCGTTGTCGAAAGAGACGGGCGTCGTTGCTACGTTCAGGTCGCCTACGTGATGGCCAGTGAGTCAACGATTGATCGTGAGTTCGGAGCGCTGGAGGCCATTGGCGATAGCTATCCCAAGTACGTGGTCTCGATGGACCCTGTTGTCGCGAGCAGGAATGGCATCACTCATGTGAGGCTGATCGATTTTCTGCGTGACGAATCATTGCTCCGCTTGGGTTGAGGTCGCTGCCGGTCGCTGTGTCTCGCAAGCGCCATGGCAGGGCCGCTCTTCCAGAGAGGCTTCGTTGTGGTTGCTCCGCGGCTGTGCATCGATGGGCTACTTGATTTGACATCTTGGACGAGAGATGATGTCTTGGACGTTCCGGAAAGTCATTCTACTAAGGAGCGCGAAATGATTCTTCGAGAGTGCAACCATCCGGTGGCGCCAGCTCGTGAGAGCCGTGCCTCGAAAACCCTCAGAGCCGTCGTGTACGGGGCTGCTGTGGGCGATGCGCTTGGGGTGCCTTATGAGTGCATGGAGCGCGGCACCTTCGCATGCGAGGGCATGGTCGGTGGGGGAGCGCACGGGATGCCTGCGGGCACGTTCTCGGACGACACGTCGCTGATGCTTGCGACTTGCGACAGTATCAGAGCTTGCGGCGGCGTCGATGTGGACGACATGCGTAGCCGCTTCCGGGCTTGGCTCTACGAGGGCGCGTACACTGCCGACGGTCGCGCCTTCGGGGTCGGCAACGCCACCGCTACTGCGCTTCTCCAGGGATTCGGCTGCGACGGCGAGCGTTCTAACGGCAACGGGTCGCTCATGCGCATCGCGCCGCTGGCCCTTACGGACGCGACCGACGATGAGGTCAGGGCGGTGTCGGCCATCACGCACGCCCATCCGATATCCACGGAGTCCTGCGTTTTCTTCGTGCGCGCCCTGAGGGATGTGCTGGAAGGGGAGGGGCTGGAAGAGGCCATCGGGCGCAACATTCCCGGTGACGAGCGCTTCGCTTTCCTGGAGGGCATCCGGGGACTGCCCCGCGACGAGATCCGCTCGACGGGCTACGTCCTGGACACCTTGGGCGCCGCGCTCTGGTGCGCGTGCAACACCGACAGCTACGAGGAATGCGTGACGGAGGCGGTGAACCTGGGCGGCGACTCCGACACCACCGCCTGCGTCGCTGGCGCGCTGGCAGCCGCCCTCTACGGCTACGATTCCATTCCCCGGCAATGGCTGAACCAGCTCCGCGGGAAAGAGGTTATCGAGCGGTGCCTATTCTGATGGCCGGTGAGGCAACGATCATTCGTGGGTCTTGAGCGCTGGAGGCCATTGGCGATAGAAACCCTCGAAGCCCTCGATGGACCCTGTTGCCGTGGGCGGGAATGGCATCACCCGTCTGAGGCCCATCGGCTTTCTCAGCGACGAATCATTGCGCCGCTTGTGTTTCGCGCATTGGGTGCCCGATTCATTGTTTGCGTCCGTGCAACTTAAAAGTGTCGTTAGCTCGTTTGAGGCTTTGTAACGACGAAATTTCATGATAAAGTGTCGTTAGAATACTATATAAGACTTTAATAGCTCTAAAGTGTCGTTAGGATGCGCTATGAAAATAGAGAACAACGGGCAGGGCTTTCTCAGGAAAAACCTTACAGGAGAGTTGGAGTACTCTTCATTCGTGCCAACGCCGTTATCGAGAGTGGCCGCCCTGGAGCTTAGCTCTGACACCGTAAAGCTGCTCAGCGCTTGCTCGAGGAAGATTGGCGAGCTTGAAGGTATGCTCAGATTTGTTCCGAATGCTTCGATGTATCTGGCGATGTACGTTCGCAAAGAAGCCTTGCTGTCGGCGCAAATTGAAGGAACGCAGTGCACGTTTGACGATATTCTCGACCCGTCCAATGTCGGACTTACTCGCAAAGATGTGTCTGACGTGGTCGCCTACGTTAAGGCGACGGAGTATGCGGTGAAAAGGATGCAGACGCTTCCTCTTTGCGCGCGTCTTCTTAAGGAGACGCATGAAGTGCTGCTTGAGGGGACGCGCGGACAGGAAAAGAATCCCGGGCAGATGAGAGTCTCTCAAAACTGGATAGGTCCAGCTGGCTGCACGCTGCGCGATGCATCGTTCGTTCCTCCAAACGTCGACGATATGGCCGATGCCCTTTCGGAAATGGAGGCATTCGTAAACAACGAGCATGGAATTGACCCTATTGTGAAAGCGGCGCTCGTTCATTATCAGTTTGAGACCATCCACCCGTTTCTCGATGGCAACGGAAGAATCGGAAGGCTCCTGATAACGCTCTCGCTAATGAATGATGGCGTCCTAAGCGGTGCGGTTTTCTACCCTTCCTATCAGCTGAAGCTGCGGCGAAGCGAGTACTACGCCATGCTAACCAAGGTGCGCGAGTGCGGCGCCTACACAGAATGGGTCGAATTCTTCTGCGACTGCTTGCTGGCAAGCGCCGAGGATGCGGTTAGGGCGATGGAGTTGCTTGTCAACCTGAGGAACAAAAACGCATCCCTCATCAACGAGGAAATGGGACGGTCGGCCGGCAACGGTCAAAGGCTTTTGGAGCTGATTGAGGGCAATCCGATTGTCGATGTGAACTTCGTGGCAGAGCAACTCGAGATTTCAAGGACAACTGCGGTGAAATTGGTGAAGTCTTTCTGCGACCTGGGCATATTGGCACAGCTTGAGGCTAACAAGCAGCGATATCGGGTCTATCTGTACGAAGATTATCTTGCCATTCTTCGGCGCGGGGGAGATCCGTTGTAGACGCCGTGGAGGGAAGCGCCTTATTCGCGGGGCGCGGCGCCTGCCAAGTGCCTGACGGTCTAAATGCGCCGTTAGCTCAGCTGTCAATCCTCTAACGATACTTTATCTCGGTAGTCTTTCGTTAGATGATTGTCAGGGGCTGCAGCGACTTTAAGCTGTCGTTAGAAAAAGCCCGAGCCGATAGTTGCGGCTATCGGCTCGGGCAAGAATTCAAGGCATGCCGGATCGGGTGGAATGCCCCTACTTGTTCTCCTCCACGATGCGCTGGTAGGCCTTCGTGCCGGCGTAGATCTGATCCTTCAGCGGGTTCAGCTTCAGTTTGCGGATGCGGTAGAGCTGGTAAGCCGCCAGCGCCACATTCGACGCCAGCGCGATCAGGCTCACCGCGAAGAACGCCATGGGGTTGTGCGTGGTCGGGATGGGGGCGAGCACGTCGGCGAACTGGGGCACTGTCATCACGAACATGATCCACAGTGCCAGTGTCTGCGCCCGATGCTGCAGCCATGCACCGCGCTTGATGAAGAACGTCGGGATGGTGCAGGCCAGAAGCAGCGCCAGGCCGCAGTAGGCTGAGTGATCCGAGATGCAGTTGTAGGTGTAGGCGAAGTTCCAAAGGTCGTAGGCGATGATCCAGGCCCAGATCATGTCCGGCCAGATCATGTCCTTCGACGGGTCCTTCGAAATGAAGATGCCGAACCAGCCGCAGATCGTGAGGATGTTCAAAATGCCCGCGATGCCGTTCATAATGTTCCACGGGCCCGATATCGTCCACAGGTTCTCGACGACGCCGCCCTCCCACAGCGCGAAGCCGAACACCTGGAAGTCGCGGATGACCGCCTCGGCGATGTTGATCGCCAGGATGAGCGGCGGAAAGCACAGCGCCCAGCGCTTCTCGTACAGGTAGTGGATCTTGCCGTCCTTGCCGCGCCATTTCACAAAGCGCAGGGCTATGAACCCGAGGCACCCCGCCAGCGCGGAGTAGGTCTTCACCCAGTTGAACCAAGTTCCCGTGCCGTACTCGTTGCCGGGTGCGGCGGTTTCGGGCCACACGAACAGGGTGAGCGCGATCGGCACAAGCGCGAACAGGGCGAGCCCGCACCACAGTTTGACGCGCCCCAGCTCGTTGAAGGCCATCAAAGCGAAGAGGGCGAACAGCCAAATGACCCAGTAAATCGGATCGGCTGCCTGGTAGAGGATGCCCATGGAGTCTCCTTTCGTCGGCATGTGCCCGCGCGTTTCAGAAGCGGGAATGCGGCTTGCGATGCGCCCGTGTGCGGGCCGATTCGCTTAAAGTCTAGCAAATGCCGGTATCGCAATACTTCACAAAAGGCTATGATTTGTGCAGGACATTTCGCGGAGGAGAGACGGGACGTTCCAGGGGATGACGATGATGCGCGACTACGGGAAGATGACGCCGCTGCAGGCGGCCGGCTGCGTACGGGAGAGGCGCCGAGACCTGAAGGAATCGCGACGCCTGACCGACACGCCGGGCGCGATTGTGGCCACGGCACGGAAGCTCTTCGAGCAGAGAGGGGTGCGGGCAACCTCCATTGCGGCCATCGCGAAGGAGGCGAACGTCACCCGTGAACTTATCTACTACCACTTCGCAAACCGCAACGGGCTGATTGAGGCGGTCATCGACGACTACGTGGAAGACTTGGTGGAAAGCGTGATCGTGTGGAACGAGGCGCGGGTCTTCGGCGACACGCCGGGGTCGCTGAAGAAGTGCATCCAGACGTTTCGCTACTCCCTCTACGACAGGGCGGGAAGGCCGCGCCCGGTGATAGCCGTCCTGGAGGAGCTGGGCGTGCGGGACGCCTTTGACGTGCGCGCCACGCGCGAGACGGCGGACTGCCTGGCGAACCATATCGCGAAGGAGTACGCGGCTTACCACCGGATTGAGATCGAGCTGGTGCACGAGATGTTCTGCGTCGTGATATTCGGCCTGGTGGGCCTCGTGAAGATGAACCCCCGGATAGAAGACGATGTCCTCATGAAGGTGATAGAGCAAACCCTGCGCCTCGACATGGCGCCGCTTGAGGCGGGGGAGGGGTGAGCCGCTTCGCTTTAAAGGCATTGTGCCATGAACTTGCCGAGAATGTGGGAGCAGTCGCCCCCGCCCCCTCATGCTGAAGGGGTTGATGGTCTCGAAGAGGAATGACAGGTAAAGACAGCGAGTAAGGTCTATAGAGTGGCAGCGGAGATGGGCTGGTCGGACTAATGCGGCGCAAAAACGGTTTAAGTGTTCGTCTGAACATGCGATGCTGTGTCTATGGGTAGAATGTGGGTGACCGCAAATGCGTTACTGGAGTTCAGCATGAGAGCATTTATTCCTTGCAAAGATCATGTGCCATACAATGTAAACTTTTATTCTGCGTGGCTCGGATTCTCCGATATGGGCTTTGAAACTATTCCATATTTTGACCCCTCGGAGCTTTTGGGCGTCGAGAGGGGAGATGTCGTAGTTGGCGGGATCGGCTCCTGTCAAGCCGTGTTGCGCAGATTCGGAGTCCAAATTCCGCAGATCAACTATCCAGAGTCTCTAACACCGTTCCTGGGAAGGGAATTGTGGCGTTCAACCATCAACCAAGTGAACAACGACATCAAATCATGGCCGCTTTTTGTAAAGCCAGTCGAAGACAAAAAGTTCACGGGCAAAGTCATCAAAGGCATATCTGACCTTGTTGGTTGCGGCATAAGCGGCGAAAATCCTCCGGTTATTTGCAGCGAAGTCGTAGATTTCGGGGCTGAGTGGCGCTGTTTCGTGCGTTATGGGGAGGTATTAGATGTGCGCCCTTACAAGGGCGATTGGCGGCTCCATTTCGATCCTTCGACTATCGAGAGCGCTGTGAAGGAATACCGGGATGCACCTGCTGGCTATGGGATCGATTTTGGGGTGACAGCAGACCGGCGAACACTTCTTGTCGAAGTGAACGACGGATATGCGCTCGGCTGCTATGGACTGCAGCATGATCTTTACGCCCAGCTGCTCTCTGCTCGTTGGAGCGAGCTCATGGGCGTCGAGGATGAGCTTAGCTACATCGGCGTGCACTCAGGTATGTGAGTCAAGGCTTCGGGGCCTTCTGGCTTTTCAGGCAACGGTGCAGACGGGAAAGGCTGGTTTCGATTTTCGACCGAGCTGAAACGTTCCGCTAACTTATCGAGCGCAAGCAAGTTTCTAGGGCGGTCTTGCTGCCCGAGATTGCCGTATCCCAAAGAGCGTTCATTTCGAGTGAGTAGACGTTGTTAGCGTCGGGCGAGAATAGCCACCTAAAGTCAAACTAGTTCAGCCAAATTCCAGTCAAGCAAAAACAGCCATTGCGACGCTGCTGGCCCTACACTGGTGTACGCCAATACGCCAGAAGACAAGG